>JBEKVE010000066.1:0-15850 GCA_049514335.1 Acidimicrobiales bacterium
GGAGGAGCTGACCAAGGGCTCGGTCGTCCAACGGGTGCTGCGTTTCGCCGCCGACTGCGGGGTCGACGTGCACGTCATCGGTCGCCGTGACGTCGATCTGACGGACGCTCCCGAGCAGAGCGAGTAGCGCCCGCGTCCCCTCAGCGCACGAGCGGCACCCGCCACCGCATGGTGGTCCCGCCCCCCTCGGTGTCCTGCACCGTCATCGTGCCCCCCCTCACTTCGGCCCGCGCCCGCATGTTTGCGAGCCCGCTCGACCGCGTGGTGGCGCCCATGCCCACACCGTTGTCGGTGACGGTGATCACCAGGTCGTCGTGCACGTCGACAAGGATCTCGACGCGCGAGGCATGAGCGTGGCGCGCTGCGTTGGAAAGCGCCTCGCGCACCACGGCCAGGACGTCGGGCACGATGTCGGGGGAGACCTTGGTGTCGACCGGTCCGTCGAAGCGTAGGCGAGGTTGGAACCCGAGCGTGGTGGACGCCGCCCCCGCCACCTCCAGGATGCGGGCGCGTGTGCTCGTCTCGGCCTTGTCGGTGGCTCGCAACGCCAGGGAGAAGATGGTGGAGCGCACGTCGCGGATGGTGGCGTCGAGCTCCTCGACCGACTCGTTGATGCGGTCGAGCGCGGCGCTGTCGGTGATCGAGTGGGTGGCGGCCTGCAGGGACATACCCACCGCGAACAGACGTTGGATGACGTGGTCGTGAAGGTCGCGGGCAATGCGCTCCCGGTCTCCGATGAGGGCGAGCTGCTCGCGGTCGGACTGGGCCCGGTCGAGCTCGATGGCCAACCCCGCCTGCTGCCCGAAGCTCTCCACCACCCGGATCTCCTCGGGACTGAAGGGGGGGTTTCCCACGAGTCGCACCACGGTCAGGACGCCTCCCGACCCGTGGGCGGTGCTCACGGGGACGAGGAGCGTCGGACCGACGCGCCGGGCGATGGCGTCGGCCTCGTCGGCACCGGGTGTCGCCGGTGGGCCCTCGAAGGCCGACGTGCGGCCCGATGAGAACACCTTGCCGGCGGGGGAGTCGGCGACGGGGACGAGCTGCCCGAGCAGCGGCTCCATGGCCGTGCCGTGGGCGGCGACCACCTCGAGCAAGGTGTCGTCATCGGCGGCGGGGACGCTGAAGGTGACACCGTCGGCGTCGGCCAGCTCGACGGCGCGCCGGGCCATGAGCGCCAGCCACTGGTCGAGGGTGCCGCCACCGAGCATCGACAGCCGGACCTCTGAGATCGCGCTCAGCCAGCGCTCGCGCCGCTGCCCGTCGACGAGCAGACGGCGGAGCTCACGCTCAGCCCGCTTGCGCTCGCTGATGTTGCGCATCATCGCCGACATGCCGGTGGGATTGCCCGCCAGATCGCGGATGAGTGACAGGGACTCGGCGACCTCGACCTCGCGGCCGGACTTGTGCAGTCGCAGGGTGTCGCGGGTGGGGATGTGCATACCACCGCGCACCCGCGCCATCTGCTCCTCGACGTCGCCGCGCAGTCCCTCGGGGACGAGCCGCCAGACGGGCCGTCCGACGATCTCCTCGGACGGGTATCCCAACAGGCGCTGTGCCCCGGGGTTCCAACTGATGAGGGTGCCGTTCAGGTCGGTGGAGATGATGGCGTCGTCGGAGGACGACACAATGGCGGCCAGCCGCGCCTCGGCCTCCCATTCGGCGCGGCGTTCGGTCAGGTCGCGCACCGCCGCCAGGGTGAGCGGCCGCTCGGGCGTCCCGATGGGGGCGAGGCTGATGTCCACTTGCATCTCGGTCCCGTCGAGGCGCGTGGCCCACAGCTCGGTGGCCGCGCCCATGGGCCGCTGGGTGGGACGGGCGACGTAGGTGGCGCGGTGCCGGGCGTGACCGGGCCGCAACCGGTCGGGCACGAGCACGTCGACGCTCACCCCACGCAACCCACCGGCCGGGGCGCCGAACATGGTCTCGGCCCCCGTGTTGGCGGCCACGATCTGCCCCTCGCCGTCCACCACCACCGCCGCGTCGGGCATGAGGTCGAGGACGACGCCCACGACGTCGGCCGTGGTCTCGCCGTGGCCGGCAGTGTCGATGTCGTCCCGCCCTCTGCTCACAGCGCTCACGGGGTCCTTCCCGCCGTCGATGCTATCCGGGGCGCGCTGCGTCCTGTGGCGGGCTCGGTCGCCTCACTCGAACCCGTCACGCGTCCTCGATGCCGTAGAAGGCGCGTTCCACCACGCGCCGGGCCCGCCTCGTCACCCGGCGGTAGTCATCACGCAGGGTGGAGGGCGTGGTGACGAGGCTCCGGGCCAGATGCGACAGCTGGTCTGCCTGCGTGGGCAGCGCGTCACCCGGTGACGCACCGCCTGCCAGCGCGCCCACGAGGTGCCAGCGGTTCCGTGTCCGCTCGCAGAAGCGGTAGGAGGCGCGTAGCGACTCGACGTCCGCCGGCGTGAGGATCTCGCGCTCGCCGAGCACTTCGAGCGTGGCCATCGTCCCCGTGCCGGGCACGCCGTGCAGCAGCTGCAGGAGCTGCACCGTCCACTCCACGTCGGACAGGGATCCCCGCCCGAGCTTCAGGTGGAACTGGGGGTCGTCGCGCGCCGAGATGCGCTCGCGTTCCATGCGGGCCTTCATGCGCCGGATGTCGGTGACGTCGGAGGCGGTGAGCGGAGGTTCCCACACGAACCGCTCCACGAGCTCCATGAACCGCCGTCCGAGGGCGCCGTCCCCGGCCACGGCGCGGGCCCGGAGGAGCGCCTGACGTTCCCACGTCTGGGCCCAGCGCCCGAAGTAGGTGGCGTAACCCTGCAGGTCGCGCGCCAGGCGCCCCTGGCCACCCTCGGGCCGCAGGCCCAGGTCGATGGTGGCGACACGTTGCGACGGGCTGGGTCCGTGCACCAGGCGCAGCAGTGCCTCGGCCACGGCCTCGCCCGCCTCGTCCGGCGAGTCCTCGAACACGAGGAGCACGTCGAGATCGCTGGCGTAGGACAGCTCGGCCCCGCCGAGGCGCCCCATGCCCACCACGGCGAACGGCATGGCCGGGCCCACGACGTCGAGGGCGGCCTGGAGCAGGGATTCGCCCAGTCCGGCCAGGGCGGCCCCCGTCGTCTCCACCTCGTCCAGGTCGAGCAGGTCGCGCGCCGCGATGCGCACCTGCTGCTCCTGGCGGACGCGCACGAGCTGCCGGCGGCGCCAGTCGTCGTCCTCGTCGCGGCGCAGGCGCTCGTCGGCTTCGGCCACGAGCACGGCGGGGGGTGTGGGCGCCAGGGCGTCGTCGTCGTCGAGGATGGTGACGAGCTCGGGGTTGTGCTCGATGGCCTCGACCAGCGTCCGGCTCGAGCCCAGCAACAGGCACAGCCGGCGTGCCGCCTCGGGGGAGTCCCGGAAGGTGGAGAGCAGGAGCGAACGGTGGTGCGGGCGGACCGCCAGGTTGCGCAGCCCCAGCAGCCCCAGGTCGGGGTCGGGGGTGAGCGACAGCCAGTCGAGCAGGAGGGGCAGGAGCTGGGCCATGAGGCGCGAGCTGCGCGTCAGGCCACCGGCGAGCTCCTCCACCGCCGCCCGGGTGCGCGTGGCGTCGGCGAAGCCGAAGGCGGCGAGGCGCCGGGCCACGGCCTCGTCGGACATGGTGGGCCCGGTGAGCGGTCCCTCGACGGTGGCGAACGCCTCCAGCAGGGGACGGAAGAAGAGCCGCTCGTGGATGGCCCGCACGTCGCGCAGACAGCGGCGCAGGGTGTCGTCGAACCGCTCCGTGGCAGGGGCCGAGGCGTCGTCGGCGAACCCGAGGACGAGGGCCAGGCGCCGCCGCGCCGCCGGGTCGTCGGGCACGGCATGGGTCTGCTCCTCCTCCACCAGCTGGAGGCGGTGCTCCACGGTGCGCAGGAAGCGATACGCGTCGGCCAGCGCCGTGGCGTCGCTGTGAGCGACGTAGCCCGCGCCGGCCAGCTCGGCGAGGGCGCCCAGCGTCGAGCGGTCCCGGATGTCCCGGTCTCGCCGCCCGTGCACGAGCTGCAGGAGCTGAACGGCGAATTCGATGTCGCGGATCCCGCCCGGACCACGTTTGATCTCGCGGCCCGCCAATCCCCGGCCGGTGACGATGCCCTCGCCCCGCGCCTTCATGGACCGCACCGATGCGAGCTCGTCGGCGCTGAAGTGCCGGCCCCACAACGCCTGCGACGCGGCCTGCTCGAAGCGCGTCCCCAGGTCCGCCTGCCCGGCCACGGCCCGCCCTTTGAGCAGCGCCTGGAACTCCCACGTCGCCGCCCAGCGGCTCCAGTACGACCGGTAGCCGTCGATCGATCGCGTGAGGGGACCCGCCCGGCCCTCGGGCCGCAGGTTGGCGTCCACGCGGAAACACCCGGCCGCGATGTGCAGCACCCGGCGCGCCACGTCGTCGAGGTGCTCGTCCTCGGTGACGAACAGGACGTCGACGTCGCTGGCGTAGTTGAGCTCGCGGCCACCGAGCTTCCCCATGCCGATCACGGCCAGGGGGCCGTCGCCGGCGAGGGCCACCGCACCGTGAAGCACACGCTGGGCGAGGTCGGCGAGGGCCGCACCGACGGCCTCGAGCGGATCCCGCCCGAGCAGGTCACGTGCGGCGATGCGCAACAGCTCCAGGCGCTTGGACCGCGCCAGGGCTTCCGGGTCCGATGCATCGACGGCAACGGGGGCGTCGAGCGCGTCGAGGACGTCGAGCGCGGCGGCGTCGGCCACGCACAACCGCCCGAGAGCGTTGCTCGCCCCGATCACCTGCACCAGGGCCGTCGCCAGGGGGCTGGCCTCGGGGCCGGGGCCCGGCACCATGCGCTCGAGCCCGTCGGGACGCTCCTCGACCAAGCGGGCCAGCACGGCCGTGACCGTGTCGGGGGCGGCGGAGCGTTCGGCCAGGTCAGCCAGTGCTGTTGGCAACGCCACCACCGCAGCTTGCCAGGCTGGGTGCGCGTGGCGCGCCGGTAGGCTTTCGCCATGTCCCGCCTGCGCGTGGCGCTGTGCCAGCTCGACACCGACGTCGGTGGGCTCGCCGCCAACGTGGAGCGCGTCGTCGCGCACCTGGCCCGGGCCGAGGCGCAGGGTGCCGACGTGGCCGTGTTCCCCGAGCTGGCGCTCACCGGGTACCCGCCCGAGGACCTCTTGCTCAAGCCCGCGTTCGTCGCCGACAACCTGGCCGCGCTGGAGCGCGTGGCCGGGGCGAGCGGTGCGTGTGCCGCCCTGGTGGGGTTCGTGGACGTGGCCGGGGACGACGACGTGGACGACGCCGTGGCCCACGCGTCGGGCGCCGGGGCGGTGGCGCGCGAGGCGGCGATCCGCGGCGCCCCGCGGCGCCTGCGCAACGCGGTGGCGCTCTGCGCCGGTGGGGTGGTGCGCGGTGTCTACCACAAGCGCCGGCTCCCCAACTACGGGGTTTTCGACGAGGAGCGCTGGTTCGCGCCCGGCTCCTCACCGCTCGAGCTGTACGAGATCGCCGGGGTTCCGGTCGGCGTCTCGATCTGCGAGGACCTGTGGTTCCCCGACGGTCCCGTGGCGGCCTCGGCCGCGGGTGGGGCCAAGGTCGTGCTCAACGTCAACGCCTCCCCTTATTCCATCGGGCGTTCCGCCGAGCGCCATGCCGTTGCCCGCCAACGCGTGGCCGAGGCCGGGTGCGCCATCGTCTACGTCAACCAGGTGGGGGGGCAGGACGAGCTCGTCTTCGACGGCGGGTCGTTCGTCATGGACGAGAGCGGCACCGTGGTCGCCGCCGCCGCCGCTTTCACCGAGACGACCCTCGTCGTCGACCTGGCGGTGCCGCCACCGGGCTCCGCTGCGCCGGGCACGGTGCCGCCCGGCACGGCGCTGCCGGTGGTGCGCATCAGCGACGCCACGCGCGCCTCGTCGGCAGTCGACTCCTGGCTCGTGCCGCCGCTCGCCCCCCCGCTCGGAGAGGAAGCCGAGGTGTACCAGGCCCTCGTGCTCGGGACCCGCGACTACCTGGGCAAGAACGGTTTCTCCGACGCGGTGGTGGGCCTGTCGGGGGGCATCGACTCGTCGCTCGTCGCCGCTGTGGCCGTCGACGCGCTCGGCGCCGACCACGTGCACGGCCTGTCGATGCCGTCGCGCTATTCGAGCTCCGGATCGCGCACCGATGCGGCGGCGCTGGCCGAAGCCCTCGGCATCGACCTGCGCACCGTTGCCATCGAAGCGGCGCACAGCGCCTTCGCCGGCCTGCTCGCCCCGGTCCTCGGGGCCGAGCCGCACGGCCTCACCGACGAGAATCTCCAGTCACGCATCCGCGGGGTCATCCTCATGGCCGTGTCCAACGCCACGGGCTGGATCGTGCTCACCACCGGCAACAAGAGCGAGCTCGCCACGGGCTACTCGACCCTCTACGGCGACTCGGCGGGTGGCTTCGCCGTCATCAAGGACGTGCCCAAGACGCTCGTGTACCGCCTGTGCCGACACCGCAACGACGTGGCCGGCCGGGAGATCATTCCCGAGTCGGTGCTGGTGAAGGCGCCCTCGGCCGAACTGCGTCCCGATCAGCGTGACGACCAGAGCCTGCCCTCCTACGACGTGCTCGACCCTCTCCTGGAAGCGCTCGTCGTCCACGACCGTCCCATCCGCGACGTCATCGACGCCGGGTTCGACGCCGAGCTGGTGGCGCGCGTGGCGTCACTGGTCGACCGGGCCGAGTACAAGCGGCGCCAGTCGCCCCCCGGTATTCGCATCACCGCCAAGGCCTTCGGGAAGGATCGGCGCATGCCCATCACGAACCGCTACCGCGACCATGCGCCGGACCCCGCTGCGGCGCACCTGGGGCACCACCCGGGATCCGGCGCCGATGCCTGACCGGGGCGACGCGCTGTGGGTGGCGCTCGGAGGAGTGGCGCTTGACAGGAGCGCGTCGATGCCGGGCGGCGCCCTGTCCCTGGAGGCCCAGGCGCAGCTGGTGGGCGCCTACCAGTGGGTCGAGCGCCGTCTGTTCGAGGTGCTCGGCGCGTGGGTGGGCACCGAGCCCGTGCCCGAGGCACAGGCGCTCTTCGACATCTACAGCCAGCAGCATGCCTGGCACGCCGAGCTGTTCTTCGATCGTCTGCCCGCACTCGACTCGGTCGACCCCGCCACGCTCACCGTGTCCCCCACGGCGGGCGTGGAACGCGCCCTGTTGGTGCTGGCGGGCGGGATGCGCCACCCCGACGGGGAGCCGGGTGGTGTGGCCGACGGGCCGTCCGGCGCCGGTCCCGAGGGCGGCGAAGGCCGACCGGCCATGGCGGCCGGGGGGACGCTGTTGCGCCTGGTGGGCCTGGGTCGGGTGGTGCTCCCACGTCTCGTGGCGGGGTACGGCCGCCACCTCCGGCGCCTGTCGTCGGTGGCCGAGGCCCCCGTGGGCCGAAGCCTGCGCCTGGTGCTGCGCGACGAGCTCGAGCAGTGGCAGGCGGTCGAGATGCTGACCGAGTCGCTGCTGCGGCGGCCGAACGACATCGCCGTGGTGTCGGGGTACCAGCAGCACCTGGAGCAGATGGTGGCCGACTCGGGCGCCGGTCTCGTGCCCTGGCCCGGCCTCGGCACGACCGATGCCCCCGGTCCCCATCCGGCCCGTACCCCCGAGGGGCCCCCCGCCACGCCGTCGCCCCCGGTGCCCGGGGCGCCTGGAGGTCCCCCCTCCCCGTGACCGGCCCGGCACCGGCCGGGGTGCTCGGCGCGGCGCCGCATCCTGGTCCTGTACCCCGGTCCTGCCCCCCGGCCCTGCACGCACGGAATGGGGCCTTGACTGCGCCGGTAAACTGATATCCACAGGCGAGCTGGATGCTGCCCTGGGCGAGGGTCCCTCACGGCTCCCGGCCGCAGGCCAACGCTGAAGGCTTCGACCACCGGCAGGTTGCGCCGGAGGGTTCCGACGAAGGGTTGAGACGTTGGCGAAGGAGCGCGTCGAGCGCGACGAGGAAGATCTGGTACGGCTCTACCTGACCGATATCGGACAGTACCCGTTGCTCACCAAGGACGACGAGGTCCGGCTGGCCCAGACCATCGAAGGGGGTCGGGACGCCGAGCTCGAGCTGGCCACCAAGGTCAAGGACCTGACCCCGGCCAAGCGTCGAGAGATGAAGCGCAAGATCCAGACCGGTGAGCAGGCCCAGCAGACCTTCGTGCAGTCCAACCTCCGCCTGGTGGTCTCCATCGCAAAGAAGTACCAGGCGTCGGGCCTTCCCCTTCTCGACCTCATCCAGGAGGGGAACCTCGGTCTCATGCACGCCGTGGAGAAGTTCGACTGGCGCAAGGGCTTCAAGTTCTCGACCTACGCCACGTGGTGGATCCGCCAGGCGATCACCCGGGGCATCGCCAACACGGGCCGGACCATCCGTCTCCCCGTGCACGCCGGCGACACGCTGGCCCGGGTGCAGAAGGCCCAGGCCCGCCTGGAGCTCAAGCTGGGTCGGCCCGCCACCTTGGCCGAGCTCGGCGCCGAAGTGGAGATGCCCGAGGACAAGCTGATTGAGGCCCTGCGCTTCCGGGCCGAGCCGCTGTCACTGTCCGAGCCCCTGCGCGAGGACGGCGACGCCGAGCTCGGTGACGTGGTGGAGGACCGTTCGGCGGAGTCGCCCTTCGAGGTAGCGGCCACGTCCCTGCTCCCCGACGAGATCAACCGGCTGCTCTCTCCCCTGGACGAGCGCGAGCGCGAGATCCTTCGGCTGCGATTCGGTCTCGACCGGGGCGAGCCCCGCACCCTCGAAGAGGTGGGCGAGCACTTCAACCTGACCCGTGAGCGCATCCGCCAGATCGAGGCGCGGGCCATGTCGAAGCTGCGCCATCCGTCGTCGGACACCGGTGCCCGCGATCTTCTGACCGTCTAGCGACTCCTGCGCCAGCGCGGGTCTCGCTCGCTGGGTAGGATCGGGGCCGTGAAGAAGCTCCTCATCCTCGCCATTCTCGTCGCCCTCGGGCTCGTCGCCGCCAAGCGCCTCCGCACCGCCTGACGAGCGTCGTGATCGGCCCCGGCTGATCACGTCCCGACACGTCGCACGACGTGGCGCCCCCGCGGCGCCGATCATGACAGAGCGCGCGCCGCCCGGTGTCCGTGCCGCCTGACCAGGACGGCGGCCCCGGTGGCGGCGATGGCCGCCCCCGTGAGGGCGGCGGCGGTCGGCAGGTTCGGGACCGGGACCCGGTCGCGCAGGCGCACCGGCCTCGTGAACTGCACGCTCTCCCATCCCCGGTCGCGCGCCAGTCGGGCGAGCACGCGGTCGGCGTTCACCACCACGGGGTGTCCCACGGCCTCGAGCATGGGGACGTCGGTATAGGAGTCGGAATAGGCGTAGGAGGCCGACAGGTCGATGCCCTCGAACTGCGCCAGGTCCTGCATGGCCTGGGCCTTGAACGGCCCGTAGGCGTAGAAGGCCATCTCACCGGTGTAGCGGCCGTCCAGGTCCACCACCGCCCTGCTGGCGATGGCGCCGTCGACGCCCAGGTACTCGGCCAGGGGCTGCACCAGCTCCTCGGGGGAGGCGGAGACGATGTAGGTCTTGCGCCCCGCGGCGTGGTGCTGCTCGAGCAGCTCGAGCGCCTCGGCGTAGATGATGGGCTCCACCACGTCGTCGAGCGCCTCACGCACGATGCGCGACACCTCGCGCTGGTTCCAGCCGCGGGTGAGCTTCAGCACCGACTCCCGGATGCGGGCCAGCTTCTGCTCGCTCGCCCCCAGGTGCAGGTACACGAGCTGCGAAGCCAGGGCGCGTACCACCGTGGCGCGCGAGATGAGCCCGCCTCGGTAGAAATGGTGCCCGAAGGCGGCCATCGAGGCGCGGGCGATGACGGTCTTGTCGAGGTCGAAGAACGCCGCCTCCGCGACGGGGGGGCGGGCCTCGGTGGCGGAGAACTCCATCAGCGGGAATTGTAGGGGCGCAGCTGTCAGCCGCCGACGAGCAGCCGCTGTACCGCCGGCTCGGCGTCCCCGGTGACGAGCACCATCACCTCGTCGCCCACGCCGAGCACGGTGTCGCCCCGGGGCACCACCAGGCGGTCCTCGCGCACCACGGCCACCACAGTGGCGTCGCGGGGGAGCTCCAGGTCGGCGAGCGAGCTCCCCGCTGCCGGCGAGCCGTCGGCCAGGGTCACCTCCACCAGGTGGGCGTTGCCCCCCTCGAACTGCAGCAACCGCACGAGGGACCCCACCGACACGGCCTCCTCGACGAGCGAGGTCAGCAGTTGGGGGGTCGACACCGAGATGTCCACCCCCCACGACTGGTTGAACAGCCACTGGTTGTCGGGGTGGTTGACCCGGGCCACCACCCTGGGCACGGCGAACTCCTGCTTGGCGAGCAGCGAGATGACCAGATTGTCCTCGTCGTCACCGGTGGCGGCCACGGCCACGTCCACCTGGGCCATGCCCGCGGCGTCGAGCGAGCTCACCTCGCAGGCGTCGGCCACCACCCACGTGACCGGCACCGTGGGGCGCAGCCGCTCCACCAGGTCGGGATCGCGCTCGAAGAGCAGGACGTCGTGCCCGTTGGCGGCGAGATCGCGGGCGATGGCGGTGCCCACGCTGCCTGCGCCGGCGATGGCGACCTTCACGGCGCCGACCCCGAAGCGGCACCGGGCGCCGCCGGTCCCGCCCTGCCGGAGTGACGCAGCCCGTCGAAGCGCCGCTCGAGCTCCGCCACGTCGTCCTTCAGCACTGCCAGGTGCAGCACGTCACCTTCCTGGCCCACGAGGCCGCTGACATCGAGGCGCGGCACGCCGCCACGAACCACGGCCACGACGGTGACCGTGTTGCGAAGGCCGAGCTCGCCCAGGGCCTTGCCCGCCCACGCTTCGGGGAGGAGCCGTTCCACCAGCACGAGCTGGCCCGAGCTGTCGGTCCACTCGCCGAGCACGGTGTCGGGCAGGAGCCGGCGCAGGACCTGGTCGGTCGTCCATGTCACGGTGGCCACGGTGGGGATGCCGAGGCGCTGGTAGATCTCGGCCCGCCGGGGGTCGTAGATGCGGGCCACCACGTTGGGGATCCCGTAGTTCTCCCGGGCGATGCGGGCGGTGAGAATGTTCGAATTGTCACCGCTCGTCACAGCAGCGAGCGCCCCTGCACCGGCCGCCCCGGCCCGCTCGAGGGCGTCGCGGTCGAAACCCGAGCCCACCACGGCTGTGCCCGGCCATTCCGGCGGGAGTCGGCGGAACGCCCGTGCCTGCTTGTCGATCACGGCCACGGTGTGGCCCTGCTCGCCGAGACGCAGGGCCAGCCGGGTACCGACTCGCCCGCATCCGACGATCACGACGTGCACCATCACCATGCAACACGCCACGGCAGCGCGGGACAACTCCCGGGGTGTGCCAACCTGAAGGTGTGAGCGAGCCATCGCCGGGCAGGCCCGACGGTCCGGCGCCTCTGCTGGCCCCGGTCCTTTCGTCGGCACCCGCCGACGGCCTGGTCGGAGACGGCGGCCCGGCGCCCGGGGCACCCGTGTCCCACGGGCGTCATGTCGCACCCGAGGCCCTCCCCGCCCCCGACGCGGTGCTCCTGCCGGAGAACGCCCGCTACCGCGTGAAGAACGCCCTCCTCGGCCCGCCCATCGCCTCCGAGCGCCAAGCCGTGGAGCGCCTGGGCAAGCCCACCGCCCTCGCCGTGCTGTCGTCCGACGTCATCTCGTCGTCGGCGTATGCCACCGAGCAGATCCTCTACCAGCTCATGCCGGCCATCGGCGTCGCCGCCTTCGCACTGGTCGTCCCCATCACGATCGCCGTGATCCTGGTCCTGCTCTTCGTGACGCTGTCGTACCTCGAAGTGGTCAAGGTGTACACGAAAGCGGGCGGCGCCTACGTGGTCGCACGCGAGAACTTCGGGCTGAGCGTGGCCCAGATCGCGGCGGTGGCGCTGCTCATCGACTACACGCTCACGGTGGCGGTGTCCGTGGCCGCCGGCGTGGCCGCACTGACATCGGTGTTCCCGCGCCTGGCGCACGACCACGGCACGGTGATCATCTCCGTGGCCCTGGTCGTCCTCATCGCCTTCGGCAACCTGCGCGGCATCCGTGAAGCCGGCCGGGTGTTCGCCATCCCCACCTTCTTCTTCATCGCCAACATGGCACTGCTCCTCGTGGTGGGGGCGGTCAAGGCGATCCTCGGCGACCTGCACGCCCACGGGCTGCACCAGCCCGACGCCGTCGCCATCGGGTCGCGGGGATCGGGCTTGTTGCTCGGGGCGTCGCTGTTCATCGTCATGAAGGCGTTCGCCTCGGGCGGGTCCGCGCTGACCGGGACCGAGGCCATCTCCAACGGGGTGAGCGTGTTCCGTCACCCCGAGGCGCGCAACGCACGCATCACGCTGGTCGTCATGAGCGTCATCCTGGGCTCACTGGTCCTCGGGGTGGCCGCGCTGGCCGCCATCGTCCACCCCGTGCCCCGCATCGGGGGCACGCCCACGGTGCTGGCCCAGGTGGCGCAGTACGTCTACGGCACAGGGGCGTTCCCGCACGCCCTGTACGTGCTCCTGCAGGGGGGCACGATGCTCATCCTGGTGCTGGCGGCCAACACCAGCTTCACGGGGTTCCCCTTCCTGGCCAGCTTCGCCGCCGACGACTCCTACCTGCCGCGCCAGCTCACGCGGCGCGGGCACCGGTTGGTGTTCTCCACCGGGATCATCGTCCTCACGGTGGTGTCGATCGCACTCCTGATCGTGACGGGTGCCCACGTCGACAGCCTGATCCCGCTGTACGCCATCGGCGTGTTCACGGGGTTCACCATGGCGGGAGCGGGCATGGTGAAGTACCACCTCACCCATCGTGAGCCGGCCTGGCGGCGCCGGGCCGTCATCAACGGCACCGCCGCGGTGCTGTCGTTCGTGGTCGACCTCATCTTCGCCGTGACGAAGTTCACGAGCGGTGCCTGGGTCGTCGTGCTGCTCATGCCCCTCGGGGTGCTCGTGCTGCTGCGACTGCACCGCCAGTACGTGCGCGAGGACGAAGAGCTCGAGTCGGGTGCAGCGGCGGCGTGCGAGGCCCCCGTGCTGCGGCGCCACGCCGTCATCGTGCTCGTGGACCGCATGGACCTGGCCACGGCCCGGGCGCTTCAGTACGCCCGCACCCTCACCCCCGACAGCCTGCGCGCCGTGCACTTCGCCGTGGACCCGCACGAGTCGGGCGCGCTCGAGCAGGACTGGAGCCGGCTCGGGCTGTCGCGCCTGCCACTCGACATCATCGAGTGCCCCGACCGCCGCCTGGCGCGTGCCGCCCTCGAGCTCGCCGCCCAGAGCACGAGCGACGGCAACACCGAGCTGACCGTGCTGCTGCCCCGGCGCGGCTACGCGGCGGGCTGGCGGCGCCTGCTGCACGACCGCAGCGCCGACCGCATCGCCGCCGCCGTCGGCCACCTGCCCCACGTCAACGCCACCATCGTCCCCTTCCAGCTGGTGGGGGGATGGCGCCGGCACGACGACACGCTTCAGTCCGGGGAGCCGACGGGGCGTGCCGCCCGGGCCGGTTCGCGCCCGGAGCCGGACCATCGCATCACCGTGGCCGGTACCACGCCCATCTCCGAGGCGCAGTGGCGCCAGCGGGTGCGGGTGGCGGGGAGGCTCAAGTCGGTGCGGGTCCCCACCGGGGGCGCCAGCGCCAACCTCGAGTGCACGCTGGTGGACGCGGGCGGGGCCATCCTCCTCGTGTTCCAGGGGCGGCGCCGGATCCCGGGGATCCAGCAAGGCGCCCGGCTCGTGGCCCAGGGCATGGTGGGTGCCTGGGAAGGGCGTCTGGCCATCCTCAACCCCGATTACGAGCTGATCGCCGGCCCCGACACCGAGGGCGTCGACATCGGGGAGTGACCTCCCCGGCGGGGTCCGTATCGCTGCCCGGCAGGCGCCTTCCTTGCCCGTCCTCGCGCTCAGTCGGTATCGTCGGCCCCCGTCCTTCAGGGGGAGGCCCCTGACGGCTTCAGGGGGAGTCCCCTGACGGGGCCACGACCCCGGCCCGACCGATCGACCGTTCCACGACCTCGTCCGTCCGCCCCACGCTGCGGGCGGCGTCCCCACGAAGGGAGCAACAGGCACATGACGCATCTCCTTGCCGCCGAGGGGGGGTACCAGGGATTTGTCCTCACCGGCGCCGAAAAGGTGTGGCTGGTGGTCTCCCTGGTCGCCGCCGTCTTCGGCCTCGTCGTGGGCGTGGCCCTCATGCGGGGGGTCCTGCGCGCCGATCAGGGCACGGCCAAGATGCGCGAGATCGCCGGCGCCATCCAGGAGGGCGCCGTCGCCTTCCTGCGCCGCCAGTTCCGCGCCATCGCCATCGTGCTCGTCCCCCTGGCGGTACTGATCTTCTTCACCGCCACCAAGGTGGAGCGCCCCAACGGCACCATCGCCCTGTCCTTCGCCGCCGCCGGCGGGTTCCGGGTGCTGTGCTTCCTGTTCGGGGCGGTGCTGTCGGGGACGACGGGGTTCATCGGCATGAGCCTGGCCGTGCGGGGCAACGTGCGCACCGCGGCGGCGGCCCGTGACGGCAAGCTCCCCGCCGCGCTGCGGGTGGCCTTCCGCACCGGGGCCATCACCGGGATGCTGTGTGTGGGGCTCGGCCTCCTCGGGGCCACCGTCATCGTGTTCAGCTTCCAGAACTCCGCCACCGCCGTGCTGGTGGGCTTCGGCTTCGGGGCCTCGCTCATCGCCCTGTTCATGCGAGTGGGCGGCGGCATCTTCACCAAGGCGGCCGACGTGGGCGCCGACCTCGTGGGCAAGGTCGAGGCCGGCATCCCCGAGGACGACCCCCGCAACGCCGCCACCATCGCCGACAACGTGGGTGACAACGTGGGCGACTGCGCCGGCATGGCCGCCGACCTGTTCGAGTCCTACGTCATCACCATCGTGGCCGCCATCATCCTCGGCTACGCCGCCTTTTCGTCCCTGCATGGCTCCTTCGCCGCCCACTCGGCCCGGGCTGTGGTCTTCCCCCTGATCGTCCCGGCCATCGGCATCGTGGCCTCGGCCGTGGGCGTGTTCGTCGTGCGCGCCCGTCCCAAGGACAAGAGCGCCATGGCCCCCATCAACCGCGGCTTCTGGACGGCGGCGGCCCTCACCGTGCTCGGTGCGGGCCTCGTGGCCGGCCTCTACCTCCACTACATGAAGGCGTTCTACGCCGTGCTCACCGGCGTGGTCCTCGTGCTGGTGGCCAGCCAGATCACCGAGCACTTCACCTCCACCGAGCGCGGCCCCGTGCGCGAGATCGCCGAGTCGGCTCGCACCGGCCCGGCCACCACCGTCCTGTCGGGCATGGCCCTCGGGCTGGAGTCGACGGTGTGGGCCATCATCGCCATCGCCCTCGCCATCGGGGTGTCGGTGTGGCAGGCCAACGGCAACGTCGAGCTCACCCTGTACCTGGTGTCGCTCACCGGGATCGGCATGCTGTCCACGGCGGGGATGGTGGTGTCCGAGGACAGCTTCGGACCCGTGTCGGACAACGCCGCCGGCGTGGCCGAGATGTCGGGTGAGTTCACCGGAGAGGCCGAGCGCGTCATGGTCAGCCTCGACGCCGTGGGCAACACCACCAAGGCCATCACCAAGGGTGTCGCCATCGGCTCGGCCGTCATCGCCTCGGTGTCGCTGTTCGGCTCGTTCGTGGAGACCATCGCCACCCAGCTCGGCAAGCACCCGCCCGCGTCCAAGCTGTTCACGGAGAGCTACACCCAGATCAACGTGTCCAACCCGACCATCTTCATCGGCCTGCTCATCGGCGGCTCGGTGGCGTTCCTCTTCTCGTCGCTCGCCATCCGCGCCGTGGGCCGCTCGGCGGGCACCGTCGTGCACGAGGTGCGCCGCCAGTTCCGCGAGCACCCCGGCATCATGGACTACACCGAGAAGCCCGAGTACGGCCGGGTGATCTCCATCTGCACCGCCGCCGCCCAGCGCGAGCTCGTCACGCCCGCACTGCTGGCCGTGCTCACGCCGGTCATC
>JBEKVE010000067.1:0-24037 GCA_049514335.1 Acidimicrobiales bacterium
CGATCGAAGGCATCCCTACCCCCGCGGGCCGCGCCCCATGCGCCGCGTCGTGGACACGCACGCTGCGGTGGACGTTGTCGTCGCACATGCGGACCCAGGGCGTCGTGTCGTGTGGTCACCTTCTTCGTGACACGTTTCCTTCTGTCACCTTCTCCGTGGCGCGGAACACAGGACACGCAACACCGCGTGGCACGGCGCACACGCCCGCGCCAGTCACGGCGAGACAATGCAGTGACGGCGCAACTGATGGCCTCGAACGGGAAGCTCACCAGCATCGTGGTGGCGTGTCACGAGGCGCGTTTGTCGTGCAGGAGTTTTGGGAAGGACTGGTCCACACGGGGAACATGACCGGGTGGTCATGCATCGTCGGGATCAGAGGGGTCCTGGCACGTTCATCCGTGCGGGAGTCGTCATGAGGAATACCTGGAAGGGCCTGGTGGTGGGGGCGCTCACGGGAATGGCCGGGGGCGCCGTCATGGACATGGCGGGGCGCGCCGGTCGGTCGGCCGCGCACCTCGTGGACGACGCCATGGACAGGGTGCCGAGCACGACCAGAAAGATGAAGGACGCCGCCGTCAATCTCGTCGACGACGCCAAGGAGAAAGTGCCCGGCACGACCAGAAAGATCAAAGGCGCAGCCGCGAGCCTGGTCGACGACGCAATGGAGAAGGTGCCGAGCACGACCCGTACCTGAAGGGGCGCGCCCAGCAGCCGTGCATGGCCGGGCACAGCGCCGGATCGAGCTCGGGCACTGCCGCCGGCGACGGGGTCAGGGCTGCACGAAGGCGTAGATGGGCATGCCGTTGTAGCTGTTGGAGTCAGCCGGCAGGAAGGGCCCGTTGAGCGTCACGGCGTACTTGCCCGCCGGCTCGGGCCCCGAGTCTCCGTCGACGGTGGTGATGGCGCCGTCGGGCCACACCTCGGCGACGATCGCCATGTGGGGCGACGTGGTGGCGTTCTGCGGCCCGGTGCCGTAGAGCACGGCGTCGCCGGGGCTGGGCGTCGACGTCGGAGACCGGTCGAGTCCACGGGCCGCCCCCCATCCGTAGACATCTCCGACGAACGGGTAGTGGGGTATGGCGACGCCGGCCTGGTTCCACACCCACGTGGCGAAGAGCGCGCACCACTGCTCGCAAGGGCCGTAGGGGTTGCAGTAGGCCCCTTCACCGCTGTCGGGGTCCGGACCGATCTGGCTCGCGGCGATCTGCACCGCTTGCTGGCCTGCGGCGCTCGTCGGTGGGTCCGGATCGGTGAACGAGGTCTCGATGGAGTCCGGTTGCAGCAGCCAGTACCCCTTGCCGTCAGGGGTGGGGGCGATGGCGGCGGTGGGTGCAAACGGTGGCGTGTTGGGCGACGGCCCGCAGGACACGGCGTCACCGAAGACGAGCACGGCGGCCGTGGCGGCCACCAGCCAGTAGCCCTGGCCGTCGGGGGTGGGGGCGATCCCCGTCACCCAGGTTCCGAGGTTCTGCAACGCGGCCGATCCTTCGAACGCGGCGTTCCCGAAGGCGAACACGCCGCCGTCGGCGGCCACGAGCCAGTAGCCGTGTCCGCTCGGGGTGCTCGCCATGCCGACCACGGGCTGGGCCAGTCGCACCGCTCCCATGGAGCCGTAGAAGGCGGCGTCACCGAAGGCGAACACCCCGCCGTCGGCGGCCACGAGCCAGTAGCCGTGTCCGCTCGGGGTGCTCGCCATGCCGACCACGGGCTGGGCCAGTCGCACCGCTCCCGTGGAGCCGTGGAACGACGCGTCACCGAAGGCGAACACCCCGCCGTCGGCGGCCACCAGCCAGTAGCCGTGCCCGCTCGGCGTTGCGGCCATGCCGACCACGGGGGCATAGAGCCCGCTCGCTCCCATGGACCCGTCGTAGGTGGCGTCCCCGAAGGCGAACACCCCACCGTCGGCGGCCGCCACCCAGTACCCGTTGCCGGTGGGCGTCGGGGCCATGGCCACTGCCGGGGCAGCCACGCTCAGGCCGGCGAAGCCCGGCAGGGTCGGCGCGTCGCCGTACGCGGCCACGCCCGAGCCCGAGAACCCCACGAATGCCGTCGGCGACAGCGGCGGCGCCTGCCGCAGGTGCGTGGTCGCAGCCCCGAGGGCGGTGAGCCCCACGACGACGCACAGCGAGACGGCGAGGCAGACACCCATACCCCGGCGCAACGCGCCGACAACGGCGGTCCGCCACTCCGGGACGAGGCGGCGACGGCACAGCACTGCTTTCGATCGTACGAGACACGGCGGTCGTCATGGAGTACCTCCGACGACCAGGTGGTTCCGAGCACCCCACGGCGGCGGGGCGCCGGCCGCGCCCTTTCGATCACCGCCCACAGTGCGAGGGCCGATGCCCCGAGCGGCTTCGCCCTGTTCCAAGATGTGTCACAGGTTCACAGATCAGAGTGCTGTACTGGCACCGGAGCAGCACCGGCGACCGGTGGCGTCGGACGATTCGGAAGCGGGACCAGGTGAGCGACGAGACGGGTGACGACCAGGCACAGGGAGAGCACGGTGCCGGGCCGGCGTCGGAGGCCGAACCGGCGTCGGAGGCCGAACCGCGGCAGCACGTCGAGCAGCCGGGGCACGGCGTTCCGCCGGCCGATCCCGTGACCCCCACCCCTCCCACCCAGGGGGAGGGCCCGCCGGCCCACGACCCCGTGCCCCCGCCCGCCCTCGGCGGAGCGCTTCCCCCGCCCACCTTCGCCGGCCCGGCTCCGACCCCCGAACCCGGTGCACCATCCCCGGGCACCGCTGCCCCCGGCAGTGCCGTCCCACCTCTCTCCGGCGGTGCCGTGCCGCCCCCCGGCGGTCCTCAACCGACCTCTCCCCCACCGTGGTTCGGGCCCGGTGCGCCCGATCCGGCGCCCGGCGCCGTCCCTCCCTACGGCGCACCCCCCTACGGCGCCGCCCCCTACGGCCCTCCCCCATACGGCACGCCCCCCTACCCCCCCAACGCGGCACCGTGGCCCTATCCCGGCGTCCCCTGGTACGGGGCCACGCCACGCCCCTACGCCCCGACCGGGCCCCGCCACGTCGGTCCGTTCCCCATCGTCGTGGCCATCATCGCCTTGTTGATCGCGGCCGCCGCCGGGGCCGGCGTCGAGTACGCGCTCAACACCAACACCCCGAGCAACCCGTCGGCGGGATCGGGTCTGTTCCCCACGATTCCCTCCGGTGGATCGAACTCGGGGACGACCCCGCCCGGGGTGAGCGTGGCTGCCATCGCCGCCGAGGTCGATCCCGCCGTCGTGGACATCGACACGACGCTGGCCCAGGGCGGCGGGGCGGCGGGCACCGGCATGGTCCTCACCTCGACGGGCCTCGTCCTCACCAACAATCACGTGGTGGAGAACGCCTCCACCATCAACGTCCAGGTGGACGGAACGGGACGCACCTATAGCGGCACGGTCCTCGGCTATTCGGTATCCGACGACGTCGCACTGGTGCAGTTGAAAGACGCATCGGGGCTGAAGACGGTGACGACGGGGAACTCGTCGGCCCTGTCGGTCGGCGCCACGGTGATCGGCATCGGCAACGCCGGCGGTGTGGGCGGGACCCCCAGTACCGCGGCCGGCTCCATCACCGCACTCGGCCAGACCATCACCGCCAGCGGGGACGGCCTGCTGCCCGAGACGCTCCACGGCCTCGTCCAGATCGACGCCAACATCGAGCCGGGCGACTCCGGAGGGCCCCTCGTGGACAAGAGCGGGCACGTCGTCGGCATGGACACCGCCGCCGCCGTCAACGGAAGCGGCTTCGGCGCCGCAGCCGGTGGCAGCGGAGAGGGCTATGCCATCGGGATCGACAACGCCCTCAGCATCGCCGACCAGATCAAGGCCGGGCAGGCGAGCGCCACGGTGCAGATCGGGGCCCGCGCCCTGCTCGGGGTCGAGGTCACGACTGGGTCGTCGCCGGCGGGTGCGTCGGTGCAGCTGGTGGAGCCGGGGAGCCCGGCCCAGTCGGCGGGCATCGTCCGGGGTGACACGATCGTGTCGGTCGGCTCGACGACGGTGTCCTCGGCATCGAGCCTGAGCAACGCGCTGGTGAACCACAAGCCAGGGGACAGCGTCACGGTCGGTTGGGCGGACGCTTCCGGTGCCCGGCACCAGGCGACGGTGACGTTGATCGCCGGGCCGCCCGACTGAGTCGACGAGACCTGCCGGGGCGCGGCGCGCCTGTCGGCAGGACGCACGGACGGAGGCGACACGCCATGCTGTGCATCGAGTACGACGTCAACGACCAGGGCGACATCGAGCTCGTGGCCTTGATCAACGTGGTCGACGAGGACGGTCTCGACCCCCAGGGTGAGGAGTGGCTGGCGTGGCGGGCCGGGCACGACGACGAGGGGATGGGGTGTGTCGCCGTGACCGACGCCGATCTCGAGGCCATGGAGTCCACCGAGAGCCCCGAGGCGCTGTGCGCCATGGTGGAACGCATCATCCTCTCCGATCGGCAGACGAAGGAGGTGGCCCGGTGAGCACGACGCGATCGACGCTCTACCGCATGGCCCGGGACCTGGGCAACATCGAGGCTGTCGAACACGGGTACCGACGGGGCGGGCTGTCGGGTGGTGTCGAAGGTGCGGCGGAGCGTGAGGTCCGTCGCACCATCTACCGCCAGGGCAACCGGCAGATCAACCGGTTCGTGCGAGCCATCGGTCTGTCTTCCCGCCGTCGCTGACCGCCCGTCGCACCGCAGCGCCCGGACATCTTTCCCCCCGGCGGGGCGCGCCAAACACGGTGCGAATCGTTACGGGAACGTTTCCTGACGATGTGGCGCGAGCCCCGACGAGGCGGACGACGCGCGACGGTGTGACCGGTATCCTCCGCTTCAGGGAGGCGGCATCACGGTTTGCCGTCACGTGTGACGGAGGCCGGCATGCGAGTGGCGATCCTGGACGACTACTTCGACACCGTCCGGACACTGCACTGCTTCGAGAAGCTGGCCCGGCACGACGTGACCGTCTTCACCGATCACGTCCAGGATCCCGCCGTCCTGGCCCAGCGCCTCCATGACACCGAGGCACTCGTCCTCATCCGGGAACGAACCGCCATCCGCACCGCGCTGCTCGAGCACCTGCCCGCCCTGCGGTTGATCAGCCAGCGCAGCGTGTACCCCCACATCGACATCGACACCTGCACCCGACTGGGCATCATCGTGTCGTCCGACCTGCACGAGTCGTCGCCTTCGTACGCCGCCGCCGAGCTCACCTGGGCCCTCGTCCTCTCCGCCATGCGGCACATCCCCGAGCAGACCGGGGCCCTGCGCTCGGGCCTGTGGCAGACCCGGATCGGACGGACGCTGTCGCACAAGAGGCTCGGCATCTTCGGGTACGGGCGAATCGGGGCGGTCGTCGCCGGCTACGGCGTGGCGTTCGGCATGGAGGTCGTGGTGTGGGGCAGCCAGAATGCCCTCGCCCGGGCCCGACGCGACGGACACGGCGCCGCTGGCGATCGGGAGGAGTTCTTCGAGCGCTCAGACGTCGTGTCTCTGCACCTTCGCCTGGTGGACACCACCCGGGGGATCGTCACCGCCACCGACCTGGCCCGCATGAAGCCCAGCGCCCTGCTCGTGAACACGAGCAGGGCTGGCCTGATCGAGGACGGCGCTCTCGTGCAGGCGCTGCGCGCCGGGCGCCCGGGCATGGCCGCAGTCGACGTGTTCGAGCGTGAGCCGCTCCTCGACGTGGACGATCCGCTCCTCCAGCTGGACAACGCCATCTGCACCCCCCACATCGGCTACGTGACACGCGACGAGTGGGAGATCCAGTTCTCCGACATCTTCGACCAGATCAACGCCTACGACGCCGGTTCCCCCGTCAACGTCGTCAACCCCCACGCCCTCGGACAGGCCCGACCTGGTCCATGACCCCGGGGGTGGAGCTCAGTCGGTGGTCTCCGGTGCCATCTGGATGTCCTGGTTCGTGGGCCGATGCTGCGCCGGGCCCACCGGCTGCACGTCACGTCGGGTGACAGCGAGGAACGCAACCAGCACGACGATCAACGCAGTCAACGCCAAGGCCACCGTGCCGTCTCCCCAGCCCAGTCCTCCGATGGCGCGCGGCTTTCCCATCCAGTCGGCGAACGATGCTCCGAGCGGTCGGGTCGCCACGTAGGCGAACCAGAACGAGAAAATGGAGTTCCAGCCCAGAAACCAGTACCCGAACGCGGGAACGGCGATGATCCCGGCGAAGAGGATGGCGGAGGAGAAGTAGCCGAGATGCAGCGTCGTGGCGGTGAGGTCTCCGAGGGCCGTCCCCATGGCGAAAGTTGCCACGACGGCGGCCCAGTAGAACAGCTCACGTCGGGTGGTGTCGATGCTGTGGATGGACAAGGTCGACTCCGTCTTCTGCCAGACCACGAACACCACGACGAGCACCGCGGCGTAGAGGAAGCTCGACACCGGATAGGGCACGCCGAACCCGACGTGCAGGACGTCGGCCGCCATCGTCCCGAACACCCCGACGCCGACCACCGCCAACCAGTACGTCCAGGCCAGGTAGCGGCGCATGGACAGCTGCAGGGCGAGCGCCACAACAAACCCGGCGAACCCGAGGACGACGGCAGGCACCGAACCCAGGCGGTGCACGGCGTAGTCCGATGTCCCCTCTCCCATCGCCGTCGTGAGCGCCTTGATCACCCAGAAGTAGACGGTGATCTCCGGGACGCGGAGCGCCCCCGGGGAGGTGAGGCGATCGACCAGGCTCCGGCGGTCCACCGCCCTATTCTCGCCTGTCCGCCGACCCCTGCAAGGCACAGCGCCGACCCCGGCGCACCGCCGACTGGGGCGGAGGTCCTGGTGGGCCGCTGCGGTAGCCCGACGGGCCGCCGGGCACGACCCCGGAACCGACCAGACACTAGAAATGCCCCGGCGGGCCCCGCCTCCCCGCCGGAGCGCACGTGAAGCTCGGCCGATCGTTCACCGCCCGTCGTCGGGCCAGGCCCGTGGCGAGCGTGCGCGTCCGGGAGCCGGCGCCGATCCTGAGGCAGCGGCTCCCGTCGGGCCGCGGCGCGACCGAGCAACCCAACGCCACCGGTGACGGCGACGCCCCCCTGACGGCACGCTTCTGGCTGGCCGTGGTGGCCACCGGCGTCGCCACCGGACTCTTCGGCGCACTGCTCATGCTGATCCTGTTCTCGGTGCAGCACGTGGCCTTCGACTACCACAGCGGGTCGCTCGAGCAGGCCGTCGAGCACGTGGGCGACGCCCGTCGCATCACCTCCCTCGTCATCGCCGGCGTCGTCGGCGGTGTCGCCTGGTACCTGCTGCGGCGGTACACGAAAGGCGAACGGGCCGAGGTGGACGACGCCATCTGGAGCGGAGACGCACGCCTGTCGTTCCGCCGATCCCTCGGAACGAGCCTGATCTCGGAATTGGTCATCGGCATGGGAGCGTCCATCGGCAGGGAGCAGGCCCCCAAGGTCATGGGTGGCGCGTCGGCCGGCGTCGTGTCGAGCTGGTTCGGTCTCACCGAGGGTCAGCGCCGGCTGCTCGTGGCCTGCGGCGCCGGAGCCGGCTTGGCGGCGGTCTACAACGTCCCTCTCGGTGGGTCGTTCTTCACCATCGAGGTCCTGCTCGGCACCATGGCGCTGCCGGCGGTCCTCCCCGCCATCGTCTGCTCCTTCGTCGCCACCGCCACCGCCTGGGTCTACCTGCCGACCCACGCCACCTACGTGAACATCCCCGCATACCGCTTCTCGGGCTCGCTCATGGCGTTCTCCCTCGTCGCCGGTCCGGTGATCGGTCTGTTCGCCGCGGGGTACATACGCCTCATGGGGTGGGTGTCGCACCACCGGTTCTCGGGCGCCCCCACGCTCGTGGCCCCCTTGGTGGCGTTCACCGTGCTCGGGCTCATCGGGTTCGCCTATCCGCAGCTCTTCGGCAACGGCAAGGACATGGCCCACGACGTGTTCGTGGGACAGGGCACCGTGGTGCTGTTGCTCGCCCTGTTCACCCTGAAGCCGTTGGTCACCGCCCTGTGTCTGCAGAGCGGAGCCACCGGTGGCCTCTTCACACCGACGCTCAGCACGGGCGCCGTCCTCGGTGGGTTCCTCGGCATGGCGTGGTCGCACCTGTGGGCGGGCTCCCCGGTGGGCGCATTCGCCATGATCGGTGCCGCGGCCATGATCGGTGCGTCCATGCAGGCCCCCCTGGCCGGCCTCGCCCTCGTGCTCGAACTGACCCACAGCGGCTTCTCGCTGATGGTGCCCATGATCGCCGCCACCGCGGGTGCCACCGTGGTGGCGCGCCACATCGACGGGTACTCGATCTACTCGGCCCGGCTCCCCGCCGAGCGCTAGGCCCGTCCGACGCGGCAGCCGACGACCCCCACCACCGGCGCCGCTCTACGATCCGGACCGTGACGTTCGACGGTGCGATCCGGGTCGTCTCTGTCTGTCTCGGCGTCCTCCTCTTGTTCGCGGCGGTCACGGTCGGCGTCGCCGGTCTCCCCGTCCCTTCCGCCGGGGCGACGTGCGGACCGGGGGCGTCCTCGGAGTCTGCGGTCAGCGCCTTCTTCGACCCCGGGTCGATCGGCGCCGGACCGGAACCGTCGGTGGCGTCCGGGGGGCGCCCGCAGTGGCAGACGTTCGTGTCGTTCTGCCAGTCGGCCACCGATACCCGCATGGCGGTGTCCGGGGGGATCCTCGCCGCCGCCCTGATCGTGCTGTTCGCGACGCCGTGGGTGGTTCGGCGCATGGCGGTGGGCACACCGGGCGCGGCTCAGGCGCCCGTCGGGTGGTACGCCGATCCGTCCGATCCGAGGACGGCGCGGTGGTGGGACGGTTCGAGCTGGAGCCCCCCGGTCCCCCGCCCCCCCGGTCCATGACCACGAGCCCGAGCCAACTGGCCACGTCGTCCCTGGTCAGGCGCCTCGCCCCCTGAGGCCACGGCGACACCGTCCCGCCCGCCGGCGACACCATCGTTCCGGTGGCTAATCGAACACCTGTTCGACTACGGTCGGCCCATGGCGCCTCCCCCAGCCGCCACCATCCTCCACGCCGACCTCGACGCCTTCTACGCCTCGGTCGAGCAGCTCCTCGATCCTTCCCTGCGCCACCGGCCCATCGCGGTGGGGGGCGGCGTGGTCCTGGCCGCCTCGTACGAGGCGCGCGCCTACGGGGTGTCCTCCGGCATGTCGGGCGGCAGCGCCAAGCGCCTGTGCCCGGGGCTCACGTTCGTGCCGGGCCACTTCCGTCGTTACCAGGAGCTCGGTGACCGCGTCGTCGAGGTCCTCCGGTCGTTCACACCCGCCGTCGAGCGCGTCTCCATCGACGAGGCGTTCCTCGACGTGGCCGGAGCGCGCCGTTTGTTCGGGTCACCCACCGACATCGCCGCCGCCATCCGCAGCCGGGTCCACACCGAGGTGGGACTGGCGATCTCGGTCGGCGTGGCGCGCACGAAGCATCTGGCCAAGGTGGCCTCCCAGGTGGCCAAGCCCGACGGGCTGGTCGTGGTGCCCGCCGATGCGGAGCACGCGTTCCTCGAGCACCTCCCGGTGGAGCTCGTCTGGGGCGTGGGCCCGGTCACCCGGGCGCGCCTGGCCGACGCCGGGATCCGGACCATCGGCGAGCTCGCCGCCACCCCGGGAGCATCCCTCGGTCGCATGGTGGGCACAGCGGCAGGGACGAAGCTCGGCGCCCTGGCAGGCAACGTCGACACCCGACAGGTCCGCTCCGCCGCCCCGGTCCGCTCCGTCGGCGCCCAGGCGGCGCTGGGCCGCCGCACCCCGTCGCCCGACCTCGTCCGCTCCACGCTCGGCTACCTGTCGGACCGCGTGGCCGGCCGGATGCGCGCCGCCGGGCGCGCCGGGCGCACCGTGGGGGTGCGGGTGCGCTTCGCCGACCTTCGCTCGGTGACCCGCTCGCTCACCGTGCCCGAGGCGGTGGCATCCACCCTGACGCTGTCGGAGATCGCCACCGAGCTCGCCCTGGGGGCGCTTCGGGACCACCCCGAGGAGCGACGCATCTCGTTGCTGGCGATCTCGGTCGCCAATCTCGTTCCCGACGCCAGCCTCCAGCTCGAATTGCCGCTGCCGATGGCGGGCGATCCCCGCCACAGGCCAGGCTCCGACGTCGGGGCGGCACGCGCCGGCGTGGACCGCTGTGTCGATGCGGTCCGCTCCCGGTTCGGCCACGACGCCGTGGGCTACGCCGGCACGGTGTTCTCGGATGCGGCGGTGGTGCCCGACGCCTTCCGCCAGCTGGCCGAACGCTCCCTCGCTCAGGACTCCACTGCCCGGCCCCCGACCGACCGTCGCATGGCGGCGTGGAGGCGGTTCGGGGTGAGCACCCCGAGGTAGCGGCCGGTGCCGTCGAGCACCGGGATCCAGCGCACGTCGTGCAAGAGCATCGCACCGAGGGCGTCGCGAAGCGTGGCGCCGAGCACCGCCGTGGTGGCGAACGGCCGGGTGTTCTCACCGACGTGTCCCTGCACATCCGGATCGAGCGGCACCCAGCCCACGAGGTGCCCGTCGTCCACCACCACCGCGCTGCGCGCCACACCCCCGTCCGATGCCGACCGGGCCTCGTCCATGGACGCGGTGGGGGCGACGACGGGCGGGTGGGCCAGGTCGTCTGCTTCCACCCGCACCACGGCCAGGCGCCGCACGCCGCGGTCGGCCCCCACGAAGTCGGCCACGAAAGGCGTCCTTGGTCGCCCGAGCACCTCGGTGGGCGTGTCGTACTGCTCGAGCACGCCGCCCTTGGACAACACGGCGATGCGGTCGCCGAGCCGGGCCGCTTCCTCGATGTCGTGGGTCACGAACACGATCGACTTCTGCAGCGTGGCCTGCAGCTCGAGGAACTGGCTCTGGAGCCGTTGGCGCGTGACGGGGTCGACGGCCCCGAACGGCTCGTCCATGAGCAGCACCGGGGGATCGGCCCCGAGCGCCCGCGCCACCCCGACCCGTTGGCGTTCCCCGCCCGACAGCTCGTGGGGGAACCGCCGTGCATAGCGGGCCGGATCGAGACCAACCAGGTCGAGCAGCTCCTGCACCCGCTGCTCGATCCGGGCCCGGTCCCACCCGAGCAACCGGGGGACCACCGCCACGTTGTCGAAGACCCGGCGATGGGGGAAGAGACCGCCCTGCTGGATGACGTAGCCGATCCCCCGTCGCATCTGCACCGGGTCCTGGGTGAGGACGTTCTCCCCTCCGATGAGGATGCGACCCGACGTCGGCTCGATGAGGCGGTTGATCATCCGCAACGTGGTCGTCTTGCCACAGCCCGACGGCCCCACCAGCACGGTCAGCTCCCCCCGTCCGACCTCGAGGCTGAGATCGGACACCGCCACGTTGCCGTCGCCGTAGCTCTTGGAGACCTGCTCCAACTGGATCATCGGCGGCCAACGATAGTCAGGGGGCCGTCCCCGCCAGCCGGGGCCGGACGCGCGCCGTACGATCACGCCGGTGTCGGTGGCTCAGCCCTTCTTCCAGTGGAGCTACGTGTCGGGCCAATGGGGCCAGATCAGCGCCGACCTGGTCCAGCACATCGCGCTGAGCCTCCTGGCGTTGGGCATCGGCCTCGCCATCTCCGTTCCACTGGCCTTGGTGGCATGGCGGTTCCGGATCATGCGGGTCCCCGTCGTCGGCCTGGCCAGCGCGCTGTACATCATCCCTTCACTGGCGCTCTTCGCCATCCTCGGGCCGCTCACCGGCTACGTCGCCTCCTATCCCACGGCTGAGATCGCCCTTGTCGGGTACACGCTGCTCATCCTCATCTGGAACACCATGGCGGGGCTCGACGCCGTTCCCGCCGATGCCCGTGAGGCGGCCACCGCTCTCGGCTACTCCCCCACCAGCCGGCTCCTGCGCGTGGACCTGCCCCTGGCCCTGCCCTACCTCTTCGCCGGGCTCCGGGTGGCTGCCGCCACGGTCATCGGGCTCGTCACCGTCACCGCTCTCATCGGGCTCGGCGGCCTGGGGCAACAGATCACCTACGGGTTCAACATCGGCTTCTACACACCCATCATCGTCGGCCTCGTCCTGTCGGTCCTCCTGGCCGCGGTGTGCGATCTGCTCCTGGTGGCGCTGCAACACCTGGTCGTGCCGTGGACGCGGTCGGGACGTCGGACACGGGGGACCTGATGGGGGCCTGGGACCATCTGCGCCATTTCGTGGCCAGCGTGGCCGCCTGGTTCGCCACGTCCGCACACTGGAACGGCCCGAGCGGTGTCCCTGAGCTCCTGTGGCGCCAGACCGAGCTGTCCGTGGCGGTGGTCGTGGGCGCCATCGTGATCGGCGGCGGCATCGGCCTCGTCTTCGGGCACACCGGCCGGGGTGGGTTGGTGGCGGTGAACGCCGCCAATGCCGCCCGAGCCGTCCCCAGCCTGGCGCTGCTCACCCTGTTCGCCATCATCCCGTGGATCTCGCTTCGCGGCGGGGGCTTCGTGGCGGCGTTCCTGGCCCTCGTGGTCCTGGCCATCCCCCCCATCCTCACCAACACCTACGTGGGGATGCGCGAGGTCGACGCCGATGTCCGTGACGCCGCCCGGGCCATGGGCCTCACCGGCGGCGAGATGCTGCGCAGCGTCGAGCTTCCGTTGGCCGCGCCGTTCGTCATGGCCGGCATCCGGACCGCCGCCATCGAAGTGGTGGCCACCTCCACCCTCGCCGCCTACGTGAGCTACTCCGATCTGGGCACCCCCGTCATCGCCGGGCTCAACACCAACGACACCGTCGAGGCGTTCGCCGGCGCCCTCCTCGTGGCACTGCTGGCCGGCGTCGTCGCCGTCGTGCTGGGCGTGGTGCAACGGGTGGTGACGCCCGAACCCCAGCGCAGCCGCCGTCGCGGCCTCATCGGCGCCCGCGGCCCCGGCCTGGTGGGAGGAGTCAGAAGTTGACCAAAGAGGTCGATTTTATGTACTTTGCGCTACCCCCGTCCCGCTGAAAACGAACGCGTACAGGTACGGGGGTCCGTGCACCATCCCAGAGGAGGGTTCCCCGATGTTGCTTCGGCGCTCGATCGGTCCCATTGCGGCGTTGGTCTTCGTCCTCACGCTGGCCGCGTGCAGCAGCAGCCCGAGCACGGCCAAGAGCGGCGCCAAGAAGCCCACCATCACCATCGGCGCCACCAACTTCGAAGAGCAGGAGATCGTGGCCAATCTCTACGGGGACGTCCTGGCCCATGCGGGGTACCCCGTCAAGGTGGAGCCCGCCCTCGGGACCCGGGCCGTCGTCGTCCCAGCCATCGAGCACGGGCAGATCGACCTGGAGCCTGACTACGCCGCCTCGCTCCTCGGCTACCTCCATGGCGGCAACCCCCAGCCCGCCGGCGACCAGATCTCGACGGCCATCGCCGCCGACAAGCAGGCCTTGGCGTCCTCCGGCGTCACGGTCCTGCCCGCGTCGAAGGCTCTCGACACGAACGTGTTCGCCGTGACCAAGGCCACGGCGGCCAAGGACCACCTCACGACCATCTCGAGCCTGGCCCCCTACGCCTCCAAGATGACGCTCGGAGGACCGCCCGAATGCCCGACCTTCGCCGGGTGCGAGCCGGGCCTCCAGAGCGTCTACGGCCTGCACTTCGCCGCCTTCAAATCCCTGGACGAAGCCGGTCCCCTGAGCGTGGCCGCGCTCAAGAACGGTGAGGTCCAGGTGGTCGAGCTGTTCTCGAGCGACGGCAACGTGGTCAGCAACAACTTCGTGGCGCTCACCGACGACAAGCACCTCGAGGGCGCGGACTACATTGTGCCCGTCGTCCGCAAGTCAGTGGTCACCGCCACGCTTTCGAATGCGCTCGCCAAGCTGGACAACGCGCTCACGACCGACGCCATCTCCACGCTGAACCTCGACGTCACGGCCAACAAGGAGCAGCCCGCCGCGGTGGCCGAGTCGTGGCTGAAGGCCAACCACCTCATCTGATCTGCGCAGGTCTGATCTGATCTGACCATCTGATCTGCAGCCCTGATCCGAACCGGTCTGCACCGGTTCGCACGGGTCCGCACCAGTCTGGGTGCAGCGTCGGTGATCGGGAAGAAACGACCCGGTCACATCGAGTGACGCCTCGCGCTCCCGGCGGCCGCGTCAACCGGTAAGGGTCAATGATTCAGCCGACGGCCACCCTCGTCGAGGACCGTTGGAACCGGGCACCGCTCCGCCCGCTGTGCCAGGATTGTCGGCCTCGGCGACGGGACACGGGTCCGCGGGGGGTGCCTTGTCAACAGCGAGCACGCGGCAAGCCGAGCGCGACGAAGAGGGCATGGCAACTGCACCGGTCGGGTGGTACCGCCAGCTCGCCGGCGTATCGGCGGTGGCCCTGTGCATCAGGGTCACCTACGTCCTCGTGTCGAAGCGTCACGCCGTCCCCGCCGGTGACGCATTCTACTTCCACCTCCAGGCCGATCTCCTGGTCACTGGCAAGGGGTGGTTCATCGACCCGTGGGCCTGGTCTCTTCACCATGCCGTCGTGCAGAGCGCGTACCACCCTCCGTTGTGGACGCTCGTCCTGGCCCTGCCGGCGGCGCTGGGGGCGCAGAGCTTTCTGTCGCAATTGCTGTGGTCGTGCGTGGTGGGCAGCGCTGCTGTGGCCGTCACCGGCCTTGCCGCACGGCACGCGGCCGGTCCCCGCGCCGGGCTGCTGGCCGCCGCCATCGCCGCCGTCTACCCCAACTACTGGCTCAACGACGGGTCGGGACTTTCGGAGACGCTTGTGCTCCTCCTCGTGGCGGCGGTGGTGCTCGTGTCGTACCAGCTGTGGCGGAGCCCGAGCCTCACCCGAGGAGCCCTCCTCGGGGCGTTGTGCGCGCTCGCCGCACTGACGAGGGCCGAACTGGCGCTCCTTGTACCGCTCGTGCTCGTGCCAGTGTGCCTCGTGGCCCGGCACGCCGACTTGCGGCGCCGTGTCGCCCTGGCGGCGACGGGAATCACCGTCGCCCTGTTGACGGTGGCGCCGTGGATCGGCTTCAACCTGTCGCGCTTCGACCACGTCGAGCTCATCTCCTCCGAGTTCGGCACGGGTCTCGCCTCCGCCAATTGCAACAGCACCTACTACGGGCCATTCATCGGGTACTGGAGCTTCGCTTGTCAGTCCAGGCGCGACTGCGGCGTGGTGCCCGTCCAGGCCGACGAGTCCGAAGCAGATGTTCGCTGCCGGAGCATCGGATGGGCCTACATCCGGCACCAGTCGTCGCAGCTCCCAGTGGTGACGTTGGCACGCGTGGGCCGGGAGTTCGGCTTCTTCGCCCCCATCCAACAGCTGAACCTCGACGGAGGGTTCCCCCGCCTGATGTCGTTCGAGCAACGGCCTTTCGACTGGGCCGTCGTCGGCCTCGGCATGTACTACTGCCTGCTGGCGGCGGCGGTGGGGGGTGTGGTGCTGCTACGACGACGCGGGGCCACCGTGCTGCCACTCGTGGGGGTGCTCGTCAACGTCGTGGTCGCCGCCATGCTCCTATATGGCTCGACCCGCTTCCGGACGCCCTTCGAGGTCGTCCTGGCCATTCTCGGGGGCGTCGCTCTCGAGCGCGGCCTCAAGCTCGTCCGCCGCGGGCGTCGACAGCCTGACCCGACCTCAGTCTGAAAGGCCGGAGGACCAGGCCGAATCCCCTTCGCAACCCCCACAACACCGACCCTCAAGTCTTGGGCCGGTCGGGTCGACATTATCCGGGCTGACCTGCACCTTTCCTTATCGCGGCCGTCTCCTTGGCCGCCCTTCGGGTTGAGTGGAGACAATGGACGAGCCCGAGGCTGAGCACCCGGCGACCAAGGCACGTAGAGGTGTGCCCCTGTGGGGCATCGGCTACGGCATCCCCGCCTTCGTCCTGCTCGCCATCGCCCGCCGGTACGGGTTCATCGAGCCCGTCCCGCTCACCCTCGTGTTCGGCGAGCTCATGTTGCTTCATCTTCCCGACGGCCAACATCATGAGCCGTGACGGCTCGCGCTATGGGCCGTGGGCGATGGGATGCGTCGTGGTGACCGTCGTCGCCGGCGAGGTGACGGTGGGGCTCGGGGGCCTCAAGAGCATGGTCGGTGGCTCGACCGGGCACGGGCTCGCCCTCCTCGAAGTGGCCGGCACCTGCGCCGTGATCGGGCTCCTCAGCTTCAACCAGAAGGACAAGGAGCGCATCGAGCAGTCCATCGTCCAGAGCGAACAGCGCTTCCGGGCGCTCGTGCAGAACGCCTCCGACGTCATCATCGTCGTCGCCGCCGACGGCACCCTCAGCTATGTGAGCCCCGCCTTCGAGTCGACGCTCGGGTATCCACAAGCCAACTCGATCGGCATGGATGCGGTGTCGCTGCTGGCCGAGGACGACCTCGAGCGCCTCGTGTCGTTGGTCGGCGCCCCGGCCGACACCCCGCGTCGTTCGGAGATCCAGCTCCGCCACTTCGACGGCTCGTGGCGTTGGTGCGAGGTCACGTTCACCGACCTCTCCAACGCGCCGGGCATCGACGGCTGGGTGGCGAACCTCCGTGACATCACCGAGCGCCGTGACGCTGAGGAGACCCGCAAGGCGATCAGCGACCAGTTGGCGTTCGAGGCCGCGCACGACGTCATGACGGGGCTTTCCAACCGGACCCGCTTCACGGAGCGGGTCACGGCCGCCCTGCACGGCTCGACCGGTCCTGTGGCGGTGCTGTTCGTCGACCTCGACCACTTCAAGATCGTCAACGACGGGCTCGGCCACGCGGCGGGCGACGAGCTTTTGATGCACGCCGCTCAGCGGCTGCGCAACGTGACCCGGCCCGGAGACGTGGTGGCCCGATTCGGCGGGGACGAATTCGTGGTGTTGTGCGACCAGGTGACCGGGCTCGAGGGCGCGTCCCAGGTGGCCCAGCGCCTGCTCGGCGCCTTGGCCGAACCCATGATGGTGGCGGGAAACGAGGTGTTCGTCACCGCCAGCGTCGGCATCGCCTTAGCGAACGGCGACGACACGGCCGACACCTTGCTGCGCCAGGCCGACGCGGCGATGTACCAGGCCAAGAACGACGGGCGGGGCCGCGCCGTGGTGTTCCGTCCTGACCGCCACGGCGCAGCCGCCGCGCTGCTCAAGACCGGCAACGACCTCCACCGGGCCCTGGAGCGCGACGAGCTCGCCGTCTACTACCAACCCATCGTGAGCCTCGAGACCGGTCGTGTCGTGGGGTTCGAAGCGCTCCTGCGGTGGAACCATCCCGAACGAGGTGTGCTGCTCCCCGCCGCATTCCTGGGCCTGGCGGAGGAGACCGGGTTGATCGTGCCCATCGGCATGTGGGTGCTCGAGACGGCATGCCGCCAGACCGCCCGGTGGCAGGCGACGCGCCCCGAGAGCCTCTCTTCGACGCCGCTCGTCATCAACGTGAACCTGGCGGCCCGCCAGGTCTCGGACTCGTTGCTGGCCAAGTCGGTGGGACAGGTGATCGACCGGACCGGCATCCGACCCGAGGCGCTGTGCCTGGAGCTCACCGAGAACACCCTCATGTGCGACACGGCGTCGACGATCGAGGTGCTCCAGGCGCTGCGGCGCCTCGGTGTCCGGCTCAGCATCGACGACTTCGGGACGGGGTACTCGTCGCTCAGCTACCTGAAGCGCTTCCCCGTCGAGAGCCTCAAGATCGACCGCAGCTTTGTCGACGGGCTGGGCCGCGAGGCCGAGGACACGAGCATCGTGCAGACCATCATCACGCTGGCCCACTCGCTCGGCCTGTCGGCTGTGGCGGAGGGGATGGAGGTGCCGGCGCAGCTGGAGGTGCTGCGGACCCTCGGGTGCGATCTCGCCCAGGGGAACCTCTTCGGCTGTCCCCTGCCACCGGAGGCCATCGGCGACCACCCCGCCGACGACCTCACGGCCTGGCAGCACCCGCTTGGGTCAGACCAAGCGATCATCTCGCCCCCGCCGTACACCTAGAGCCGGGCGGGACGGGGGCTGCGCATCGGGCGGCGCCACGACGAACGGGTCCGTCGTCGATGGGTCAGGACGCCATGCCCACGATGGGCCCGTTCAGCGCGGCGGCCCCGGTGGAGCCGTAGAACGGAGCGCCTCCGAAGGCGAAGACTCCTCCGTCCGCGCCCACCAGCCAGTAGCCCAGCCCGAGGGGGGCGCCGGCCACGCCCACGATGGGCCGGGCCAGGTGCTGCGCCCCCATGGAACCGTAGAAACGGGCGCTGCCGAAGGCGAAGACGCCCCCGTCTGACGCCGCCAGCCAGTAGCCGTTTCCGAACGGCGTTGCGGCCATGCCGACGATGGGTCGGGCCAGGGGCTGCGCCCCCATGGAACCGTAGAAACGGGCGCTGCCGAAGGCGAAGACGCCCCCGTCGGACGCCACCAGCCAATAGCCCAACCCGAGGGGGGCGACCGCCATGCCGACGATAGGGGCGTGCAGGCTCGTGCCACCCATGGAGCCGTAGAAATAGGGGCTCCCGAAGGCGAAGACACCTCCGTCGGCGGCCACCAGCCAATAGCCGTTGCCGAAGGGTGCAGCGGCGATGCCCACGATGGGGGCGTGCAGGTGGCTGCCGGCCATCGATCCGTAGAAGGCGGCGTCGCCGAAGGCGAACACACCCCCGTCGGCAGCGGCGAGCCAGTACCCGCCCTTGTCCGGGGTCAAGGCGATGCCGACGATGGGGGCGCTGAGCGCGGTGCCGGCCATCGATCCGCACATCGGATAGTCACCGAAGTTGAAGACGCCCCCGTCGGAGGCGGCGAAGGTGTACCCCAGGGTGTACGTCGGTGCGGCACACACGGGCACCGGCCACGGCGTCGGCGTCGGCGTCGAGGTCGTGGTGGTGGAGGGTGGTGTCAGCCCGAGCATCGATTCCGCCTGCGCCCACGTGAACACGACGTCGGTGGGGGCGGCTGAGCCGCAGTAGCCCTCGAACACCGCCGCCAAGGCCGACGTGGCTTGGGCGGCACCCATGTCGAGCGAGCAGTCGCTTCCCGTCGAGTAGGGCCACAGGATCTGATTGCGGTGGTTCCAGGGTTCGGGCGTGGCCGCAGAGCACGTGACGTTCACGACCGACGGGCCCGTACACCCGTCGTCGTACATCCAGTAGAAGTCCGCCACGAGCGGGTCCGCCGTGCCGCTCGCCTCCACCACGCCTTCGTTGCCGAACCCGGGGACGGTCGGTTGGGGCGGATCGCCGCCGGCGTTGGCGCCTTGCTGGGCCAAGGCGTCGAGAGAGGTGGTGAGGGCGTCGAACGGCGCCAGCGACCGACCGATGCGCTCCAGGTTGACCACGACGAACAGCTCCTCGGGACCGGTGAGCGTGCCGAGTCCCGAGCCGGACAGCGGCCCCACCCCGTCCTGGGCGCGGCCCAGGTCGACGTTCTGCAGCGGCGTGTCGGCCCCGGTGTACGCCAGGTTGGTCGTCGGATCGCCGGCGGCCGCCGCATCTGTGGCCGAGCCGATCAGCGGCACACCGACGGCGCCGACCACGAGCAACGCCATGGCGGGAAGGGCGGAGCGGCGCAGGACGACGGCCCGACCACGCCGACCGCGGCCGGAACGTGGACGTACCATTCGGAACAACCGAAACCGCCCCCGCATACACCCCCCCAGCTCCGCCGCCAAGCCTAGCGACTGGGCAATTCCTGCACCACAGCCCGGGCTCGGCGGCGGCGGTCCGTCGGCTCGTCAGGTGACCCAACGACCGCGGAGGTCCTCCAGCCACGCCGGCAACTCGATGGGTGGGTCGGGGAGCGCCTCGGCGCCGTGCAGGGCGAGCGCCGCTTCGAACGACGCAGGGTCGTCTCCCCACCCCCGGGGGTCTCCCATCATGACCTCGAAGAGCACGGCGCCACGCGGGCCGGCCACGAAAGGACCGAAGGCGGCTCCGAGGGGGAGCTCGATGTGGGTGCCGGCCGGGCACCACCGGTCACCGCACTGCATCTCCCCCTCGAGGACCATGAGCACGTGGGGTGAATGGTGCCCGTGCCGGCGCTGGATGACGCCGGGGTCCCACTTGGCGTAGAGCGACAGGTACAGGGGATCGGGGGAGAAGGCCAACCACTTCTCCCACACCGATGCGACGGTGCCGTCGGCCCGGCGAACGGCTCGGACCTGCTGCCACGGGACGTCCTCGTCGGCGAGGTGGCGGAAGACCGGCACGGGGCCGGCCATGGCTGCATCGTCTGCGGGCACGTCGGAACCTCCCCGAGGGCCGGCTCGACCGGCCGGGCGACCACCCCAGAGCCTCGCGCGGCGCACGCCCCAGACGGCGGGAACGGAATCGGCGGCGGCGTCGTCCAAGTCCACGAGATCCAGAAGGGGGCACGCCGATGCCAGGCCGAAGGACAGTGACAATGCTCATCGTGGGCGGGGTGGCACTGGTGGGGGGACTGAGCCTCCCGGTGGCGCTGGCCGGTCCGTCGGCTCGGTCCGACATCCACCGGTCCACCGCTCGCCCCCTCGCCCGGGCGCTGTCGTCGGCGCCGGCGTCGTCGCCGTCGGGCTCGGGACCCGCCGTCTCGAGCACCGTCTGCCCCCTGGCGGGCACGACATCGGGCTCCGCTGCGGTGGTCTCGCCCCCGGACGTCCCCGTGGGGAGCGCCACGCACGTGTTCACCCGCACCACGGCCGACGGCATCACCATCCGCACGTACCTCCTCGACGGGGGCACCGCCGGCGGGTGCGCACCACAGCCGGTCACCGGCGGACCCGTCGTGTCCGCCGTGTCGTGCGCCTCGAGCACGGTCTCGATCGAGATGTCGGACGAGACCGCCGTCGGCCAGGCGATGTTGAGCACCCCGGTGTTCGTCCCGGGGGCGACCGGCTCACCATCGGGATCAGCCAACCCCGTCGTGCCCGGGGGTGAGCCGGAACAGGGGCTCATCACCGGAGCCTTCGGCGTGGTCGAAGGCGATCCGGTGTGGTGGGTGGCGCTGGAGGTGGGAAACGCCGTCGACGGCGCGACGGTCACGTTCTCCGACGGCTCCACCGACTCGATGGCGCCGGTGGGCGGCGTGGTGGTCCTGGCGCATCACGTCGCCGCCCCGGCGGGCGACGTCACCCCCTACGCAGTGCAGGGCACCCTCGTCCTGGAGGGATCGACGGGGAGCGTGGTCGCCACGATCACCCTCTCGACAACTGCTCCGGGGGACACGCCCCCCGGACCGGCACCGGTGCCGACTCCTCTGCCCGACCCCGTGCCCCTCCCGACCCCAGTGACGCCTCCTGCCACCGTGGTCCCCTCGTCGGGCAACACCGCACCCTCGGGCAACACCGGACCGTCGGGCAACACCGGCACGGCGTCCGGGAATGCCGGCGCGAGCTCGTCACCGCCGGCATCGGGCACGAACACGACCGTGCTGGCGCCCACCACCGACCCCGTCGGTGCGACGGTGGCCTGTCCCCTCGAACCGGTGCCGGGCGCCTCGGCGTCGGCCACTCCCTGAGGCTCGGTACACCGCGCCGCCCGTTGCGGCGCTCTGCGCTCCCGGGGGGTGGCGTCAGACCGAGACGGACTGGGAGCTCGACAGCCGTCGCCGGGTCAGGATCCGGCGCCGCTCGCGCTCCGAGGCACCGCCCCACACGCCGTGATCGATGCGGCTGGCCAGGGCGTACTCGAGGCAGTCGTTCTCGACCGCACATTCGGCACAGATGCGCTGCGCCGCCTGGACGCCGATGCCGTCGGTCGGGAAGAAGGTGTCGGGGTCCATGTCCTTGCATCTCGCCGCAGCCAGCCACTGTGTGTCCATCGGACCTCCTCGGACACAGCAGATCCTGCGAACCTGTGCGCAACCTGTCGACGGCCTGTGGAGCCTGTGAGGTATGTCCAAGCCCAGGTCGGAACAACAATTTTCGACCAGCCGCCGTCGCCCGGTCGGGCGTCGGCTCGGCCTGCGGTCAGTTCTCCACCTCGACGGGCGTCCCGGGCACCACCTGCTGGGCCAGGGTGGCGATGTCGTTGTTGTACAACCGGATGCATCCGTGGCTGGCGTAGGTGCCGATGACCCAGGGTTGGTCGGTCCCGTGGATCCCGATCTGCCCGGGGCCGCCGTCGAAGCTGTAGTAGGTGCCCGAGAAGTCCGACGTCCCGAACGCATCCGGCCCGTAGGGCCCCGACGGGTCCGTGACCCGGACCTTGTAGGCCACGAAGAACGATCCCGTGGGGGTGGGGGCATCGGAGGCGCCGGGAGCCACCGGCGCGCTGTACACGGGCTGGTTGTTGCGATACAGGATCAGCTGCCGATCCCCCAGGTGGACCACGATGTGCTCGCCCACCGTCGTGAGAGCCACGTCGGCAGCCGGGATCCACGCCATGGTCTCGTTGGGACGCACCGGGATGTAGGCCTCGACCCAGTTGGGCTGGACGGCGGTGACGAGAAGGACGACGGTGGCGCCCAGGTTGTTGGGATTGGCCATGGTGCTCGACGCCTGCGTCGCGCCAGGGGAGGCGTACAGCGGAAGCGTTCGCACCCGCGCCACCGCCACGGTCGACGGGTCCGTGATGTTCATGGCCGCTCCGGGCGTTCCACGCGGCAGCGGGCCGCCCACGGTGTGCACCTGGGCGGGAGCCGGCGCCGCCACCCGCGGCCGGGCCGAGGGCGCCGCCACCCGCGCCGTCGACACCCTGGCTTCGCTGCTCGGGGGCGCCGTTGTGCTCGGGACGGTGGTGGAGGGTGCGGCGGGAATGACGATGAGAGACGGCGCGGGGGGAATGACGATCGGCGTCGACTGGAGCCGCAGGGAGGAGGCATTGCCCGAGCCCGAGGAGTGGTCACCCCGGGCGACACCGGTGGCGGCGTGGCCGCCCGGTCCGCGCCCCGCGGCGATGGCGATCGTGGCCGCCCCGCAGGTGATGGCCACGGCAGCGACCACCAGGACGATTCCCAGCACGCCCCCGTGCAGGTGCCCCCATCCCTTCGCAGGCGACGGCACGTATCGGCCCAACCGTCTCGTTCCCAGTGCTCCGTCCCCCCGGATCCGGCCTGCGGCACTGCAACGCTAGTGCACGACCTTTGCCATTCGCACTCGGTGCATCGCCTCCGCGTCCCTGATGGGCAGGGAGGTTGGCGCCCCGGGTGGGTGCCGAGGGGGGTCCGGTAGCGTGGCGGGGGTGGCGACGTTCCACGATGTGTCGGTCATCGCAGCGGCATTGCCCGAGGTCGTCGAAGGTGAGCGGCACGGCAACCGCACCTGGTTCGTGACCGACAAGGCCTTTGCGTGGGAACGGCCGTTCAGCAAGGCGGATCTTCGACGGTTCGGAGATGCTCCGGTCCCCGACGGACCGATCCTGGCCGTGCGGGTCGAGGACCTGGCAGAGAAAGAGGCCGTGCTGGCCGAGCACCCGGGGCCCTTGTTCTCCATTGCGCACTTCGACGGTTTCCCGGCTGTCCTCGTCCGGCTGCGGCTCGTCCCCAAGACGGTCCTGCGCGAGGTGGTACTCGACGGATGGCTGGCGTGTGCCCCGGCGCGTTTGACGAACGCCTATGCGACCGGAGGGGGCACACCACCACGGCGGTGACGAGAGCTGCGACACCACCCGGGCGCGCCCGGGCCCCCGGCCGTCGGGGGACACGGCGAGGGGTCCGGGGAAGGTCCTGGGTGGGACGCAGTGCCGATCTCATACCATGCTGGTACACCTCCTCCGAGGGGCTTGCGCCTCCCCATCGATCCGATACACCGCAGCCTGCGACACGCTCCTTTGCTCGGGCTCCGAACGCCCTGTGCGTCGAATGTGGGTTTCGACGCCGAAGAGCCGCTGTCCCCGGGAGCCGTCCCGGGCGGCGATCGTTCTCCTCCGCCGCGGGCATAGGCTGACGTCGGTGTTCGAACGCTTCACGGACCGGGCCCGTCGGGTCCTGGTGCTGGCACAGGAGGAGAGTCGCCTCCTCGGTCACGGCTTTCTCGGAACCGAGCACATCCTCCTGGGTCTCATCCACGAAGGCGACGGGGTCGGCGCCCACGCCCTGTCCCAGCTCGGGGTCACGCTCGAGGGCGTGCGCGACAAGGTGGAAGAGAAGATCGGACCCTCCGGCCAGGCCGTGGCGCCCACCGGATCGCCACCGTTCACACCCCGTGCGAAGAAGGTTCTCGAGCTGGCGCTGCGCGAGGCGCTGCAGCTCGGCCACAGCTACATGGGCACCGAGCACATACTCCTCGGGATCGTACGCGAGGGCGAGGG
>JBEKVE010000068.1:0-15676 GCA_049514335.1 Acidimicrobiales bacterium
AGCACCAGCCCATGAGCGTGCGCACCCGGGCGGCGCTCCTCGCCGTGGGGCTCGAGCCGCCGGCGCACCGCAGCCGGCAGCTGACCGACGTCGACCTCGACGCCGCCCACCTGGTGGTGGCCATGGAGGGTGAGCACGTGGCCTACGTGCGCCGGCGGCATCCCGGCGCCGCGCCCCGCACCGCCACCTTGCGCTACCTGGCCCGCCGGCTGCGGCACGGCGAGGAGCCGTTGCCGGTGCGCGTGGCGGAGCTGCGCCTGGAAGAGCTCGATCCGCGCCAGGAGGGTGACGTCACGGATCCGGCCGGGGGGGACGAAGCGGACTACGTGGCCTGCGCCCGCGACCTGTCGGTGCTCATGGCCGCGCTCATGCCCCGCCTGGCCCCCGCCCTCTCCGACGAGGGCGCCGGCGACGCCGCCCAGGGCTGAGCTCGGGTCAGCCCCCGGTCACACCCCGACCGGCAAGCGCAGCTCGGGGTGGCGCCGGCTGATGTCGGCACACGCCTCACACACCTCGTCGGGGACGAGCCCGGCCCGCATGAGCAGCGCGAAGACCCGGCAGCCCAGGCACAGCCCGAAGGCGGACTCGAGCACGGCCGCGATGCCGAGCAGACCCACCACCACCCAGGTGGCGGTGCCCGCCCCGAACGCGAACCACAGGACGAGGGCGGTGGTCGAGAACGCAACCCCCATGGCCTGGGCGAAGCGCTTGGGCGGCCCGGCCACGAGCCGGGGGGCGACGGGCAGGCGAGGCACGACCACCCTGGTGACGAACTGTCCGAGAGGGCTCAGGCGCGGGCCGGTGAGGACGCGGGCCCAGAACCCGTAGGCGAGGGGGACGAGCAGCCACGGCTGGCGCAGGGCGATGGCAAGGGCGCACAGCACGACCACGCCCCCCGCCACCAGACGGGCCGACACCTCGTTGACGGGGTTCGGGAAGCCGATCGCCGACCTGATCCGTGCCCGCATGCCGACCACCTCGTTCCCGGCGTCCCGAACGGGCCGCCGCATCGAAAGCTTACCTCTCAGGTCAACTTTCGATGCCGGGGAACGCAGCCCCGGGGAACGCAGCCCCGGGGAACGCAGTCGTCAGTCGTCGCGGTGCACCGAGCGCAGGCCGGCCCACGACAGGTCGGCCAGTCGGCGGGCCAGGCGGGTGGCCTCGGACTCGTCCGGGTCGCCCTCCACCGGGCCACGCGCTGCCAGGAAGTGGCGGCTCGCCCCCTCGGCCATCCCCACAACGGCGTAGGCCAGGAGGCGCCGGTGGTCCTCGTCCAGGCCGGCGTCGATGAGGACGTCGATGGCCTCGGCGATGCTGTTCTCCACGTTTCGCACCGCCCGGGACAGCTCGGGATCGTTGGGCACGTCGCTGCCGAACAAGAGGCGGAAGGCATCCGCGTGCGTGACGACGAGATGGAAGTAGGCGGCGAAGCCACCCTCGACCTGCTGGCGGGGACCGACCGCCGCCGCCGCCGCCTTGCCGATGGCCTCGAGCATGGTGTCGGCCACGGTGTCCACCAGCTCCAGGTACAGGGCGCGCTTGGACAGGAAGTGCTGGTAAAGCAGGGGCTTCGTCACCCCGGCGGCCTCGGCGATGTCGTCCATGGTGGTGGGGTTGAAACCCCGCTGGGCGAACAGGGTGAGCGCCACGTCGAGCAGCTGCTGGCGGCGCCGGTCGGCGGGGAGTCGCTTGGCCCCGCCGCCCGAGGCCGGAGTGGGGCGCGTCGCCATGAGGGCATCGTACCGGCAGGGCCGCCGATCTCCCAGGTGGGCGGCTCCGGCGCCGGCCGGGGTGACGGCTCAGAAGCGACCCCGGCCCGCCGTCTCAAGCACGCGCCCCAGCCGGCCGGGGAGATCGGCCAGGGCGAAGTGGCGCCGGGCCACGCCGTGGTTGTGCTCGAGCAGGTCGGGGCAGGGGTCGTCGAGAAAGCGCGCCACGGCAGGGGCGTCGTCGTGGGCGAACCATCGGAACCCGAAGGCCTCGAGCTCGGCCGCCACCGGGTAGCGCCCCACCGCCAGGGGCCGGTGGTGCACGGCCGACTCCACCGACGGGTTCCCGAACCCCTCCCACGTCGATGCCAGCACGACCACGTCGCACGCCGCGTAGGCGTCGGCGGAGGCCATGGGCCCCCCGGCGCCGGCCGGCCCCCGCAGGACGCGGCAGCGGGCGTCACCCAGGATCCGCTCCAGCTCGGGCCCGAAGCCGTCCTCGGCCGGTCCGAGGAGCCAGAAGGTGCCACCGATCGCCTCGGCCAGGGCCACACCCCCGCCCACGTTCTTGCGGGGGATGGCGCGCGTGGGTTGGAGCACCAGCCGCTCGTCGGGCGCCACGCCGAGGGCGCGGCGCGTGGCGGCGCGGTCGCCGGCTGGTGCCTCGACGTCGAAGGCGTTGCGCACCACCGTGGCCTGCACTCCCCTCGCCGCCAGCTCGACGCGGCTCAGCTCGTTCACGGTGACGTGCGTCCATGCCGGGTCGTCGGGCGGAGGGCGGTGGTGGCGAAATTGCGGGCGCTGCCACGGCAGGTCGTGATGGTGCAGCAACGCGGGCCGGTGCCGCAGGGCCCGGGCCACCGCCTCCCATGCCACCGGGTTGAGAGGGAGCGAGCACAGGTTCTCGACGACCACCACATCGGCGTCGGCGAGCGCGTCGTCGAGCGCCGCCTGCTCGGGGGGGTGCGGAGCGGAGATGGCCAGTCCGTCCACGATCCGATCTGCCGTTCCCTCCCCGGCGACGGTGCGGACGTCGAACCCGAGCCGACCGAGGGCCCACACCCACTTGGCCGCCTCCACCGCCACGCCGTCGGAGCCGCCGAGGCGGAACGACACCACGGTGACGACGGGCCGGCTCACGGGCGGTCCACGCTACCGGGTGCGCCGACGGGGCCGGCCCGGTTGGGCGGCTCCGGGGGGCGGGCACTACCGTCAAGCGGGTGCCGCCCCAGGGCAGTCCCGACCACGGTGTCACCGGCACCGACACCGTTCGCTACCAGGTGCGCGAGGGTGTGGCGCGCCTCACCATCGACCGGCCCGAGCGGCGCAACGCCCTGTCCTGGGACGCCATGCGGGGGCTGCGTTTGGCCCTGGCGGCGGCGGCGGCCGACGACGACGTGCGGGTGGTCGTGCTGGCCGGAGCGGGTGACGACGCCTTCTGCGCCGGCGCCGACCTGGGGTCGATGCGCGGGGGCGACGAGCCGGGCGAGGGCTTCTTGGAGACCCACGAGTCGCGCGGCGTGCTGGCCCGTGTGTTCGAGGCCTTGTGGCACCTGGGCAAGCCCACCGTGGCCCGGGTGCAGGGGTACGCCCTGGCCGGCGGGTTCGGCCTCGCCCTGGCGTGCGACCTGGTGGTGGCGTCGGACCGGGCCCGCTTCGGCGCCCCCGAGATCGACGTCGGCCTGTGGCCCTACATGATCACGGTCCCCATGGTCCGCTCCATGCGCCCCAAACAGGCGCTCGAGCTCATGCTCACCGGTCGGCGGGTCGACGCGGCCGAGGGCGAGCGCCTGGGGTTCGTCACGCGGGTGGTGCCCCACGACGACCTCGACGCCGCCGTGGACCAGCTGGCCGCGTCCCTGGCCGCCAAGTCGCCGACCGTGATGAAGCTCGGGCGAGATGCGTTCTACGCTGTCTGGGACGTGGCGGCCCCCGAGGCCCTCGCCCACCTGCAGGCCATGCTCACCCTGACGGCCCAGACCGAGGACGCAGCCGAGGGGATCGCCGCCTTCCTTGAGAAGCGACCGCCGCAGTGGCGGGGACGCTGAGCGACGGGTCGACACCATGCACAAGCGGGCACTGATCACCGGTATCACGGGCCAGGACGGCTCCTACCTCGCCGAGTTCCTCCTGAGCGAGGGCTACGAGGTCATCGGCATGGTGCGGCGGTCCTCGACGGTGAACTTCGAGCGCATCGCCCACATCCAGGACCAGGTGCAGCTCGTGTCGGGCGACCTCCTCGACGAGGTGTCGCTCATCGGCATCCTGCGCGAGCACCGGCCGGCCGAGGTCTACAACCTCGCCGCCCAGTCCTTCGTGCAGACCTCGTGGACCCAGCCCGTGCTGACGGGGGAGACCACTGCCCTCGGGGTGACGCGCCTGCTCGACGCCATCCGCATCGTCGACGCCGACATCCGCTTCTACCAGGCCTCGTCGTCGGAGATGTTCGGCAAGGTGCAGGAGGTCCCCCAGACCGAGACGACGCCGTTCTACCCCCGCAGCCCCTACGGGGTGGCCAAGGTGTACGGCCACTGGATCACCGTCAACTACCGCGAGAGCTACGGCCTCCACGCCTCGTCGGGGATGCTGTTCAACCACGAGAGCCCGCGCCGTGGCCTCGAGTTCGTGACGCGCCGGGTGAGCAACGGCGTAGCCCGCATCGTGTGCGGCCTCGACGACAAGCTCGCCCTCGGCAACCTCGATGCCCAGCGCGACTGGGGGTTCGCCGGTGACTACGTGCGGGCCATGTGGGCCATGCTCCAGCGCGACGAGCCCGACGACTTCGTGGTGGCGACGGGCACCACCCACTCGGTGCGCGAGCTGTGCGAGATCGCCTTCGCCCACGCCGGGCTCGATTTCCAGGAGCACGTCACGGTGGACGACCGCTACCTGCGGCCGGCCGAGGTCGATCTCCTGGTGGGGGACGCCACCAAGGCGCGCACCGAGCTCGGATGGGAGCAGACCGTGGACTTCCCGGCCCTGGTGGCCATGATGGTCGACGCCGACGTCGAGCTGCTGCGCGGCCGCGGCACCTGAGGTGCAGCGGTGCCGGGGGTGATCGCCGCCCAGATCGGCACCATCTCGGCTGACCCGCTCGGGCTGCTGGTGGCGTTCGGTGCCGGCATGCTGTCGTTCCTGTCGCCGTGCGTGCTCCCCCTCGTGCCCGGCTACGTGTCGATGGTGTCGGGCCTGTCGGCCACCGACATCGCCGCCGGGCATCCGCCGCGTCCTGCGCCGGTGGTGCGGGGCGTGCTCGGCTTCGTGGCCGGCTTCACGGTGGTGTTCACCGCCCTGGGTGCGGCGGCATCGAGCCTGGGCCGGCTCCTGATCGGGCACCAGCGGGGCCTCGACATCGCCGCCGGCGCGCTCATCGTGCTCTTCGGCGTGTGGCTGGCGGGCATCGGGACGCCGGGCGCCTTCCTGCGCGAGCGCCGCTTCCACCCCCGCCCCAGCCGGCTCGGGGCGTGGGCGCCCCCCGTGCTCGGCATGGCCTTCGCCTTCGGGTGGACGCCGTGCATCGGGCCCGTCCTGGGCGGCGTGCTCGGGTTGGCGGCGGCCCGGGCCACCCTGGCTTCGGGGGTGGCGCTGCTCGTCACTTACTCCCTCGGCCTGGGCGTGCCCTTTCTCGCCACGGGTCTCGCCTTCGGGCGCCTCACGTCCCTTCTGTCCCGGGTCCGGCGCCGGCTGTGGCTCGTGGACCTCGTGTCGGGGGTGGCGCTCGTGGCATTCGGCCTGCTCCTGTTGACCGGCAACCTCCACTGGCTGTCGTCGTGGGCCGCCTCGGTGCTGCGGGCCCTCGGCCTCGGCCGTCTCACCGTGAGCTGAGCTCCACGGGCGCCCCGGGTGCCCGGGCCCGGGGGCCGCTTGGAACCGGGGAGGGGGTGGCCCGTAGCATGGCGTCGGCCATGGCCCCCGCAGTCCTCCTCCGTGCCGCCGTCTGCGTGACCGGGCGGTTCCCGGCCCTGGCCGGCGCCGATCTGGTCGTCGCCCCGGGGGAGATCGTGGTCCTCGAAGGGCCCAACGGCGCGGGCAAGACCACCCTGCTCCGGGTGTGCGCCGGCCTGCTCCCCGTCACCGGCGGGGAGGCGGTGGTGCTCGGGTGCGACCTGCGCCGTGATCGCGCTGCGGTGCGCCGCCGCGTGGGCCTGCTCGGGCACGCCGCCGCGCTGTACGACGACCTCACCGTGGCCGAGAACGTCCGCTTCGCCGCCCGGGCCGCCCGCTGCGGGTCCGCCGACGTCGACGCCGCCCTCGAGCGCCTCGAGCTGTCGGGCCGCCTGCGTCGCACGACGGTGGGTCGCCTGTCGGCGGGCCAGCGTCGTCGCGTGGCGCTGGCGGTGCTGGTGGCGCGCCGGCCCGAGCTGTGGCTGCTCGACGAGCCGCACGCCGGGCTCGACGCGGCAGGCCGTGCCCTGCTCGGGCAGCTCGTGTCCGAGGCGGCGTCGGCGGGTGCCACCGTGCTGCTGGCGTCGCACGAGCCCGAGGAGTCCCTGCCGCTCGCCGACCGCGTGGTGTCGCTTACGGGTGGACGCGTGAGCGGCACGCGCCAGGCGCGACCGACCGGGCCGGCGTTGAGCGCCGTGACCCGCCCCACCGACGAGGAGGGCGCGCATGTGGCATGACACCGTCCTCGTGGCGGGCAAGGACCTGCGCATCGAGCTGCGCTCGCGCGTGGTGCTCAACCAGGTGGTGCCGGTGGCGGTGCTCATGCTCGTGCTCTTCGCCTTCGCCCTCGGTCCCGACACCACCACCATGGCGAACGCCGCCCCCGGCCTGTTCTGGGTGGCCGTCCTCTTCGCCAGCGTCCTGGCCGTGCAGCGCAGCTTCGTGCTCGAGTCCCCCGACGGGGCCCGCGACGGCTTGGCCCTGTCGGGCCTCGATCCCGCCGGTGTGTTCCTGGGCAAGGCGGCCGCCGTGGCGCTGCAACTGGCCGTGCTCGAGGTGGTGCTCACCGCCGGGGTCCTGCTCTTCTACGGCGCCCACGTGCGCTCGGCGGGGTCGCTCGTGACCGCCTGCGTCGCCGGCACCGTCGGGCTCGCCGCCGCCGGCACGCTGTACGGGGCTCTGGCCGCCGGGGTGCGCGTGCGCGAGACGCTGCTGCCGTTCCTCTTCCTCCCCGTCGCCGCCCCCGTCCTGTTGGCGGGGACGCGCGCCTGGCAGGGTGCGATGGGCACGGCGTCGGCGGTGTCGGGCGGTGCGTGGCTCCGGCTGCTCATCGTCTTCGCCGTCGTGTACCTGGCCCTCGGCGTGGTGGTGTTCGGTCCCCTGCAGGAGGCGCAGTGACCGATCTCGTCACCCCCACCCCGCAGGCCGCGCCGGGCGGCGTGGCGCCGTGGAGCCGGCGGGCCACGTGGACGGTGCGCGTCCTCGGCGTCGCCTCGGTGCTGTCGCTGGCGGCGACTGTGTGGCTGGGGCTGTGGGTCACCCCGCCCGACCAGGTGCAGCGCAACCTGGTGCGCCTGGTCTACGTGCACCCGCCCATCGCCTGGGTCGCGCTCTACCTCGCCTTCGGCGTCGCCGCCGTGTCGAGCGTGCTGTGGCTGTGGCCCCGGACCCGGAGCCGCACCTGGGACCGCCTGGCCGTGTCCGCCGTCGAGGTCGGCACCGTGTTCACGGCGCTCACGCTCGTGACCGGGTCCATCTGGGGCCGGTCCACGTGGGGCGTGTGGTGGGCGTGGGACGCCCGCCTCACCTCGACGGCGCTGCTGCTCGTGCTCCTGCTCGGGTACCTGGCCATGCGGCGCGTGCCCGCCGACCCCGACACCCGGGCGCGGCGCTGCGCCGTGGTGGCGCTCGTGGCGGCGGTGGATGTCCCCATCGTGCACTTCTCGGTGGACTGGTGGACCACGCTGCACCAGGGCGCCACGGTGTTGAACGCCAACCTGTCGCCCACCATCCACGGGTCCATGGCGTGGACGCTGCTCCTCGGCTTCGTGGCCTTCACGGTCCTGTTCGCCTGGATGCTGGCCGTGCGCTACCGCATCGAGGTGCTGGCCGAGCACGTCGAACACGCCGAGCTCGACGTGGCGCTGCACGAGCGGTGGGCCGAGGGGACGGCGCCGGGCATGACCGAGGGGACGGCCCCGGCATGAGGTGCCCGAGGTGAGCTACATCGACGCCGGCTACGCCATCGCCCTCAGCGTGCTGTGCGCCTACGGCGCGCTGTTGTGGCGTCGTCGCCAGCGCCTCGAGCGGGTCGTGGCGCGCACGCGCCGGCCCCCGTCACCGTGAGCGAGCCGAGCACCGTCACCGTTGCGGCCGGCACCGCCGCACCGGGTGCGCCAGGAGTGCCGGGTGCGCCCGCCGGCGAACCGGTGCCGGTCCCGGGGGGAGACGACCGCGCCCGGCGCTCCCGGCGACGGTTGTGGCTGGTGGCCGCCGTGCTCGTCAGTGCCTTCGGGTTCCTCCTCTACAAGGGCATCGGGGGCTCGCTCGACTACTTCGAGACGGTGGACCAGGCGGTGCAGCACAAGGCCATGCTCGGCACCCGCACGTTCCGCCTCGAAGGTGTGGTCGTCCCCGGGACCGTGCACCGCCTACGCGGCGGCGTGAGCTTCGTTGCGGCCGGCACCGTGGACCGCGTGCCGGTGGTCAACCACGGCAATCCACCGCAGCTGTTCCAGCCCGACATCCCGGTGGTGGTGGTGGGCCACTTCTCGGGCGACACCTTCGTGTCCGACCAGCTCATCGTGGACCACACCGCCCAGTACGTCCAGCAGCACCCCGACCGGGTCAAGACGCCGGCCCACATCGCCCCGTGAACGCCGCCCTGGGGCACGCCGGCGTCCTCTTGGGTCTCGCCGCGGCAGTGGTGGGCGTGGTGGTGATCGGTTACGGGCTGGCCCGGGGACGTCCCGAGGCGGCGCGCGCCGGCCGCCTCTACGCCGGGCTCCTGCTGGCGGGGGCGGTGCTCGCCACCGTGGCGATGCAGCGGGCGCTCATCACCCACGACTTCTCCCTCGCCTTCGTCGCCGCCAACAACAGCCGCGCCACGCCGCTGCTCTACACGGTCACGGGTATGTGGTCGGCGCTGGCCGGATCGATCCTCCTGTGGGGGCTCATCCTGGCCGGCTACATCGCCGCCATGGTGTGGCGCTTCCGGCGCCAGGCCGACGATCCGCTCGTCGCCTGGGCCACGCTCGTCACCCTCGTGGTGGCGGCGTTCTTCTTCGCCTTGATGGCCGGGCCGGCCGACCCCTTCACCACCGTGAGCGGGTCGGTCCCCGTGAACGGCACCGGCCCCAACGTGCTGTTGCAGGACAACCCGTTGGTGGCGTTCCACCCACCGCTTCTGTATCTCGGGTTCGTCGGCTTCACCGTGCCCTTCGCGTTCGCCGTGGCATCACTGGTGACGGGCCGGGTGGGCGAGGGGTGGCAGCTCGCCACCCGGCGCTGGACCCTGTTCGCCTGGGGCTTTCTCACCGTGGGCATCCTCCTCGGCGCGTGGTGGTCGTACCAGGTGCTCGGGTGGGGAGGCTTCTGGGGCTGGGACCCGGTCGAGAACGCGTCGTTCCTGCCGTGGTTGTGCGCCACCGCCTACCTGCACTCGGTGCTGGTCCAGGAGCGCCGCGGCCTGCTCCGGGTGTGGAACCTGTCGCTCGTCATCGCCGCCTTCAGCCTCACCATCCTCGGCACGTTCCTCACCCGCTCCGGTGTCGTCGAATCGGTGCACGCCTTCTCCGACTCCGACATCGGGCCGCTTCTGCTCGGCTTCTTCGGCGCCGTGCTCGCCACCGGTGTGGGGCTCATCGCCTGGCGCGGCGACCGGTTGCGATCGCCGGGCGGCATCGACTCGGCCGTGAGCCGCGAGGGGGCCTTCCTGGCCAACAACCTGCTGTTCGTGGCCTTCGCGTTCGTGGTGCTCCTGGGCACGGTGTTCCCCCTCCTGTACGAGGCGCTGCGTGGCGAGCAGGTCACGGTGGGGGCGCCCTACTTCGATCTCATGACGCTGCCCATCGGCTTCGCCCTCCTCTTCCTCATGGCCATCGGCCCGGCGCTGCCGTGGCGCAAGACGACAGGACGCACCCTGCGGGACCGCCTCATGCTCCCCGCCTGGGCCGGCGCCACGGTCATCGTGGTGTCGGTGGCACTCGGCGTGCGCGGGCTCGCCCCGCTGCTCGCCTTCGGTCTCGGTGGCTTCGCCGCCACCTCCAACGTCCGCCAGCTCGTGCTGTCGGCCCGTGGCTCGCACCGTGCCGGCGCCGGTGTGTGGCGCGGCCTCGTGGGCCGGGCCAACGGCGGCATGGTGGTGCACCTGGGCGTGGTCGTCATCGCCGTGGCCCTGGCCGCCGCCACCTCTTTCGGCTTCCGGGGTCAGGTGACGCTGCGCCCCGGCCAGAGCGTCACCGTCGACGGCCATCACCTGCGCTTCACGCAGCTGGCGCTCGTGAGCACCCCGGCCCGGTCGGCCACCGAGGCGGTGGTGGTGGTGGACGGCGCCACGGTGCTGCGTCCCGCCGTCAGCCAGTTCGGCCCCGACACCGAGGCGGTGGGCACGCCCGCCATCGACTCGGGATTCGAGGACGACGTCTACCTCACCGTGAACGCCCTGCCCGTGCAACGCGGCGGTCCCGTCACCATCGGGGTCATCATCCAGCCCCTGGTGTCGTGGCTGTGGGGAGGTGGGGCCCTGCTCGTGGTGGGTGCCATCCTGGCCGCCGTGCCGGGCCGGCGGCGCCGGGCCACCGACCCTGTGTCTGCCCCTGTCCCCACCGTGGCCGGGCACGGAGGCCCTCGGCGGGCCGAGCAGGTGCCGGCTTCTTTGCCCGCCGCGGCGCAACCCGACGATCCCGACTTCACGCACGCCGACGAGCCGGTGCCGGCCGGCTCTCCGTGAGTGCGCCCGTGGACGGCCCCGGGGCACCGGCGCCCGGCCCCGCCCCCCGCCGGCGCCACACGGCGCGCTGGGTGGGGATCGCCGTCCTCGTCGTGGGGGCGGTGCTGGTGGCGCTCCTGGCCACGAGCCCCCCGCAGAACGCCACCGAGGTCGACACGCCGCTCGTGGGGGAGACCGCACCGGCCATCGCCGGCACCACGGTGGCCGGGTCGTCGTTCGATCTCGCCGCGCTGCGGGGCCGCTGGGTGGTGGTCAACTTCTTCGCCAGCTGGTGCCCGCCGTGCCAGCAGGAGCAACCCGATCTCGTCACCTTCGCCTACGCCCATCGCGCCCCGCAGGGCCCCGCGCTCGTGGGCGTGGTGTTCGACGACGGCGCCTCCACGGCGCGCGCCTTCATGCGCTCAACGGGGGCCACGTGGCCGGCGGTCGTCGACCCCGGGGGCCAGATCGCGTTGCAGTACGGGGTGCGCGGGCCACCCGAGACCTTCATCGTCTCGCCCGGAGGCACCGTGGTGGCGCACTTCGACGGCCCCATGACCGCCGGCTCCCTCGACTACTGGTTGGCGAAAGCACAGCGGGGCACGGCATGACGCGCCCTGCTGTGTCGTCGAACATCCGGTGGGGCATGTGGGCGGTGCTGCTCGTCGCGGTGGGCGTGGCGCTCGGCATCGGTGCATCGGGCGGCAGCGCCACGCAGAGCCCCACGCAGCGCGCCGATGCCATCGACGCCGTGGTGCGCTGTCCCAGCTGCGACGGCATCTCGGTGGCCGACTCCTCCGCATCGACGGCGGAGGCGATCCGACAGGCGGTACTGGCGCGCGTGCGGGCCGGGCAGAGCGACGGACAGATCGACGCCTTCCTGGTGAGCCGGTACGGGCCCGGCATCTTGCTCCGACCGCCGGTGAGCGGTGTGACCGCCTGGGTGTGGATCCTTCCCCCCGTGGCGCTGGGCGCGGCGGTGGCGACGCTCGTCACCGTGGTGTGGCGGCGTCGGCGCCCCGTGGCGGTCACGGTGTCGGGCGAGGACCGCATGCTCGTGGAGCAGGCGCTGGCCGAGCGGGCCGCCTCGGGGGGCCCGAACGCGGTGGCGGGGTCGTGAGCCGCGCCGGTCGGGTCGCGGGCAGCGTCGATCGTGTGGCGCTCGTGGACGAGCGCGCCTTTCTCCTCGCCTCGCTCGAGGACCTCGAGCGCGAGCACGCCGTCGGCGACGTGACGGAGCAGGACTACACGGCCTTGCGCGACCGGTACACCCAGCGGGCCGCCGAGGTGCTGCGGGCCCTCGACGACAGCGACACCGCCGCGGGCACCGACGACCTCGGCGCCACGGCGGCAACGCCAGCGGCGCAGCGCCAGCCCGACCCGCAGGGGGCGTCACCCACCACCCGCACGCCGCGCCGGCGGCGGGCCCTGGCGGTGGGGGGTGTGACGCTGCTCCTCGTGGCCCTGGCCTTGGTGATGGTGCTGCGCCAGAGCGGAGCACGCCTGCCCGGTGCCTCGGCGACGGGATCGGTCACGCTGAGCAAGGCCCAGAAGGAGCACCAGACGCTGTTGCAGGCCGAGACGCTCGAGGCATCGGGCGACGGTGCCCAGGCTCTGACGCTGTACCAGCAGGTGCTGGCGCTGGACCCGACGCAGAACGAGGCGTTGGCGGAGTCGGGGTGGCTCGAGTTCGAAGCCGGGGTGACAGCCAAGAACCCGGCGGTGCTCGACTCCGCCCAGCAGCTCGAGGAGCGGGCCGAGAGCGAGGACCCCGGGGCGTATGCGCCCCACCTCTACCTGGGATCGATGCTGCTCACCGAGGGCAATCCCACGCAGGCCGTCACGCAGTACCGGCTGTTCCTCGGCGACCGGCCTCCGACCGCCAACGTCGAGGCGGCCGAGGTGTTCATCGTGCGGGCCTTCACCGACGCGGGTCAGCCCGTGCCGTCGCTTCCCGGGCGCCCCGCCGCGTCCAGCGCCACCGGCTGAGCCCCGGCCAGGGTCAGGTCCGCAGGGCGCGCAACTCGGCCACGACCACCGGAAAGGCACGCACGAAGGCGTCCACGTCCTCGTCGGTCGTGGACCACCCCACCGACAGGCGCAGCGACCGCTCGGCGTCGGCGCCCATGGCCTCGAGCACGGGGGAGGGGGCCAGCGCCTCGGAGGAGCACGACGAGCCCGAGTGCGCGGCGATGCCGGCCCGGTCGAGGGCCAGGAGGACGGGCTCAGCCTCCACGCCACCGACGGTGAGGCACACGATGTGCGGGACGCGGTCGGTCGGATCGCCGAGCGTGCGCACGCCGTCCACGGCGAGCGCCGCGCCGGAGATGGTGTCGGTGCGCCGCCGGGCGTCTTTTGCCTCGCGGTGCAACGCCGCGGCCCCGAGTGCGGCGGCCGCCGCCCCGAAACCGACGATGCCGGGGACGTTCTCGAGCCCACCGCGCCGGGCCCGTTCCTGCTCGCCCCCCACGATCAGGGGATCGAGGCGGAGCCCGCGCCGCACCACCAGGGCGCCGATCCCCGGTGGGCCGCCGAGCTTGTGGGCGCTCACCGACACGAGGTCGGCCCCCCACTCGTCGACGCCCACCGGCACGTGCCCGGCCGCCGCGCACGCGTCGACGTGCACGAGCACGCCGTGGCGACGGCACACCTCGACGACGGCGCGCACCGGCTGCACCGTGGCGACCTCGTGGTTGGCCGCCTGGCAGTGCACCAGGGCGGCCGGCGCACCCTCGTGAGCGGCGCGCGCCAACGCGTCGTCGACGGCGGCCGGGTCGATGCGACCCACTCCGTCCACCCACACGTCGATCACCGCCGCCGCCCGCGTCGAGGCGTCGCGCACGCTCGAATGCTCCACGGCGGCGAGGACGACGGGCCCCGGGCGCGCCCGTGTGGCGCCCCACACCGCGGCGTTGGCCGCCTCGGTCCCACCCGAGGTGAACACGACCTGGCGCGGCCTCGTGCCGAGCAGGCCGGCCACGGCCTCGCGTGCTTCTTCCACTGCGACGCGCACGATCCGGCCCTCGGTGTGCACGCGGCCGGGATCACCGAGCAGCGCCCAGGGGGGCTCGAGCCAGTTCGTCATGGCCCGCGCCACCTCGGGCCGCGGCGGCGAGGTGGAGGCGTGGTCGAGGTAGTGCCGCGTCAGCGTCAGACCAGCGCGGCGCAGGCGTCGTCACCACGCGCCCGGGACGACAGGACCACGGGAATGGGCCCGTCGGCGGTCGAGCCGCACAGCCCGGCGAGCAGCCCCCGCACCATGCCCCGGTCGACGGCACAGATCACCGGGTGCTGGGCTGCGGCGTCCCCGAAGGGGCAGTGCTCGGCCACCACCGCCGTTGACTCGCCCCGGTCCTCGGCGTGGGCGGCGAAGCCGTGGGCGGTGAGGGCGTCGGCGATGGCGTGCATGGCGGCGCGTAGTGAGCGCTGGCCTTCGCCCGGCTCCATGCGCTCGGCCAGGACGCGTCCGTAGTTCTCACCCACGCGTTCGGCCATCCGCTCCGCCTCGCCCGGCCCGACGAGCTCGAGCGCCTCGGCCAGGAGCGACACGAGCAGGTCGTCGCGGTGGGTGACGAGGTCGATGGTGGGATCACCCTCGGGCCCCGGCGCGGCGCGGTAGCGCTTGGACGGACGTCCGGCCCCGGCCGAGGGGGGCCGCTCCAGGCTCACCTCGACGTAGCCGCCGGCGGCGAGGCGGTCGAGGTGGTGGCGGGCCACGTTGGGATGCAGCGAGAAGGCGGCCGCCACCTCGGAGGCGGTGGCCCCGGGATGGGACCGCACGTGGAGGTAGATCTCGCGGCGCGTGGGGTCCCCGAAGGCCGAGGTCACGGCGGCCACCGCGGCCGAGAACCGACGGTCGCCAGGCGTGTCGGTTCCGAGGTCGGGCGCGGATTGCACGGCAGTAGTCTACCTGGCGGGTGCGGCGAAAACCCTGGTCGCGCCGCCGGACCCCCCGGAAGGACGCCCCGTGGCCCCGAGCGAGACAGAGCTGCGCGCCGCTGTCGCGGCGGTCGAGGACCCGTTGCTGCACCGCGGCCTGGGCGAGCTCGGCATGGTCCGGTCCGCGGAGGCAGGCCGGCGGGGGATCTCGGTCACGGTGGCGATGCCCGTGGACGGGTGGCCCCCCGCGTCCGAGCTGGTCGGGCTGGTCCGGGCCGCCGTGGCCGGGCTCGCCGGCGGGGCCGACGTGGAGGTCGAGACCCCCACCATGTCCGACGACGAGCGCGCCGAGCTCCACCGCCGACTGGCGCTCGCCCCCGGCGGCGCTCCCGGCCCCGTGCTCGTGGCCCCGCCCCCCCACAGCCACACGCCGGGCGGGCCCCCCGGCCCGATCGGCCACGAGGAGGGGCGGCCCAACCGGTTCATGGCACCGGGGTCGCGCACCCGGGTCATCGGCATCTCGTCGGGCAAGGGCGGGGTGGGCAAGTCGTCGGTCACGGTGAACCTGGCCGTGGCGCTGGCCGTCCGGGGGCACGACGTGGGTCTCCTCGACGCCGACGTGTACGGCTTCTCCGCCCCGAAGATGCTGGGCGTTCGCCGTCCTCCGGTCGCCATCGACAACCTCCTCGTGCCACCGGTGGTGCACGGCGTGCGCTGTCTGTCCATGGGGTTCTTCGTCCCCGACACCCAACCGGTCATCTGGCGGGGACCGATGCTGCACAAGACGCTCGAGCAGTTCCTGGTGGACGCCTACTGGGGCGAGCCCGACTACCTCCTCATCGACATGCCCCCCGGCACCGGCGACGTGGCGCTGTCGCTCGGCCAGTACCTGCCCCGGACCGAGATCCTGGTGGTCACCACGCCCCAGCCCGCCGCCCAGCGCGTGGCCCAACGGTCCGCCTTCGCCGCCCGCACCCTCAAGCTGGCCGTGCGGGGTGTGGTGGAGAACATGGCGTGGTTCACCGGCGACGAGGGCACCCGCTACGAGATCTTCGGCGCCGGCGGCGGGCAGGCCCTCGCCGACGACCTCGAGGTCCCCCTCCTGGGGCGGATCCCCCTCGTCCCGGCCCTTCGCCAGGGAGCCGACGACGGCGTCCCGGTCCACGTGGCCGACCCCGGGTCGGAGGCAGACGCCGCCTTCGAGGCCCTGGCGGTGCGGGTCGAGGAGCTCGGCCCGGCCCGCATCTACCGGCGGGAGCTCACCGTCCGCTGA
>JBEKVE010000069.1:0-15572 GCA_049514335.1 Acidimicrobiales bacterium
CGCTCGAGCGTGGGCGCCGCCAACCGGGTGGGCATGGCCAGCTCGTAATTGGTGTGGTCGTCGAGCCACCCCACGGCAACGTCGCGACGCGTCTCGGTGCCGACACGGTCGGGAGCCCGGCCCTCCAACATCAACCCTGGGTCAGGAAGCAGCTCGACGCGTGCGCACCGTCTTGGCCGGCTCGCCCTGCGGAATGAGGGTGGGCGACACACGGTCGAGAACCACGGCGCGGTCGATCACGCAGCGACCGATGTCGGTCCGACTGGGCAGGTCGTACATGACCTCCAGCAGAACCTCTTCGAGAATGGCCCGCAGGCCCCGGGCGCCGGTACCCCGCAGAAGGGCCTGCTCGGCCACGGCTTCCAAGGCGTCGTCGGCGAGGACCAGTTCGACCCCGTCGAGCTCGAACACCCGCTTGTACTGCTTGACCAGCGCGTTCTTGGGCTCCACCAGGATGCGCACCAGGGCTTCCTTGTCGAGGCTGGAGACGGCGCCGACGACCGGGAGTCGGCCGATGAACTCGGGAATGAGCCCGAACTTGATCAGATCCTCGGGCAGGACGTGCCGCAGGACCTCGGAGTCCCGGGGCTCGGTGGTCCGGCGCACCTCGGCCCGGAAGCCGATCCCCATGCGCCCGATCCGGCTCTCGATGATCTTGTCGAGGCCCGCGAACGCTCCACCACAGATGACCAGGATGTTGGGGGTGTCGATCTGGATGAATTCCTGATGCGGGTGCTTGCGCCCGCCCTGGGGCGGGACCGAGGCCGTCGTCCCCTCGAGGATCTTGAGCAGCGCCTGCTGCACGCCTTCGCCCGACACGTCACGGGTGATGGAGGGGTTCTCGCTCTTGCGGGCGATCTTGTCGATCTCGTCGATGTAGATGATGCCCGTCTCGGCCCGCTTCACGTCGTAGTCGGCCGCCTGGATCAGCTTGAGGAGGATGTTCTCGACGTCCTCTCCGACGTAACCGGCCTCGGTGAGCGCCGTGGCGTCGGCGATGGCGAAGGGGACGTTGAGCATGCGGGCGAGGGTCTGGGCCAACAGGGTCTTGCCGCAGCCCGTCGGGCCCAACAGGAGGATGTTCGACTTGGTGAGCTCGACCTCGGAGGTCTGGCCGGGGCCGGCCTGCACCCGCTTGTAGTGGTTGTAGACCGCCACCGACAGGATCTTCTTGGCGTACTCCTGGCCGATGACGTAGTCGTTCAGGAATTCGAAGATCTCACGGGGCTTGGGGAGCTCCTCGAAGGAGAGCTCCGTCGTCTCGGCGAGCTCCTCGGCGATGATGTCGTTGCAGAGGTCGATGCACTCGTCGCAGATGTAGACGCCGGGCCCGGCGATGAGCTTCTTGACCTGCTTCTGCGACTTCCCGCAGAAGCTGCACTTGACGAGGTCGTTGCCGTCCCCGAACTTCGCCACCTTCAGCCCCCTTCGTCCCTACCAGAGCCTACGCTGCGCCGACGGCTTCGGTGGCACCTACGGCGTCACGGGTCGTGATCACCTCATCGATCAACCCGTACTTCACCGCCTCGTCGGCGGTGATGACGAAGTCCCGGTCCGTGTCGCTGGCGATGCGGTCCACGGTTTGGCCGGTGTCGTCGGCCAGCATGGAATTGAGCAGATCACGCATGCGGATGATCTCCCTGGCCTGGAGCTCGATGTCGCTGGCCTGGCCGGCGGCGCCACCCCAGGGCTGGTGGAGGAGGATCCGGGCGTGGGGCAGGGCGAAGCGCTTGCCGTGGGCTCCGGCCGCCAGGAGGACCGCCGCCGCCGAGGCCGCCTGCCCGAAGCAGAAGGTGGAGACGTCGGGCTTGACGAACTTCATCGTGTCGTAGATGGCGAACAGGGCGGTGATGTCGCCCCCCGGTGAGTTGACGTAGAGGTGGATGTCCTTGTCGGGCTCCTCGTACTCGAGGAAGAGCATCTGGGCGCAGATCAGGTTGGCCACTGTGTCGTCGATCGGCGTGCCCAGGATGATGATGCGCTCCTTCAGGAGCCGGGAGTACAGGTCGTAGCCGCGCTCGCCCCGGCTCGTCTGCTCGATGACGGTGGGGACCAGATAGCCCTGGGCGTCAGCGGCGGGGCTCATGAGCCCTGCTCCGTCGACGACTGCGCACCGGCCGGCGCCGCTTGCCCGTCGCCGTCCCCACCTTGCACGTCTGCAGCCTGCACGCCCTCGCTCCCTTGCTCGCCGGGCGCTGCCGCCTCGGCGGTGCCCACTTCGTCCCCGACGGGTTCGGCACCCGGTTCGTGTGCTCCGACGTCCACGCGCAAGGCGTCCCGCTCCACGGGCTTCCCGTCCTCGTCGACCAGGTCGACGTGGTCGAGGAGCCAGGACAATGCCTTCGCCTTCCTCCGGTCCGAGCGTACCGCGGGGAGCCTGCCCGCGCGGTCGAGGCGGCGCCGAAGATCACTCGGAGTGGTGCCCGCCTGCTGGGCCATCTCCTCGACCGCCTGATCCAGCTCCTCGTCGCTGACCTCGACCTCCTCGGCGTCGGCCAGCGCGCGCAGGGCGAGATCCAACCGCACGGCGCGGGCGGCGTCAGCGCGGATCTCCTCCATCAGTGCGGCCTCGTTGCGGCCCGAGGCGGCCAGGAATTGCTCGACGGTGAGCCGGCGTGCCTCGAGGCGGTGGCCGAGGTCGTGCAGGCGCTCGCGCACCTCGGACTCCACCAGGGCGTCGGGCGGATCCTCGACCACCAGGGACACGAGGGAATCGAGCGTGCGCTCGCGAAGCGCCATCTGGGCCTGCACCACCTTGAGCTGGTGCAGGCGCTGGCGCAGGTCGCCACGCAGCGCGTCGACCGTGTCGAACTCCGACGCCTCCGACGCCCACGCGTCTGTGGGGTCGGGCAGCACCTTCTCCTTGACGTCTTTCACCAGGACGCGCACCTGCGCCTCGTGCGCGATCTCTCCCTCGCCACCCACCGGCGCAGAGAACTGGAGGATGTCCCCCGGCTTGGCCCCGCGCAGCTGGTCGTCGAGGCCGACGATGTCGGAGCCGCTGCCCACCTCGTACAGGTAGTCCTCGACGTGGAGGTCCTCCCCGCCGGTCTGCGTACCGTGGAGGTCGATGGAGACGTGGTCGCCGTCGCGCGCCGGCCGGCCCACCGACGTCAGCTCGCCCGACTGGTCACGCAGGCGGTCAACCTGCGCGTCCACCTCCTCGTCGGTGACCTCCACGCCCGGCACGGTCACCTGCAGCCCGGCGTAGCCCGCCACCGACACCGAGGGGCGGACCTCGACGACGGCGTCGAAGGTCACGGGACCGCCGTCCTCACCCGACGTGATGTCGATCTCGGGAGCGGCGATGGGGTCGACCTCGGTGTCCACCACGGCCTGCGCGTAGAGATCGGGCAGCGCGTCGCTGAGGGCCTGCTGGCGCAGGGCGGTGGCGCCTCCCAGGCGGGCCTCGAGCACCGGACGGGGGACCTTGCCGGGACGGAACCCCGGCACCCGCACCTGGCGGCTGAGTCGACGGAACGTGGCGTCGAGTGCTTCGTCCACCTCGGTCTCGTCGACTTCGACGGAGAGACGAACCCGATTGCCCTCGACCGGAGCGGCGGTGGCGCGCATAAGGAAGGCAGAGTCTACAAGGCCCTCGACGAGCCCCGTCGCACGGCGAGCCGACGAGGGCCCGATACTGCGGTCATCGTGCCCGGTGCCCGGTCGGATCCGAGGTGAAGCAGCCCGAGAGTCCGCCCGGTCGTGCGCTCAGATCATGAACGCCATGGCGTCGACCACTCGCGCCCCGAGCGCCTCGTCGCCGCGCACCGTCACCAAGCCCGCTGCCCGGGCCGCAGGGCCCGGCACCCGCCCGCACGCCAAGCGCCAGAAGGCTTCGGTGTCCATGTCGACGACGGCGCTCGGCTCACCCTCGAGGTCCGACACCACCGACGCCCGACCGGCTCGCACCGCCACGTCGAAGCGCAGGTGGCGGGGCCCACGCAGCTCGACCCGCACGGCTGACCCCTCGGGGGCACCGACCTGCTTGCCCACCACGAAGGGAAGGGCGGCGGTCAAACGGTCGAGGGCCAGCTCCGCTACCGCACCCCGATCGTGGCCGGGTCGGCCGGTGGCCACGCGCATGTCCTGCTCGTGGATCCAGCAGTCCATGACCCGCACCCGCATGAACTCCCGGTAGGGGGCCTCTCCCACCGGGCTCGGCCCCACCTGGTCGAAGCGCTGCGCCGGCCACGAGCGCAGCTGGGCCAGGCGCTGCGCCGTGACGTCGGCGAACTCGTCCACCAGGTCCCGGCCCGGCACGCTCCGCCGAGCCGCGACCCAGGCCTCGTTGCGGGCCCCCGTCTCGTTGTGGACGTGGGCGGGGACCTCGGCCAGCGTGGTGGGGGGAGGCGTGCCCAGGAGCCCCCGCTCGGTGCCGATCATGTGCGACAACAGGTCACGGACGCTCCAGCCCGGGCACTCCGAGGGCATGTCCCACTCCGTCTCGCCCAGCTCGCGCCCGAGCCCGATCACGGCGCCCCACTCCTGGTCCAGGAGGTCGACGACGGGTTCGTGCGCTGCTGGGGCCATGGGTTCCTCCCGGGGGCGCCGGGAACTCCCCCGCGCCCGGACCAGTGTGGCCCGCCCGGGGCGGGGGTGGGCCCACGTCCACCATCCGCGTGCGCGGAGGGGTCCGGGGATAGCTTCAGCCACGCCCCTGGCGGGGGCGCAGACGGAGGAGGACGCATGGCGTCGTACGAGGGCTACTGCGTGAAATGCCGCGAGAAGCGGCAGTTCGAGGGCACCGAGGTCGAGCTGGCCAACGGCCGGCGCGCGGCGCAGGGGAGCTGCCCCACGTGCGGCACCAAGATGAACCGCATCCTGGGCAAGAAATAGCAGGCCACGGCGCTTCTCAGCGCCGATCGAGGGCCTCCAGGAGGGCCCCCTCGCGCAACCCCCACTCGCTCACCACGTAGCGGTCGACACCGAGTTCGTCCGCCACCGTGGCGAGGACCACCGCCCCCACCGGGAGCAGCGGTGCGCGGCGCGTCTGCATGCCGGGGAGAGCCAGCCGGGCTTTGAGGTCGAGGTCGGCCAGGGTGTCGGCCAGTTCGTGCACCTGCCCGGCGGGCAGCTCGACCTGGTTGACCTCACCAGGCCCGGCGGAGCGACGCCGCCTGGCCCCGGCGGTGGCCAGCCGGGCGAGGGCCCGCACCGTCCCCCCGCTCACCACCGTTCGCTCGGCGATGCCGCCATAGCCCCCGATGGCCTGTGCGATGGGCACCATGGCCTCGACGGTGCGCTCCCGGAGCACGGCCCTGTCGGCCGAGGACAGCGGGTCACCGGTGCCGAGCTCGCCGCGCAGACGCGCTGGTCCCACCGCCGCGCTGGTGGCCACCGGGACGTGGCGGGCGTCGCCCACGGCGGCCTCGAGACTGCCCCCGCCCAGGTCCATGCCGAGGGAGGGACCGGGCCCCATCCACACCCCGGCCCGCTGCCCGAAGAAGCACAACCGGGCCTCCTCCTCGCCGTCGAGGACGCGCACCGTCGTTCCGACCACCCGCTCCAGGCGGTCGACCACCTCGCTGCTGTTGGCGGCGTCGCGAAGTGCCGCGGTCGCCACCGCCACCACCACGTCGGCGCGGGCCTCGGCCAGCCCGGCGCGCAGGCGCTTGGCCGCCGCCACCGACGCCGCCACCCGGTCACGGGGGATCGATCCCTTGGCCCCCACGCTGAGGCCGAGGTTGAGCAGGGCCCGACGGTGCAGGACCGGTGTGAGCGAGCGACCGGGACCGACCTCGCTCACGACGAGGTGAAAGGAGCTGCTCCCGAGGTCCCACACCGCGGCACGCACCGGCACGCCGCAGAACGTAGCCGTCGCCCACGGCGACCGGCATCGCCGTACGGGCGACCGGCGGTGCCGGCGTGGCGCCTCAGCCGGGCCAGCGCCACCCGGCGATGTCGGGAGGATCCTCCCCGAACTCGCGGGTGTAGGCGCGCGCCTTGAGCCGGGTGTCGATCATCTGCTCGCAACGCCGCGGTGCGCACTGCGAGGCCGGGGACCCGGTCGAGCACGTCGATCACCAGATAGAACCGGTCGAGGGCGTTGAGCATCACCATGTCGAAGGGGGTCGTGGTGGTCCCGTGCTCCTCGTACCCGCGGACGTGGATGTTGTCGTGGTTCGTCCGGCGGTAGGTCAAGCGGTGGATGAGCCACGGGTACCCGTGGAAGGCGAACACCACCGGCCTGTCGGTGGTGAACATGGTGTCGAACCCCCGGTCCGTCATGCCGTGGGGGTGCTCGGACTCCGGTTGCAGCCGCATCAGGTCCACCACGTTCACGACACGGACGCGCAGGGCCGCACGCGTACAGCACAGAGGCGTCGCGCCGGGTGATCACCCGAGATGCGCACACACGAAACTGAGGCCCGGGCTCGTCCCCCCGTGCCCGAGCAGCCGGGGCTTTATGTGCTCGGGGCGCAGGGGCTCGCGCAGCAAGGGGTTGGCAAGCAGGTAGATCTGGCCCACCGACAGGTAGTTGGCGGCGCGCCAGTAGGCATCGAGGCGCTCCAGCTCGATCTCGTCCACGGAACCGGGGCCTGCCGTGGGGGGCGGGACAGGGTCCAGGGTGTCATCGTGCATCGGCTCTTCCTCCTTGGCAGGGTGGTGCTGTGCAAGTTCTCGTGGTGAACGCCGGCTCGAGCAGTCTCAAGGTGAGCGTGCTCGGTCCGGACGACGAGCTTCGGATGGACGTCGAGGTGGCCGTTTCGGACCCGGCATCGATCGGCGACGTGCTCGAGGAGGCAGTGCGCGGCGCTCCACCTGCGGACGCCGCCGGGCACCGCGTGGTCCACGGCGGGGCCGAGCTGACCGCCCCGCTCCTGCTGGGAGGCGGTGACGACGAGCGCCTCGAGCGCCTGGCCGACCTGGCGCCACTGCACAACCCGCCCGCCCTTGCCGCCATCCGGCGCCTGCAGGCGCTTCGGCCCGGGATGCCCGAGGTGGCCTGCTTCGACACCGCCTTCCACGCCACCATGCCTGCCGCGTCGTCAACCTATGCGCTGCCCGAGGCGTGGGCCGCACTGGGTCTGCGCCGTTTCGGCTTTCACGGGTTGAGCCACGCCTGGGCCAGCCGGCGGGCGGCCGGCCTCCTCGGGCGCAGCCCGCAGCGGCTGCGCCTCGTCACCGCCCACCTGGGCGCCGGTGCCTCGCTGGCGGCGGTGGCCGGTGGCGTGTCGGTCGACACCACCATGGGGTTCACGCCCCTCGAGGGACTCGTCATGGCGACGCGCGCCGGGAGCGTGGACCCCGGGCTGCTCGTGTGGGTGCTTCGTCACGAGGGCCTGACCGTGGACGAGCTCGAGGACGCCCTGACGCGCCGGGCCGGCCTCCTCGGCCTGTCGGGGTCGGCGGACCTGCGCCGTGTGATCGAGGCGGCCGACGAGGGAGACGAGCGCGGCGCGCTCGCCTACGACGTCTACCTCCACCGCCTGCGCGGTGGCGTCGCCGCCATGGCGGCGGCCATGGGGGGAACCGACGGCCTGGTCTTCACCGGCGGCGCCGGCGAGCACTCGGCCCGGTTGCGCCGCGACGCCTGTGAGGGTCTGGGCTTTCTCGGACTGGTCGTGGACGACGCCCGCAACGACGCGGCCGGTGGGGACGGACGCGACGCGGTCGTCTCCCCCGGGGACGCTCACGCGGCGGTGGTGGTGGTGCACGCTCGCGAAGATCTCGAGATCGCCCGTCAGGTCCGCGCCGTACTTGCGGTCACGTAGCCGGCACAGCCGGCGGTGACCCCGTCCCACGGGCCGGATCAGGGCCGGTCCGGACGCGACGCCCGGTGATGGCGGTGGGATCGAGGCGCAGCCAGTAGGCCCGTACGCCCGACGACCACGGCTCAGGTCGCGCGCTGCCGTCGTCGTGGAGGTGCAGCTCCTCACGCGCCTTCCCGGTCAGCACCACGCTCCACCCGGTGTGCGAGGCGCGATCGATGCTGTCGACCTCGAAGGCGACCTCGGCATCGGCGCGCACGGCGTCGAGCTTCGTGCCCGGCGCCGTGCGCACGAGCACGGTCGCCCCGTCCAGGGCGAAGTTCACCGGGAAGACCTGCGGTGGCCGCCCCGACACGACCAGGCGGCCGACCTCCTCGCCCGCCAGCAGCGCCAGGCACTCCTCGGGGTCGAGCTCCTCGATGACGTTGGGCGACGCCCCCACGTCCCACGTGGCGGCGGAGACGCCCTTCGGTGCACGGTCCGGTCGGGCCATGTCCACAGCATCGCCCCCCCCGGTGGCCAGAGCCAAGGGGCAAAGGACCCTCATGGTGCCCAGCCCCGGGGCGCAGACCCCGGGGCACAAACCCCGGGCGCAGCCTGCGCGACGATGGCTCGTGCGCGCCTGGGAGGTCGAGACACCGGGGCCGGTCTCCGGCCACCCGCTCCGCCTGGTCGAGCGCGAGCCGCCACGGGCCGGGCCGGGCCAGGTCCGGCTGCGGGTGCTCGCCTGCGGCGTGTGCCGCACCGATCTCCACGTGGCCGAGGGTGATCTCCCCGTGCACCGACCCCGCGTCGTGCCCGGCCACGAGGTGGTGGGCACCGTCGACGCACGGGGACCCGACGCCACGCGCTTCGCCGTCGGTGACCGGATCGGCGTGGCCTGGCTGGCGGGCACGTGCGGGCGATGCCGGTTCTGCCGGCGCGGGGACGAGAACCTGTGCCCCGCCGCCACCTTCACCGGGTGGGACCACGACGGCGGGTACGCCGACGCCGTGGTGGTGGACGAGCGCTACGCCTACCGCCTCCCCGACGACCTCGAGGACGAGCAGGCTGCCCCGCTGTTGTGCGCCGGCATCATCGGCTACCGGGCGTTGCGCCGCACCGACCTGCCTCCGGGCGGAGCCCTCGGGATCTACGGCTTCGGCGGTTCCGCCCATCTGACCGCGCAGCTGGCACTGCACCAGGGCGCCGACGTCCATGTCGTGACCCGCTCGGAGAAGGGCCGGCAGCTGGCGCGGAGCCTGGGGGCGACATCGGTGGGCGCGCAGGACACGGTGCCGCCGGTTGCCCTCGACGCCGCCATCGTCTTCGCCCCCGCCGGCGAGATCGTGCCTCAGGCCCTGGCCGCGCTCGACCGGGGCGGGGTGCTCGTCATCGCCGGCATCCACCTGAGCGACGTACCGCCGCTCAATTACGAGGACCATCTCTTCTACGAGCGCGAGGTGCGAAGTGTCACCGCCAACACCCGACGCGACGGCGAGGAATTCCTGGCGCTCGCCACCCGCCTCCAGGTGCGCGCCACCACCACCGCCTACCCGCTCGAGCACGCCGACCGCGCCCTCGTCGATCTGGCCGGCGACACCGTGACCGGAGCGGCGGTGCTGCGCGTCAGCTGAGTGCCGCCGGTTTCTTCAACACGGAGCGTGTCGGACCGCACCTGTCTCCTGCGCACGACGCGAACACCCTGCGTGTTCGTGGTGCGACGACGCTCAAGCGCCGGTCCGATCGGGACGAATCCCCGTACACAAGAGAAACGGGGGCCGCGCCATGGTCAGCGATCCTGTTTGCGATGAAGTCCGCTCCGACACCGTCACCATCGGCACGCGGGTCGAGGTGCGCAACGTGCACCTCCAGACATGGTGCCGAGGGTTCCAGGTGGCGGCGCTGGTCGGCGACGGCTACCTGGTTCGGCGCATCTACGACGGCTTCATCCTGCCGCGTTGCTTCAGCGCCGAGGTGATCCGCCCCTGCTGAGAGCACCCGCTCCGTGCGCCACGGATCGGAGCGCTCGTCTGCTCTAGGCTTGCGCAGCACGTGTTCGGCGGTCGAGGGTGCGACGTCCCCGCTCCGCCCGGGCCGCGAGCGAGGGGGGTGGGGCATGGTGCAACGACGGGATGCTGCCGGACCCGGGGGCCGCACGCCACACCTGCGGATCACCGGCGTGCTTCTGTTGGCGCTGCTCGTGTCGGTGCCGTTGCTCATCGTCGGGCTGCAGGACGCGGCCGGTGCGCACCAGGCCACCACGGTGCTCACCAACTGGACGACGTATCACGCCGATGCCATCGAGAACGGCATCGCGCCGAGCACCACCACCTTCCAGCATGCCACCCACGACTGGACCTCTCCCGCGCTCGACGGCCAGCTCTACGGCGAGCCGCTCGTCGACGGCAGCCTCGTCGTGGCGGCGACCGAGACCGACACCGTCTACGCCTTGAACGCCTCCACCGGCGCGGTCGCCTGGTCGACGACGGTGGGCACGCCCGTACCGGCCGGGGCGCTTCCCTGCGGGGACATCTCGCCCGACGTGGGGATCACCTCCACACCCGTCATCGACGCAGCCCGCAGCGGCGGTCCCGAGGTGTTCGTCGTCGCCGACGAGGACAACGCACCGGGCTATCCCGGCATAACCCATCACCTCGTGGGCCTGGCCCTCGCCACCGGCCACGTCCTGCTCGACGAGGTCGTCGACCCGCCCGGGACCACGCCCGCGGCCCAGCTGCAGCGCCCGGGCCTGGCGCTCGACGACGGTTCGGTCCTGGTCGCCTTCGGCGGGAACGCCGGAGACTGCTCGACCTACCACGGATGGGTGGTGTCGGTGCCCGAGGGCGGTGGCACGCTCCGGACGTGGGAGGCCGACGCCAGCGCCGGCAACGACCAAGGCGCGATCTGGATGGGCGGGGCCGCTCCGGTGGTGGACGGCAACGGCGACATCTGGGTGTCCACCGGGAACGGGTCCAACACCACGGGCTCCTCGCCCGACGGGAGCGACTCGGTGCTGGAGCTGTCGCCGTCGTTGCAGCTCGTCCAGTCCTTTACGCCGTCGACGTGGCAGCGCGACAACGCCGATGACCTCGACCTGGGGTCGTCGGCACCGGTCGTGCTCCCGACCGGCTACGTCCTGCAGATCGGCAAGTCGCAGACGGCGTATGTCCTCCGGGCGTCACACCTCGGAGGCGTGGGGGGTCAGGTGTCGCAGCGCACGTCGGTGTGCGGCAGCAACGTCGACGGTGGGTCCGCCTTTACGTCGCGCACCGAGTACGTCCCCTGCCTCAACGGAGTCATGGCGGTGCGCATCTCGGCCCGGCACACGCTGCGCGTCCTGTGGAAGACGAGCACGGGATCGAGCGGGCCGCCCATCGTGGCCGGCGACCTGGTGTGGACGGTGAGCCGCTCCGGCACGCTGTACGGCCTGCGCGAGAGCAACGGCAGGCCCGCCGTGTCCCTGAGCGTGGGGGCACCCGCCACGCACTTCCCCACCCCGTCGGTGGGGGCAGGCCTGCTCCTCGCCCCGGCATCGGACCAGGTCGTCGCCTTCCACTGATCGCACGGCCCGCCCCGCGGCCCGCCGCTGCCGATGCTCAGGGAGGCCCGAGCCCCTCGACGATGACCGAGGAGCTGCCCAGGGCGAAGACGCCCAGGGTGACGAGCGCCAGCCCGATCACCTCGAAGACCGGTGCCGCGGTGCGGGAGTCGACGTGCTCGCCGAAGAAGGCGATGCCGATGGCCACGGCCACGAGCGGCTGGACGACCGTGAGGGTGGGCAGCGACAGGCGAAGCGCCCCGGCGTGGAAGGCGCTCTGGGTGAACAGCAGCGCCGCCGTTCCTCCCACGATCAGCGCGTAGGGGACCCAGCTGGCAAGGGTGTGACCGATCCCCCGGTCGAGCAGGTGCCCGGTCCGCTCGGTGAGGGCGGCCACGTACCCGAAGGCCGCTCCCGATCCCGCCGCAAGCAAGAAGGCGGCGCGCCGCGGCGAAGCGCCTCGCGCCCCGAGCGCCGCCGCGCCGCACAGCACCACCATCACGCCACTCAGCACCAGCCAGGCTCGTGTCGACGCGTGTGGGTGGCCGAGTCCCGGTCGCGCCACGGCCAGGAACAGCGCCAGCCCCACGGCGATCACGCCGGTGGAGCCGACCTCTCGCGCCGTGATACGGCGGTGGTCGAGACGCGCCGCCACGGGCAGGGCGAACACGAGGCTCAGGACGAGCAGCGGCTCGACCAGCGCCAGGGAGCCCCGACGCAGGGCCAGGAATTGGAAGAGGTACCCCACGCCGTCGAGGGCGCTGCCGATGATCCACATGGGGCGGCGGATGACGCGCAGCAGCAACCCGCCGGGTCCGGGTGTGTGGTCGGGCTCCCCCGTCGTGACGTGGTGCTGCAACACCGCCGCCAAGCCATAGGAGGCGGCACTGGCGAGCGCCAGCACCACGACCGAGACGAGCCCTCTCCCCATAGGCGCCGAGTCTCTCAAACGGCGCGGGGCCGGGCACCGATCCGAGCGGTCCGCGGGGCCGCAGTGCCCGACCCTGGCGGTGCCGGGCTCACGGCGTGGGAGCGGGGACCTCCTCGGCGACGTTCGGGTGCGGCACCTCGTGGGGAGGACCGCCGTGCGCGGATCTCGATCGCCGCCACGCCGCCCAGCCGCGGCCCACGCCGTAGGCGACGGCGCTGAACGTGCCCACGAAGAACCCGATGGGCCAGTCGGTCGTGAAGGACATGGCGATGGCGGCCCACACCGTCACCAGCGCGATCGCCACCGACAAGCCGATGGCGGTCGAGGGGCGGCTCGTGAACGAGCGCGCCGCGGCTGGAGGGCCGATCATGAGGCTGAAGATGAGCAGGGCGCCCACCACCGGCACCGTCATGGCCGTGGCCAGCGCCACCACGACGAGGAAGGCCATCTCCATGCGGTCGCGGTGGACCCCCCGCGCCTCCCCCACGTCGGGCACGACCGAGGAGAGCACGAGGGGCCGGTACAGAACGGCGATCGCCACGATGCAGATCACGCCGAGAACCGCCACGGGGAGGATCTCGTTCGAGGCCACGCCCAGGACCTCGCCGAAGAGCAGGGAGAAGATCTCCGGTTCGTACGCCGTCGTCTGGCTCAGGAACAGCGCGCCGAGGGCGAGCATCACCACCAGGGCGAGCGCGGTGACGACATCGTGACGGCCGCGACGACCGAGGGCGCCGATGGCCAGGGCGGCGAGCACGGCGAACACGCCCAGCCCGGCCAGGGTGCTGACGCCGATGAGGCTGGCACCGGCGGCTCCGGCGAAGGCGCCGTTGGGGATGGCGTGGGCCGGGAAGGCCGAACCCCGCAGGACGACGAAGAACCCGACGACGCCGGCGATCACAGCGACGATGCTCGCCACCGTCCAGGCGTTGATCATGAAGCCGGCGAACACGCTGCCGTTCCGTTCGTCGCCTTCGGATCCGGGCGTGCCGGATCGCCCCGACCTTGGCGCGCCGTCCGGGTACGGACGACGGGCAGCTCGGTAGCCAGGTAGCCCAAGAAGATGATGACCACGATGAAGAAGCTGACGGGCCACGACGCGTGGCTGGCGCTCCAGTCGTAGCTGTCGTAGGCGAGCAGCACCCCGACGAGCACGGCGACCACGCCCGTGGCGGCGGCCACCAGCATCGCCCGGCCCACCCTGGTGGTGAGCCGCAGCGCGATGGCGGCCGGGCCGACGAGGAGCGCCGTGGACAGGATCGCCCCGATGACGAGGGAGGAGAGGCCGACGGCGAGGGCGAGCGCCACCATGTAGAGCAGCCCCACCACCCGGACCGCCACACCCCGGGCCGAAGCCATGTCGGGACTGATCGAGCTGAGCAGCAGGGGTCGGTGGACGACCGCCATGATGGCGAGGCACACGGTGCTGAGGACGGCGACGACGGCGACGGTGGAGCCGGTCGTGGTGAAGATCGACCCGAACAGGATCTGCTGGCTCGCCCCGGTCGTGGACGACCGGGTGGTGCCGAGGTAGAGGAACAGCGCGGCCACGCCGATCGACGCTCCGAGCACGATGCCGGTGGCGAGGTCCCGACCCCGGGCCCGCCGGACGCCGAGCAGCTCCATGGCTCCGGCGCCGACCACGCCGCCGGCCACGAATCCGAACAGCGGGCTCGCGCCCACCAGGAAGGCACCCGACCCCCCCGCCGTGGACACATCCGCCAGTGAATGGCCGGCGAAGGACTGGCCCCGCAGGACCGTGAAGACCCCCACCACGGCCGACACCACGGCCACCGCGCTGCCCACGATGCAGGCCACGTGCACGGGCTGGCTCGAGAAGAACCCCGGCTCGAAGATGACGTGCACTGCTCAGCCGGTCCACCGCATGGGGTCGGCGGGGAGACCCGGTTCGGCCTCCTCCATGGGGCCCGCCACCACCAGGATGCGACCGTGGAGGGTGTGGACGTGGACCTCGTGTCCGTAGAGCGCGGTCAGCACCTCGTCGCGTACGACCTCGTGCGTCGTCCCGCTGGCGGCACGACCACCCGCCAGGTACACGATGCGGTCCATGACGGGCAGCAAGGGGTTCATCTCGTGGGCGGAGAGAAGCACGGCGATCTGCTGCTCGGCGGCGAGGCGGTCGAGCAGGGTGACGACTTCCTGCCCGCTCTTCAGGTCGAGATTGGCGAGCGGCTCGTCGAGCAGCAGCAGGTGCGGCCGGCCGATCAGCGCGTGGGCGATCAGGACCCGTTGCTGCTCCCCGCCCGACAGCGTGCCCACCCGGGCGTCGGCGAAGTCCTGGGCGTCGACGGCGCGCAGCATGGCATCGACGGCCTCGGTGCGCTTCCTGGACGGAAGCGACACCCCGAAACGGTGGCCGTCGATGCCGAGGGCCACGAGGTCCCGGGCCCGAAGCGGCATGTCGGGGTCGAGGAGGATCTTCTGAGGCACGTAGCCGATGGAGCGCTCCGCCCCGGTACGCGGCGCGCCGTGGATGACGATCCTTCCCGCGCCCGGGCGCTGCAACCCGAGGATCACCCGCAGCAGCGTGGTCTTGCCCGCCCCGTTGGAGCCGATGAGCCCGGTGAACTCGCCGGCCCGAAGGGTGAAGCTGACGCCGTCGAGGACCTGGCGGCCCCCCAGGGCCACGCTCACACCCTCGACGCTCAGAAGCGGCGCGGCGTCCCCCTCGTCACCGCTGCCGGTCACGGGCATCGGGTGGACACGTCGCCGTCCACCGCAACGTCGATGGCGCGAACCTCGGCCTCCATCCACGACCGGTCGTCGTACCCAGGGGTGGGCATCGTCTCGGAGACGCCGACCACCGGCACCCCGGCGTTGGAGGCGGCGAGACGGATCGACGCCGTCAAGGAGTCGACGACCTGCTGGTTGTACCAGAACAGCGTCACGCGGTGGCCACTGAGCAGACCGTTCTCGAGCGACACGTCCTGGGGGGAGGGGTCCACGCCGTTCATGACATCGGCCTGGAAACGCCACGGCGTCGGGTGGTCGATGCCCATGGCGGGGCTTCGGCCGAGCCGCCGGAACCGCAGCCAACGAGCAGCGCTGCCACCCCGGCGGGCGCGAGGGCCGTCTCCCCCGCCCGCCTGAACAGTCCGTCCCCGGTCTCGCACCGTCCCCGACTATACTTTGGGACTGAGTCTCATTGCTAATCTCGTTTCTCCCCGTGGGGCGGCCACGGTGCGGGCAGACGAGCCCGAGGGTGCCGAAGGAGGGCAGGTGCGCCGTTCCCTGACGTGGACGCCGAGAGGAGACGTGGCGCGTCACTCCCCTGCCCCGCTCCCCCTTTATCATCAGAGGTCACCGACGACATCGGTGGGGACGAGCAGACAATGACCGAGCACCGGCCGTCGGCCGATACCGCATCGAACCCGGGCCGACGGCG
>JBEKVE010000070.1:0-15241 GCA_049514335.1 Acidimicrobiales bacterium
TCCTCGGTGAAGGCCAACGTGGCGATGGTCTCACCCGAGGCGATGCCGGGGAGCAGGTCCTTCTTCGCCCCCTCGTCGCTGCTCGACAGCAGCGCGTTGGCGGCCAGCGCCACCGTGGAGAAGTAGGGCGCGCACAGAAGGGCGGCACCCATCTCCTCGAACACCACCGTGAGCTCCACGTAGCCGAACCCCGCCCCTCCGTACTCCTCGGGGATGGCGAGCGCTTGCAGGCCGAGCTGGTTGGCCATCTGGTCCCAGACGGCCGGGTCGTAGCCCTCGGTCGTCTCCATGAGGCGGCGCACCTCACTGACGGGGGACTTGTCCTCGAGGAAGCGGTGCACGGCGCGCCGCAGCTCCTCCTGCTCCTCGCTGAATGCGAAGTTCATGACTCTGGGTCCCCCTCGGGTCCTGGCCACCCCTCCGGCAACCCGCCACCGCCCCCCGGGACGGGCGACCGGGCGACTCCCCGGGCCGCTCCGGCTCGGGCGCCCGGCTCGCCGCATGGCCGCTTTCGGCGTCTGTGTCTACCAGACGACGGGCGTTATTGACCAATGAGTCAGTACCGACGGCGCCGGTAAGGTACGGAGCGAGGGGCCGTCCCGCACGACCCGTCGCCAGCCCCCGCCGGGCACGGCACGACCCGGTCGAGACGGCCCAGGAGGAGACATGCTCCACTACGAGGACGCCCTGCTCGAGGTGCACCGGGTCGTGGTCGGTCCGCTCGACAACAACGTCTACGTCATCCGCAGCAAGCGCACGGGGGACGCCGTGCTGATCGACGCGGCCAACGAGCACGAGCTGCTGCTCGAGATGTGCCGTGACCTCGGCGTGCGCTCGGTCATCGAGACCCACGGTCACTGGGACCACATCCAGGCCGTACCGGCCGTGCGCGACGCCGGCTACGAGGTGGCGGTGACGGCGGCTGACGCCGAGATGCTCCCCTCCTACGACCTCCTGCTCGAGGACGACAGCGTGATCGAGGTGGGTGACCTGCGCCTGCGCACCGTCGCCACGCCGGGCCACACGCCGGGGTCGATGTGCTTCGCGGTGGAGGGGACCAAGCTGCTGTTCAGCGGCGACACCCTGTTTCCGGGGGGGCCGGGGAACACCACGTTCCCGGGGGCGGACTTCCCCACCATCATCCGGTCCATCGAGGACCGCCTCTTCGCCCGCTTCGGAGCCGACACGATCGTGCTGCCGGGTCACGGCGTGGACACCACGATCGGCGCCGAGCAGCCCCACCTCCAGGAATGGATCGACCGGGGCTGGTGAGCCGCACCGAAAGCACCTGGGGCCGCAGCAAGAGAAACAGCAACCGCTAAGGAAACAGCCCCCGGGCCGTGATGGCGCCGGCCAGCCGCTCGACGGCCACCACTCCGGCCGCACGGCGCATGGTGATGTCGAGATCCTTGGCGCGGGCCCACACGTCGGCGAAGGCGTCGTCGATGGTCCGGGCCAGGCGGGCGGCCACGACCTCCTCGTCCCAGGCATAGCCCTGGCGCGACTGCGCCCACTCGAAGTACGAGGCGGTCACACCGCCGGCGTTGGCCAGGATGTCGGGCACGACCGTGATCCCCCGCTGGGCCAGGATCTGGTCGGCGGCGGGCGTGGTGGGCCCGTTGGCCGCCTCGACCACCACATCGGCCCGAAGTTTGCGTGCGCCGTCCACGTCGAGCGCACCCTCGAGGGCGGCGGGCACGGCCAGGTCGGCGTCCACCCCCCACAGGTCCGACGCCGCGATGGGCTGGCCCCCTTCGAAGCCGACCACGCTGCCGGTGGCGGCCACATGGTCGGACAGCAGGCCGAGGTCGAGACCGCCGGGGTTGTACACCGCCCCTCCGATGTCGGCCACGGCCACCACCCGCATGCCGGCCGACGCCAGCAGGAAGGCGAGCGGTGCCCCCACCTTCCCGAAGCCCTGCACGATGGCGCGCGCCCCGGCCACGGGCCGGTCGAGCGCGGCGAACACCGCCCGCACGCAGCGCACCACGCCCGACGCCGTGGCGCCGGTGTGGAGCCGCATGCCGCCCACCGACAACGGCTTGCCCGTCACCACCTCGGGAAGCGACCGCCCCTGCAGCATGTCGAGGGTGTCGAGGAGCCACGCCATGACGCGCTCGTCGGTGTTGACGTCCGGCGCGGGGATGTCACGGTCGGGACCGAGCAGGGGGGCGATCTCGAAGGTGTAGCGCCGGGTGAGTCGCTCGAGCTCCGACAAGGTGAGCCGGCGGGGGTCGCAGCGCACACCACCCTTCCCCCCGCCGAAGGGGATGTTCACCACCGCCGTCTTGAGCGTCATGTCGGCGGCAAGGGCGGCCACCTCGCCCGCCTGGAGGTCGGGGTGGAACCGGATCCCGCCTTTGGCCGGGCCGCGGGCGGTGTTGTGGTGGATGCGCCATCCCACGAACACCTCGACGTGCCCGTCGTCCATGCGCACCGGCACGGCCACCTCGAGCACGCGGTCGGGCACCTTGAGCAGGCAGTGCACGTCGGGATCGATCCCCGCCAGCGTGGCGGCGTCGTCGATTCGCTCGAGCACGGCGTCCCACGGGTCGTAGCGGCCCTCGGGCTCGGCCCGGACCGTCGTGCCCGAGCTCGCACCCGGGGACGTCGGCTGCTTCTCTCCCCGCGCCTGGCGCGCCCGGGGGCTCATCCCGACTCCCAGGCCGTGCCCGACCCCGCACCCAGACCGCCACCGTCGGCGTCGTCGGAGTGCCGGCCGCGGGAGAACAGGCCCCGGGCCTGGGAGCCGAGGAGGTGCGGATCGGGGTCGTCCTCGCTCTTCACGTGCACGACGAGCGGCGACCGGGCGAGCGACAGCACGCCGAGCGACAGCAGCACCATGGCCAGGACCTCGCCCAGGAGGAACCCCCCGCCGGCCCGGACGGTGTCGCCGAAGAGCCCGATGCCGATGGCGATGGAGGCGAGGGGGTCCACGATGACGAGTGCCGACTGCGACGCCGTGACCGGCCCCGCCTGAAAGGCGTTCTGGGCCAGGAACATGCCCACCAGGCCCATCCCCGCCATGGCGTAGGGCGGCCAGGTGACGAAGAGATGGGCCCAGCCCCGGGCCGTCAGCTCGTCGTTCACCTCCTTGATGATCGCAGCGGTGAAGGCGAAGGCGATGGCACCGGCCACGCCGAACCAGGCGGCGCGCCACGCCGCCGAGCCGAAGCGGGCCAGCAGCACGGCGAAGGAGCCCCCGGCCACCACGGCGAACGACACGATCCCCCAGCTGTCGAGGTCGGGCGTCTCCCCCCCGCCCGAGGGGGCGGCCAGCACGAGGAAGGCGGCGAGTCCTCCGGCGGCGGCGATCGACCCCACCCATTCCTTCCAGGAGAGCTGCTGGCGGAACCACACCCCGAGCACCACCACCAGAAAGGGGAGCTCGAGGGTGAGGATGGGTTGGACGGTGGTGAGGCGACCGAAGTGCAGCGCCAGGAACTGCAGGAGGAAGGCCCCGATCATGAGCACGAAACCGGCGATCCACACCTTGCGCCGCAGGGCGTAGGTGATGAGGCTCAGCTTGAGGGTCTTGTCGGCCGGGGCGGACTCGACCCCCATCCGCTGAAGGATGCTGGTCAGGGCATTGGCAAGCGCCGCCAATACGGCGAGCACGTAGGCCATCGAACCCTGTTCTACCCCATCGGCCCTGTTTGGCGGGCGTTCACCGGGCGTCGGTACGCTGGATGGGCCTCGGCCCGGCTCCGAGGCCCGCTCCGGCGGGACCACACGAGGGAGCACCCGATGGCAGACACCATCTCCGTCAAGGACTTCGAGCGCGCCGCCGTGGCGTTCCTGGAGGCCAACGCCGAGCGCCGGGTGGTGGTGGAGCAGGCGTGGGGCGAGGGGTCCGACGACGTGTCGCTGCTCCCCGAGCGCACACGCGAGGAAGAGGCGGCCGAGCTCGAAGCCGCCCAGACGTGGGCCCGGACCCGCTTCGACGCCGGCTTCGGCTGGATCACGGGTCCCACCGAGTACGGCGGCCAGGGCCTCACCCGCGACCACGCCCGCGCCTACGACGCCGTGGAGTCGGGCTTCGAAATCCCCCCCATGAGCGTGTTCGGCATCGGCCTGGGCATGGTGGCGCCGACGATCCTGGCCCACGCCACCGACGAGGTGAAGGGCCGCTACCTTCGCGCCCTGTGGCGCGGTGACATCGTTGGGTGCCAGCTGTTCAGCGAGCCGGGCGCGGGCAGCGACCTGGCCGGGCTGCAGACCCGGGCGGTGCGCGACGGCGACGAGTGGCTGGTGACGGGCCAGAAGGTGTGGACGTCGGGGGCACACCTGTCGGACATCGGCGAGATCATCTGCCGGACCGACCCCGACCTCCCCAAGCACAAGGGCCTCACCGGGTTCGTGGTCGACATGCGGGCGCCGGGGGTGGACATCCGTCCGCTGCGCCAGATGACGGGGGGCGCGTCGTTCAACGAGGTGTTCTTCACCGACGTGCGCGTACCCGACTCCCACCGTTTGGGCGACGTGAACGGTGGGTGGGGCGTGGCGCTCACCACCCTCATGAACGAGCGGGCCGCCATCGGCGGGGGCAGCATGTCGGGGGGAGGGGGCAACATGGGCACCAACCGGCTGATCGAGTTGGTGCGCCACCAGGGCAAGGCGGCCGACCCCCTCGTCCGCCAGCAGCTGGCCGAGATCATCATCCACGGGCGGGTGGCGAGCTACACCAACCTCCGAGCCATGGCCAGGGTCGCCGCCGGCCAGGCACCGGGACCGGAGATGTCGCTGGCCAAGATGTCGCTCACCGCCAACATGCGCCGCATGACCGACCTGGTGTCGTCGGTGCTCGGTCCGAAGCTCGTGGCCGACGGCGGTGAGTGGGGCACCTACGCCTGGTCGCAGGCCATCCTGGGCCTTCCCGGCATGCGCATCGCGGGAGGGACCGACGAGGTGCTGCGCAACATCGTGGGCGAGCGGGTGCTGGGCCTGCCCAAGGAGCCGGCCGTCAAGTAGCCGAACGCCGGCACCTTGCGCCGAGCGACGGGCGGGCGGCTGCCGTGCCGGCAGGTCCTATGCCCCGTCGCCGGGAAACGCATCCTCGGTGTCGTCGGAGGGCGCGCTGTCACCCGGGTCGTCCGGCCGGGGACGGTAGGGGCCGGGCCACGAGGTGAGCTCCCACGGCAGGTTGTCGACGAAGGCCCACGAGCGACGGTGCACCGCGCTCAGCCCGTAGCCGCACAGGGCGCGCTGGTGGGCCGGTGACGGATATCCCTTGTTGCGCTCGAACTCGAAGGGTGGGTACCAGGCCGCGCTGGACCGCATGATGCGGTCCCGGGTCACCTTGGCGAGGACCGACGCGGCCGCCACCGATGCGCACCGGGCGTCCGCCTTCACGACGGTCTCCACGTGCGGCGCCCCCGGGGCACCGAGCGCCGCCTCGCCGGCCGCCCCCGCCTCGAGCGGCTCGCCCGAACCTGCGGCCGCGGCGGGGGCGTCGGGATCGAACAGGGTCTGGACGGCAGGCGGGCTCACGTAGTCGAACGTGCCGTCGAGCACGACGGCGTCGGGCAGGAACGTTGCGGGGAGCTGCTGGAAGGCCCGCCGCGTGGCCAGCCGCAAGGCGGCGGTCATCCCCAGGCGGTCGCACTCGTCGGGGCCGGCGTGGCCCACCGCCCACGCCGCGCACCACGCCGCCACGGCGTCGAAGATCGACTCCCGGGTCGCCTCGGCCAGCTGCTTGGAGTCCCGCAGCCCCCGGGGGATGCGGCGGGGAGGCTCCGCCAGCACGGCGACGCCCACACTGAGCGGGCCGGCCCATGCCCCCCGGCCGACCTCGTCCACGCCCGCCACCAACCGGTGCCCCGCACCCCACATGCCCCGCTCGTGGACCCACCCGGGCCGGGCCGGCACGCGGCGGGGGCGGCGCCGGGGAGCAGGCACGCCCGTGGTCCGGGTCACGGGGTCACCGGGTGCGCCCGCGTTGGCGCGCTGTTGTGGACGTCGCTCTTGTGGTGGAGCGCCGAAGTGCGCATCATGGGCAGGTCGACGCCGACACCACCGCAGGTTCCCCCCCGGTCGGGTCGAGGCAGGAGGGCACGGCTATGACCAACGGCCTCATCGACGCTCCCGCGGACAGACGCTCGGCCCGCCTGGCGCCCGGCACGCGCATCGACGTGCGCAACCGTTTCGTCGGCGCCTGGAGCCACGGCTTCGAGGTGGCCGAGTCCGAGGAGGACGGGTACCGCATCCGCCGCCTGTCCGACGGCAGCGTCCTGCCCGACCTGTTCCCCGACGACGACGTCAGGCCCGAGCGAAAGAAGCAGGGTCTGTGGTGGTACTGAGCACCACGCCTCGCGCCCGCTGAGAAGCGGCGCCCCCGGTCGGGCGGGCCGCCGCACCGTTCAGCCCTGGCCGACCGTCTCGATGAACTCGTCGATCGGGATGGCGATGAGCGTCTTGGTCTTGAGCGTCCCGCGCGCCCCCAGCGTGACCGCCACCCGGGTCACCACCTTTTCGTCCGGTGCCTCGAGGACGGTGGCGAAGTCGTACTGGCCGAGCAGCGCCCACTGGGCGATCACGCGCGCCCCCATGGCCTCCACCTCGCCGTTGACCTCCTTGAGCCGCTGAGGGTTCTGCCGCAACGTCGCCATCCCCTCGGGCCCGAGCGTGGACAGCATGAGAAATGTCGCCATGGCCGGGCACGCTAGCCGAGCGTCTGCGCCTCGACCCACAGCGCGTAGTCGGGGTCGGCGTGGTCGACGAGGGTGGCGATGATCTCCGGTGTGTCGTAGCTGTGCGCCGCCCGGAGCTGCTCCATGAGCGGCGCCACCAGCGCCTCCGTGGTCTTGAGCACGCACAGCCACTCCTGCGCCGACTCGATCTCCCCCTGCCACCGGTAGGTGCTGGCGATCGGCCCTGACACCTGGGCGCAGGCGGCCAGGCGCGCCTCCACGGCGGCGGTGCCCAGGCAGGCGGCCTCCTCGGCGCTGGCCGCCGTCACGCTCACCTGACACAGCGTCGCCATGGCGCCGCCAACCTATCGCCCGCCCGGCGTCGGCCCCGGTGGTGCAGGCACCAGACGAGGAGACGGGGTGCCCCCATTGGCCCCTTCCCCGCGGCGCGCCACAATGCCACCACGGACACGTCGCTCTGGCGCGTCCGGGGCCGAGCGATGAGGGGGGACACCACCCGTGTCCGGTGCCGTGCCGTGAGGATCGCCTGGTACCGGCTCCGGGCCACGTTCGGCCACCGCTTCGGCGGCTACCTGGCCATCGTCCTGCTCACGGGGCTGGTGGGCGGTCTGGCCATGGGGTCCATCGCCGCGGCCCGCAGCACCGCATCGTCGTTCACCACTTTCTGGGCCAGCACCGACCCCTCGGCCCTGGCCGGGCCGGACGGGGTGCTCAACCCCGCCCTCGGGTACGACTCGGGCTACGAGCCGGCGCTCGTGGCCAAGATCGCCCGTCTCCCCCACGTCACCGGGGTCGAGAGCCAGTCGGGTATCGACTTCCTCCCCCTGCAGGCCGACGGCGCCCCTCTCGACGCCCCCAAGTTCGACGAACCGGCGGCGGGCAACGGATATGGCAGCGTCGACGGCCTGTACTTCCACCAGGACAAGGTGGCGGTGGTGCAGGGCCGAATGGCCGACCCCGACAACCCCGACCAGCTCATGCTGAGCGCCAACGGTGCGTCGGCCCTCGGGGTGCACGTCGGCAGCGTGCTCCCGGTGGGCATCTACACCAATGCCCAGACGCAACTGCCCGCCTTCGGCACCGCCGCGGTCAAGCCCATGCGCGTGGTGGACGAGAAAGTGGTGGGGATCGCCGTGTTCAACAACACCATCGTCGAAGACGACGTGGACGTGAGCGGCGCCCCCAACAACCTCTTCACCCCCGCCCTCACCCGGCAGCTGCTGAAGTGCTGCGTCAACTACAGCCTGAGCGGTGTACGGGTGCAAGGTGGAGCGCGCACCGTCGCCACCGTGGCGCGTGAGATCGCACAGGCCCTGCCGCCCGGGTTCCCGCCCTTCACCGACACCGGGCCTCAGGTCGTGGCGAAGGCCCAGCGCGCCATCAAGCCCGAGGCCATCGCCCTCGGGGCGTTCGGTGCCATCGTGGCACTGGCCGCCCTCCTCATCGCCGGCCAGGTGATCGGGCGGCAACTGCGCCTGGAGACCGACGAGCGGGCCGTGCTGCGCGCCCTCGGGGCGGGGCCGGTGCAGACCTGGGGCGACGGGCTCACCGGCGTTGTGGGCGCGGTGGTGCTCGGCGCGGCAGTGGCGGTGGTGGTGGCGCTGGCCCTCTCGCCATTGGCGCCGCTCGGCCCGGTACGCGCCGTCTACCCCGACAAAGGCGTGCACGCCGACTGGACCGTCCTCGGCCTCGGCGCCCTCGTGCTGGTGGTGGGCCTCAGCCTGCTGGCGTGCTTCGTCGCCGTGCGCACCGCGCCGCAGCGGCTCGAGCGGCGCAACCGGCTTCGCATCGACCGCCCGAGCCGGGTGGTGAGCGTGGCGGGTGCGATGGGGGTACCCGCCCCCGTGCTCACCGGCGCGCGCTTCGCCCTCGAGTCGGGCACGGGCGCCGAGGCGGTGCCGGTGCGCTCGGCCATGCTCGGCACCTGCCTGGCCGTGGTGGCGGTGATCGCCACGCTCATCTTCGGCGCCAGCCTCGACTCGCTCGTGTCGCACCCCACCCTGTACGGGTGGAACTGGGACGCGGCGCTCGTGTCGTCCGGCGGCGACATCCCCGAGCACCAGGTGACCACCCTGCTCGACCGCGACCGCGCCGTGGCCCAGTGGTCGCCCATCTACACCGCCGACATGTCGATCGACGGCCAGTCGGTCCCGGTGCTCGGGGAGAGCCCGGCCCAGGCTGCGGTGCAACCCCCCGTGCTGTCGGGTCACGGGCTGGCCGGGAGCAACCAGGTCGTCCTGGGAGCGGTGACGTTGGCGCAGCTGCACGTGCACCTCGGCTCATGGGTGACGGTGCGCTTCGCCGGCACCGCCACGCCCCTGCGGGTGGTGGGGACCGCCACCATGCCGACGCTCGGGAGCAACGGCGGCCCGCATCTGGAGATGGGGACCGGAGCGCTGCTTCCCACCCGACTCATCCCGTCCATCGACCGGAACCCCTTCGACGACCCGCTGCCGGGCCCCAATGCCGTCCTCCTTCGCCTGCGCCCCGGCGTCGACAACGCCACCGCCATGCGCGGGCTCGGCGCCATCGCCGCCGCCACGTCCAACACCGCCAACTTCGGCGTGGCGGTGACCAAGGTCCTGCGCCCGGCCGAGATCGTGAACTACCGCTCGCTCGGGGCCATCCCGGCCTTCCTGGGCGCCGGCCTGGCCATCGGCTCGGTGGTGGCGCTGGCGCTCACCCTGGTGGCATCGGTCCGCCGTCGACGGCGTGATCTGGCGCTGCTCAAGACGCTCGGCTTCACCCGTCGGCAGCTGGCCGCCACCGTGGCGTGGCACTCCACCATCGCCGTGGCCGTCGGCACCGTCGTGGGCGTCCCCCTCGGCATCGTGCTCGGTCGATGGCTGTGGGACCTCTTCGCCCGCGACATCCACGCCGTCCCCGCTCCGAGCGTGCCCGCCCTGTCGGTGGCGCTCGTGGCCGTGGCCGGGCTCGTGCTCGCCAACGTGGTGGCCGCCGTGCCCGCACGCGTGGCGGCCCGCACCCGCACGGCGGTGCTCCTCCGCTCGGAGTGAGCCGCTCCGCCGCCAGGCCGGGCGCTATGCCAGTCCCCGGGCCTCCTCGACGCGGTGCTTCACGATGATGGCCAGGCTGAGCACGGCCGCATAGGCGACGAGCACCACCCAGTGCTCGAGCCCGAGGCTCTGGCCGTCGAGGAGGTCGAGCCCGAGGGCGGCGTGGTTGAAGCTCGGCAGCAGGCGCGCCGTGGTGCGCAGCGCGCCCGGCATGCTGCTCACGGGATTGAACAGGCCGCCGAAGTAGCCGAGCACGAACATGAGGGCGGTCACCACCGGGAACGCCGTCTCGGCGTGCACCATGAACCCGATGAAGACCCCCAGAACCGCAAGGGGAAGTGCCGTCACCCACAACAGCGCACTCAGCTCGATCCACGTGGCCAGAGCCATGTGGACACCGCCGAAGGCCGCCCCCACCACCTCCACCAGCACGATCACGGGGAGGATGACGAGCATGCTGGCCGTCACCTTGGTGGCCACGTAGGACCATGCCGGGATGGGTGTCAGGCGGAGCTGCCGGGCCCACCCCGACGTGCGCTCGGCCGACAGCCGCGCCCCGCCGGCGGTGAGAGCGGCCACCAAGGAACCGAAGGAGCACATCGACACCATGAGATAGACGCGCCACGGCACGGTGCCCGACACCACCTCACTGGCGCGCCGGTCCCCCAGGAACAGCATGTAGAAGATGACGGGGAACCCCACCGTGATGATGAGGAACTTCCAGCTGCGCAGCAGCCGGCCGACCTCGAAGCGCCCGAAGGAGAGCAGGGGGGTCACCGGTCGCATGCCCCGTCGGCCCGGCCGTCGTGGCGGGTCAGCGCCACGAACGCCTCCTCGAGCCCGGCCCCGGTCACCTCGAGGTCGTGGAAGGCGACGCGGCGCCGGACGAGGTCGCGCACCGTGGCGTCGGGGTCGAGGGAGTCGATGGTGACACACGTGCCGCGCACCTCGACGTCGGTGACCCCTTCGAGCTCGTCGAGCACCGCCACGGCGGGGTGCTCGCACACGAAGCGCACCTTGCGAGCGGCGTGCGCCGCCTTCAACGCCGCGCCGGGACCGTCGGCCACCACCCGTCCGTGGTTGACCACCACCACCCGGTCGGCGATCTGGTCGGCCTCGTGGAGGTGGTGCGTGGCGAAGACGATGGTGCGGCCCTCGTCGGCGAACTCGCGGATCATGCGCCAGAACGAGCGGCGTCCCTCCACGTCCATGGCCGCCGTGGGCTCGTCCAGGAACACGAGCTCGGGATCGCCGGCGATGGCGATGGCGAAGCGCACCCGCTGGGCCTGGCCTCCCGACAGACGCTGGGTCTGGCGGCCGAGGAACGGCCCGATCCCGGCCCGCTCCACCGTGACGTCGAAGGGGGCGGGGTCCCGGTAGAGGCGGCGCACGAGGCGCAGCGTGGCGTCCACTCGCACCCCGGGGGGAAGGCCACTGCCCGATCCGGTCTGGAGCATCGCCCCCACCCGGCCTTCGGCCACGGCCCGCCTGGGCGTCGTGCCCAGCACCTCCACCGAGCCGGCGGTGGGGCGCAGCAGCCCGAGGAGGAGCGAGATGGTGGTGGACTTGCCCGCCCCGTTGGGCCCGAGCAGCGCCAGGGTCTCGCCGCACGCCACCTCGAGGTCGAGGTCGTTGAGCGCCACGTGCCGGCCGTAGCGGTGGGTGATCCCACAGAAGCGCAGCGCCCAGGACCTATCGGCCGACGGCCTGACCTGCTGCGGTTCCTGGCCGACAAGGGCGTTCCACGTCTTCATGTCCACACTTTCGGGTGCGCATCTCACCCTACGAATCCGGGGCCCCGCCGGGCAGGGCCGAACGTCCCTGGCGTTCAGTGCAACGCGGACCGCAGCACCTTACCCATGGCATTGCGGGGAAGGGTGTCGACGACGTGCACGATGCGTGGCCGCTTGTAGGCGGCCAGGCGCTCTCCGGCGTAGGCGAGGACCGCGGCGGTATCGAGGGGGGTGGCCCCGTCGGGCACGACCCAGGCGGTCACCACCTCGCCCCATTCGTCCGACGGGGTGCCGGTGACCGCCACCTCGAGCACCGAGGGGTGGCCGAGGAGCACGTCCTCGACCTCGGCCGGGTAGACGTTGTACCCCCCCGAGATCACGAGCTCGCTGCTGCGGCCGAGGATGCGGACGTACCCGTCGTCCACCTCGGCCAGGTCCGCGGTCCCGAACCACCCGTCGGTGAAGGCCTCGGCCGTCGCCGCCGGGCGCTGCCAGTAGCCGTCGAAGACAGCGGGCCCCTTGACCTGGATCTCGCCGTCGAGGAGCCGGGCCTCCACCCCGGGAAAAGGGAACCCCACCGTGCCGGGCCGGCGCTCGCCGTCGTAGGGGTTCGACAGCGTCATGAGCGTCTCGGTCATGCCGTAGCGCTCGAGCACCTCGACGCGCCCCGCCCGGCGCACGGCCTCGTGCAGGTCGGCGGCCAGGGGGGCCGAGCCCGACACCGCCAGGCGAAGGCGGGCCAGCTCCCCCACCCGGCCCGACGACACCAGGCGGTGGTACATGGTGGGGACGCCGAAGAAGAGGGTGGCGTCGTGCTCGGCGCAGGCGTCGAGGACCGCGCCCGGGTCGAAGCGGGGCAGCAGCACCACCGAGGAGCCGACCAGCAACGACGTGTACAGCGCCACGCACAGGCCGTGCCCGTGGAAGATGGGGAGGGCATGGACCAGGCGGTCGCCTTCCCCCCACCGCCAGGTGCGGGCGACCGACTCGCTGTTGGCCAGCAGGTTGCCGTGGCTGAGCACGGCGCCCTTGGGCGCACCCGTGGTCCCCGAGGTGTAGGCGATCAGGGCCGGATCGCCGGGCCGGGCGGCATCGAGCACCGGTGCGCCGTCGTTGTGGGCGTCGCCCCCGCTGCGCCCGTGCACGACGTGCAGCTCGCAGTCGAGCACCTGCACGCGGCCCCCGGATGCCGCCGACACCAGACCGGCGCGCCCCTCGTCGTCCACCACCGCCGCTGCCGGGCCCACGTCCTGCACCAGGTGGGCGAGCTCACGCTCGGTGTAGAGGGGGTTGACCGGGACCACCACGATCCCGGCGCGCAGGGCGGCCACGTTGACCGCCGCGGCCGCCACCGAGGACGTCGTGCTCCACAGCAGGCGGTCCCCCGCCGCCAGTCCGAGGCGCCCGAGGCGGCCCGCCAGGGCCCGCGTGACGTCGTCGAAGGCCCCTGCCCGGCACCACCCGTCCCCCGCCGCCGTGCCGTCCCACAGGAGCGCCGCGCCCGGTTGGGCGGACCACCGCGCCGCCCATGTCGCCGGCAGGCTCCCCGCCGCGGTGAGGTCGGCGATCTCGAGCGCAGTCCCCGGCGCCAGGTGCTCGCGCCACGGACGGGGGTGCACGCCGGGAAACGTAGCAACCGGTCCCGATCCGTCGATGACAGGGGCCGCACGCGAACGTCAGGTGACGAGATGGTGACCACTGCGCGTCATGCCGCAGGCCCGCGCTGCCGGTCGGTGGGCACCGACGTCCACGCACGCCGGGCCCACCGATCGGCGGCGCACAGCGCAGCGGGTTCAGGTGTGTCCGAGCACCGTCTGAACCACGCCTGCTGTGGGGGAAGAGCTGCCGTGGCGAGGCTGTGAGAGGCTTGGCTGGCACCCCGAACCCTATGGGGCCAGGGTGAACGCCCCGTGTCGCCCAGGCGACCGCCCGGCCAAATCCCGATGAATGGATCGCGGCCGTTTCGGTGGCCCCCCGGCGGTCGCCAGGGGACTCGGTAGTCACATGAATGTCACTCCTGCCAGGGGAATTTCACTTTCCGGCAACCCAAACCGGTCACGGTGCGTGTTACCCTTTTTGGGGAAAACGGGGTGTCGGGGCCGTGTCGCGGGCCGGGCAACCCCACCAGAGATCCCTCCCAGACGTCGCCGGAGGCGCTGATGTCCATGTCGTTCGCCGAGCCGTCCGACCGCCCCCTCCCGCGGGCTTCGGACCTCGGCCCCACGACCAGCCTCGACGACCACGCCTTCGAGGCGGTGGGCGAAACGGTGCGCCACGCCGCCGGCGCGCTCGACGGGCTCAAGGATCTGCTCGAGCGCCTGGAGTCCTCGATCACCAAGGCAGCGGACAACCGCCGCATCGAGGAACAGATCGGCCAGCTCTTCGTCCGGGCCCAGGACTTCGTCGACCGCGCCATCGGCGAGGCCGAGGAGCTGGGCCGCAACATGCTGGCCGAGGCGGAGTTCGAGGCGTCGCGCATCGTCGCCGCCGCCCGGGACGAGGCGAGCCGGTTGGTCATCGAAGCCCAGAACGAGGCGGAGCGCACGAACAAGATCCCGCCCGAGGCGGTACGGCAGCTCCAAGCCACCATCGACGGGTTCGGACGCGTGAACAACGAGCTGCTGCGCGAGCTCTCGGCGCTCAACCGCAGCATCGCCACGCAGGTCGAGCAGCCGACACCGTACGAGCGTCGGTCCGTCGATGTGGGCGTCACGCCATCCACCGTCGTGCAGCCGGCGGCGGCGGCGCAGCAGCAACCGGTCGTCGCCCCGGTACACCCGCTCCCGGTCCAGCCTTCGACGCAGCCGGTGCCGGCCGAGCCGGCAGTGTCCTACGCCGAACCCGTGGCGGCACAGGCGGACCCGGTGGCCGCACAGACCGAGCCACCGGCGCCCCCCGAGTCGTCGGGTGGCTACTGGGACGCGCTGCGCCCGGCGCCCCGCCGTCCCCGGCACCTGGCGAAGGAGAACCCCGGGCTCCTCACGCGCTGGCAGGGTCGCTGAACCGCGCCACGCCTGGCGGGCCCGGCTGATCGCCGGGGTGCGCCTGGGTCCTCGGTACCGCTTCCACGCCGGCTGGGGTGCGGCCGCAGTGGGCTCGTAGGGTGGCGATCGTGCTGACCATCTACGGCGTGGCGGTCCTGAGCTTCATGATGCTCATGTACGCCCTCGAGCGACGCGGGGCGCGCTTCGTGGCAGCCTTCGCCCTGGGGTGCGCGCTGTCGAGCAGCTACGGGTTCGCCAGTGGCGCATGGCCTTTCGGCGTGGTCGAGGCCATCTGGTGCGTGATCGCCGTGCTCCGCTACCGCGGCCTGGCCTCGGCGGCGACACCGGAACGCTCCTGAGGACGGTTCCCGGAGCGGCGTCGGACCCTCAGAGCGTGGTGGGCAGCAGGCTGGTCAGGAAGCCGAACAACAGGTAGGTGACGGCAACCCACACCGGGACGAGCACGAGCCACCGTCCCACGCGGCCGTAGTAGTGCGCGGCGCGCTTGTTGGCAAAACCCAGCAGCACCATGAGGCCGAGCATGAGCAGCACGGGCAGCAGGTAGAGCAGGTTCCACCCCACCGAACCGCCGCTGATGGGGCGTGACGACCGGCGGGCGTATCCGGCGGGGGCCGTCACCGGCGCGTCGCTCGTCCCCTTCGGCTCGCGCAGCAGGGCCACCACCACGAGCCGCGAGGTGGAGGAGAAGCGGGGATTGCAGGTGGTCAACGTCAAGCGGTCGTCACCGAAGTAGTTGAGGACCCCGACGTCGTTCGGGGACACCACCGTCGGGCCCTGGGTCACGACGTACTGGAGCACCTCACCGGCGTCGGTGGTGAGGGTGATGGGATCCCCCG
>JBEKVE010000071.1:0-16397 GCA_049514335.1 Acidimicrobiales bacterium
CTCATGGCCATGGCCAGCACGAACATGGCCACGTTGGTGGCGACGATGGCGCCGCCCTGCCACACGAGCGACGCCCGGGGCCGGAGCGGGTACGAGGGGATGATCTGGAGCCAGAACAGCACGCCGGTCACGAAGAAGCTCCCGTGCATGAGCCAGATGTGGACGGCCTGGTTGTTCTGGGCCAGGTCGAACAAGACCGGAAGGTGCCACAGCACCATCGAGGCGTTGAATGCGACGAGGGCCGTCCACGGGTTGAGGATCGCCCGGCCCACGGCCCGGCGCGCCCCAGACCACCGTCCCAGCAACAGCGCCCTGCCCAGCCGGCGCCGCAGCCCCACCGGCAGGGCGAAGGCGAGGGGGATCCAAGGAGCGCCCACCACGATCAGGATGGGGGCGTAAAAGGCGATGAGGATGTGCTCGATCATGTGGACGAAGAAGTAGTCGTCGGCGTAGTAGTCGAGCGGGGACACGACGGCCAGGAGCAGCAGGGCCAGTCCGGCGTAGAACGCCAGGGACCGTCGCCGCCGCAGCCGGGTGCGGGCGGGGGTGGAGCGCCGCCGCAGGCGGGCGAGGCCGATCTCGTGGGCGGCCACGGTGACGGCCACGACCACCACGAAGGGGTCGAACGACCAGTGGCCGGTCAGGTACGACATGGCGCCCTCGTCCCCGGACCCCTCGCCGTCGGCCCAGTCCCCGTCGACGGCGTCACGACGACGACCCGAATTCGATGGGCACCTCCACGGTGCCGAGCTTGACCCATCTGTCGCCTGCAGGTGCGAGGCCCCAGTCGGTGAACCGGACCGAGGCGACGCTGAGGGCGTCGATCCGGTCCGGGCCGCTCACGGCCACGGCGGCGGTCCCCGGGGGTGGGGTGGGCAGGCGGCTCCAGGCACCGGCCGGGCCCGACTCCTCGTCCGCAGCGAGCCGGCCCGACGTCGACGTCACCACGACGAAACCACCCCCCTGCCCGACGCCCGTCGACACGATGCGGTCGCCGGCACCGAGCGCCAGGGGCGCCGAGCGTGCCCACGTCCCCCCGGGCGCTCCCGCCAGCGACACGAGGCTCGTGCCACCTGCTGTCCCCCGCACCGCCACCAGCGCATCGGTGGAGCCCGCCACCGAGGTGAGGCGGAGCACGACCGACGCCGTCCCCCTCAGGGTCGGCCCCACGTCACGCCACGTGCCGTCCACGTCCCCGAAGATCCCCACGGCATCGGGCGCTGCGCACGTCGACCCGACCAGGGCCTCGTCGGCGGCGTCGAGCGAGACGGCGGTCATGCGGCCCGCCCTGCAGGCCCGCCCGGCCGGGCTCGACGCCAGGCTGGACCGGCGAACGAGCGTGGTCCAGGCCGAGATGTCACCGCTGCCCCCGAGCACCTCGCCGCCACCGGCGCGGACGAGCGCCAACGCGGCAAACGAGCTCCCCGACGGTGTGGGCGACGTCGCGGTGGGTGTGGGGGTGAGCGTCCAGGCGGTGGCGCCGGCGGGCCGGGTGAAGAGCTGCCAGAACGTGTTGTCGGGCTGGCGCAGCGTGCCCATGGCCACCACCGCCACCGTGGCCGACGGCGTGGCCAGCGTGGTGTCGAGCGGGATGCTCAGCGTCGGCACACCGGCACGCAGGGGTGTCGCCGCCCGCGGCGAACCGGCGCACGACGTCAGCCCGACGGCCAGCACGACGGACACGGCGACCACACCCCGGACCGCGGCGAGCGCCGGACGGCGAGCGCCCATCGGCCGGCGCGCCCTCATGGCGTGATGACGTGCTCGAGCGCGTTGGCCAGGTAGACGGAGAACGACGAGTGGGCGGCGGTGCCGTCGCCGGGGTCGGCGCTCAGGACCTCCCGGGTGTGGCCGTCGGCATCGATGAGGTAGGCGAGGTCGCTGTGGTCGACCATGGCGCCGCCACCCGACACATCCACCTCGACGCCGTAGCGCGCCCACACCGCCTGGAGGGACGGGAGCGAACCCGTCAGGAACAACCAATTGGGCACGCGCTCGAGCCCCTCCTGGCGATCGAAGGCATCGGTGAACGACACAGCCCGGTAGATGGGATTGGCCACCACCGCGGCGAACACCACCTTGCGGGCGTCGGCACCGAGCAAGGTGTCGGCGGCGTGGAATGCCTGGGCGATGACGGGGCAGTCCGACGTGCACACCGGGTCCAGGAACGTGAGTGCGATCGTCCGCCCCCGCAGGCTCGACAGCGATACGGGGCGACCGCGCTGATCGACGAGGTCGAAGGCGGGCGCGGCGACGTTCGTGATGTCGGGGGTGCCGTCGACCGCCTCGGCCAGGATGGGGTCGGCGTGGGGGTTGACCGATGCCGCCGCCATGGGGATGGCACCCACGAGGACGATGCCCATAGCCGCCGTCCCCGCCGCCAGCCGGTTGAGATAGCCCGGGGTGAGCCGGTCCCACCACGGCCGCCCACCCCCTGCCACCGCGGCCACCGCCGGCTCGGCCACGGTCGGTTCGACCACGACGGCACGGGCCCCGGCGCGTGCGAAGGCCAGATACGCCGCCGTCACCAGGACGATAGTCGGGACCATCGAATTGGGATCGGTGCCGACGCCGCCGAAGAACCCGAGATCCTGCACGAGGACCCAGTCGGCCGCGCACAGGACCACCACGGCCACGGTGGCGGGGAGCAGCACGCGCCGGTCGGCCACGCAGAAGGCGACGCCGGTGCCGGCGAGCACCACCACCACGACGAGATTGACGGCGAAGCCGTGAGCGGCGTCGAATCGCCCGAACGCCCGGAGCAGCGTGGCCAGCGGACCCGGCTGCGACGTCTGCGCCATCTGCCGCACCATGGTGGTCAGCGTGCCGGTGGGTGCCCGTGGCGACGAACCCTGCCACGACCCCCGTCCGGGCCAAGCTTCGAGGAGCGCCATGCCGAGCAGGAACGCTCCCGTGCACCGCGCCATGATCCGGCCCAATCTCGGTCCGGTCCACGCCGATTCGGGCAGCGCCACGAGCGCGCCCGCCACGCAGTACAGCAGTGCCGCCCCCGGGGTCCCGAAGAGCCATGACGGTCCGTGCCCGAAGACGCCGCCGAACCCCTCACCGAACACCCAGACGACGAGGCCCCAGGACAGCGAGGTGACCCCGGCGAAGCACGACCACCGTCCACGCGGTGCCAGGAGCAGAAAGGCGCCCAGCCCGAGTTGGATCCACACCACCGACGCCGCCGCCTGGACCGGGTGGTCGGACCAGATCGTCACCCCCACGTTCACCACGTGCTGCACCCATGCGGGCGAGGCGTCAGCCGAGGGCTGGACGACGCTGCCGGGCAAGCCGAGGGGCATACCGGCCTGGAGTTGGAGAAGCCCGTCGAGGAGCCACAGCAACCCGAATCCCACACGCAGCACCCGGCGTGCGAGCGGTTCCGCCGCCCCCACCGGCGTGCGCAGCGCGGCGACCGCACCCGACGCCACGGCCCGGCGATATTGCGACGTGCGCACGACGTTCCAAGCCAACGACACGACGAGCAGGACGAGCCCGATGACGAAGACCTGATGGAGCAGGGCGGTGTGGAAGGCCGAGACCACGACCGGGTTCTTGGTCTGCAGGAAGGTGCCCATCCCAGGCATTGCATGCTCCCCACGTCCGCGGCGCCGGCGCGCGCGGTCTTCGGCGTGCCCGCATCATTGCAGATCGCCGCAGGTCAGCAGTCGGCGGGTAGGTGCGTCGTCGCCCCTTCGCGGGCGACGAGTCAGACTCTGGTCAGCTGGCCCGTTCGGGTGACCTCGAGCGAGTCGGCTCGCGCCGGTGGCGCAGCTGATGGAGCAGCGTCTGCTCGTCGGGACCCAGGCGGTCGGCGGCGCGTCCGTGTTGGCGCTGCGGCTCCTTGAGTCGATCCGTCAGGAGCTCGAGGTTGTGCTGTGCCGCCTCGAGCTGGTCACGCAGCGCGTCACGCTCCGCCACCACCGATTCGGTTTCGGCGTTCGCCCGCGCGATGTCGCGTTGCAGTGTGGTGTTGCGGGCCTCGAGCTGCTCCAGCCGGCGGCGGGCCCACGAGGTGGAGTCTGCGCCCTCGGCCGGGGCACTGGCGGCACGCGCCACGCGTGCCAGGAGCGCGGCGGCGAGCTCGTCGTAGTCGAGCGTTCCGTTCTCGGTCATCGCGCCGTTCGATGCCACGGCCATGACACCGCGGGCGGTGGCAGCCGTCGCACCATTGGAAGTTGCGTTCCCCGACGACGCGATGCGATAGGTCCGCTTTCCCTTTATGCGTCGATCGAGCAGGCCCGCCTTCGCCATTGCCGCCACGACCTGAGTGAAACCGGCGTCGGTACCCTCATAGGCGATCGCCTGCTTGAGCACGGCTGTCGCCTTGCCACTCGTGTCTTCGACCGCACCGTGTTGCGCGAGGTACTCGACGATCCGATTGCGGACTCCCTGGTCCCGTGGCACTCATGACCTCCTCGAAGGAGGGGCGCGCTTCGTCAGAGCTCGATCCAGTGATAGATCGACCACATGCCCCGATGGCACTTTAGCATTCCCGCTCTACGCGTCCCACGCATCAAAAGTGCGCTGTTGTTGGTGAATTAGGGCGCAACGCCCACAGGATCGACAACGTGCCTCATCCTCATGTCATTCACAGTGAGCGATACCTACCATGCTTCGAAGATGTCCAAACCCGCATGAGCGCAGGTGGAGCGTGGTGGCGCACTCGAACCGCGCCCGAGTGCGCCGGGCGTGCTGCGGTGCGATAGCCGCACACCTGTGGTCAGCCCGTGGGTGCACGGTGCGCGATCCGGAGCCAAAAGACGCGTGCGGTGGGTTGCGCCGACGAACGTCGCTCCGTAGGCGCGCAACACATGTTGACAGCGGAGCGCACCGAGCTCCGGTCCTCCACCGCCGGCGCCAGCACCCACGCATGCCGCCGTCGAGCGCCACCCACCACCACCGCCGCCGGGCGCGTCGTCACGGCGTCCTCACCAGGACCGCGGTCCGGATCACGATCGGCACGGGCGTGGCTCACGGGGGTCCCGTCCTCCGCCCGCCCCTGACGGGCAGCGGACGCACACAGTCGAGCGGAGGGATCTGGACCGGTTGACCTTCCCGACAGGCCGGAGGAGGCGGCGGCGAAGAGACGACGGACAAGGTGATGGAGACCCGTGGTCGTCCGTGGCCGAAACAGGCGGTCCACCAGGGCTGGAGCCGGTGGGGGACACAAGGCTCCCCACCGGCCCGCCCCTACGAGTTTGCGGGTTCAGCACGTGGGGGGCATGTGCCGCTGCCCCGCTCCCTCGCCCCCAGCTTCGGACGGCCCGCTCACATGGCACCGACAGGCGACTCACAGCGAACCACCATGCCCGACCTGGTACCACGATCCGCGGTCACCCGCCTCCCGTGGGCGGGAAGTCGGGGCCGGACCAGGGCGCAAACGGCCCGCCGCGTAGACTTTCCAGTGCCGGGGCGACCTGGAGGGGGGCACGACACTCGTGATCGCCATTCGTTTGCTGGGTCCGGTCGAGGTCGATGCCGACGGCACGAAGGTGGCGCTCACCCGACCACTGGAACGTGCCCTGCTGGCCCGTCTCGCCCTCGATCCCGGCCAACCGGTGGCGAGCACCCGGCTCGTGGACGACCTGTGGGGCGACAACGTCCCGCGCGACGCCCTGGCCAGCCTGCAGGGCCTCGTCTACCGGCTCCGGCGCACGCTCGGTGACGACGGCCGCCACATCGTCCGGGTGGGAAGCGGCTACGCCCTGGATGAGGAGGACGTGGCGGTGGACCTGGCCGCCTTCACCCATCTGGTGGCTGTGGCCCGGACCGCTCAGGGTGCGGGGGACATGTCTGGGGTCGGGCAGGCCCTGCGTGACGCCCTCGACCTGTGGCGCGGCCCACCGCTCGGCGGTCTCGGGGCCGTCCCCTTCGTCCCCTCTCAGGTGACGCGCCTCGAGGCCGCCCGCCTGTCGGCCCTGGGCGATCGGCTGGAGGCCGACCTGGCCGTCGGCCACCATGGCGAGGTCGTGGCCGAGCTCGAGAGTCTCGTGTCCGAGTACCCCTACGAGGAGGGGTTCTGGGCCCAGCTCATGCTGGCCCGGTACCGGTCGGGCTCCCAGGCCGACGCCCTGCGCTGCTACTCGCGACTGCGGGCAGTGCTCAAGGAGGAGCTCGGCATCGAGCCGGGACCGGCGGTCACCGCCCTGGAGCAGGCCATCCTCCGCCACGACACCGAGCTCGACTGGTCGCCGGCGCCGCGTGGCCCCCTCCGGCCCTGGTCCACCACCGGAGCCCGGCACATCCGCGGCGGGGTTCCCTCCCCCGTCGGAGCCCCCTTCCGGGGCCGAGAGCCGGGCCCGCTCGACGTGGCCGTCGGAGCGGACGAGGAGCGCTCGGACCTGTCGTGGGTGGCGCCCGGCGACGCCGGGTTCGTGGGCCGCCACCTCGAGCTCGACATCACCAGGGCGGCGCGCCGGCGTGCCGCCAAGGGGGAGCGGGTCCTGGTCCTCGTGACGGGCGAGCCCGGCATCGGCAAGACACGGCTCACCGCCGAGATGGCCCGCGAGTTCGACGCCGCCGGCGACCTCGTCCTGCACGGCCGCTGGGACGAGGAGCCGCTCTGTCCCTACCAGGCCTTTCGCGAGGCCCTGGGCCGTTACGCCCAGGAAGCCCCCCGCCAGCTGGTTCGGGCCGACGTGGGCCCGCTCTTGCCCGGCCTGGCCCGCATCGTCCCCGAGCTCCTCGAGGGGGGACCGGGGCCCGAGCCCTCCACGGCCTCTGTGGCCGAGGGGGCGGCCGGAGCCGACGACGACGGGGACCGCTACCGGGTCTTCGACGCCGTGCGGCGCTGGGTCGACGCCATGGCCGCCCGGCGGCGCCTCATGCTCGTCCTGGACGACCTGCACTGGGCCGACCGGCCCTCGATGCTGCTGCTCGAGTACCTGCTGCGCTCGGCCTCTCTCACCCAGGTGATGATCGTCGCCACCTACCGGCCCACCGAGGCCAACGTGCCCGGCTGGTTCTCGGAGTGCCTGGCGGGGATACGGCGCACCGCGTACGTCGAGAACGTGGCGCTCGGTGGCCTGTCGGAGGCCGAGACGCGCCAGCTGGTGGAGGCGGAGCTGGGCCGTGCCCTGTCGGACAGCGAGGCGGCGGGGACGGCCAATCTGCAGCGCCGCACCGGGGGCAACCCCTTCTTCCTGCACGAGGTGGTGCGCGACCTCGACGAGGGGGGACGCTCGCTCGAGGCGTGGTCGGCCACAGGAGTCGACGAGCCGTTCCTGCCCGACCGCCTTCGCGACGTCGTGCACTGGCGCCTGCGGCACCTGTCGGGCGTGTGCATGCGCATCCTGACGGCCGCGTCGGTCATGGGTGAGGAGTTCGACATCGACACCGTGGGCCGGGCCGTGGACTGCGACGACGAGACGCTGCTCATGGCGCTCGACGAGGCGCGCGCCGCCGCCGTGGTGCACGAGAGCTCACGCGCCTTCGACACGCATCGCTTCGCCCACGCCGTGGTCCGCCAGGCGCTGTACGAGGACACGGGACTGAGCCGGCGGGCGCGCCTGCACCGCCGGATGGGCGAAGCCCTGGCGGCGCGCTACGGCGCCGAGGCACCGCACCACGCCGCAGAGCTCGCCGTTCACTTCTTCCTCGGCGCCAGCGCCGGTGGCACCGAGGACGCATTGCGGTACCTGCACATCGCGGCCGAGGATGCGCTGCAGCGTGTCGCGTACGAAGCGGCCGCCGACTACCTGGCTCGCGCCCTCGAGATCGTCACCGTCTACCGCCCCGGTCAGGAGCTCGAGCGCTGCCGCCTGCTGCTCGCCATCGGCGCCGCCTACGTGCGGGCCGGTCGCACCGGCGAGGCCGACGTGTGCTTCCTCGACGCCTTCGCCACGGCCAGCGCCGCGGCGAGCGCCGATCTGGTGGCCGAAGCCGCCCTCGGGTACGGGGGCGTGCTCCCCGCCGGGTCCGAACCCAACCCCGAGGCCCGTGCCCTGCTCGAGTCGGCGCTCGCCGCCCTGCCCGACGCGGACGGGCGGGCGCGAGCCCTCGTGCTCGGCCGCCTGGCCCAGTGGGGCCACTTCGAGCGCCCCCGCGCCGAGCGCGCCGCGCTGGCGGGCGAGGCCGTGGCCATGGCCCGGCGCCTGGGGGACCCGGGAACCCTGGCCGCCGTGCTCGGCTACCGGTACTGGGCCCTCGACGGCCCCGACGACCCCGAGGGCCAATTGGCGGTGGCGCTCGAGATCCGCCACATCGGCGAGGAGACGGGCGATCGCGAGGTCACGCTGCACGGGCTCAAGTGCGAGCTGCACAGCCGCTTCGAGGTGGGCGACTTCGCCGCCTCGAAGGAGACGGCCCGAGCCCTCGGCGCCTTGGCCCAGCGCGTGCGGCAACCGGAGTACCTGCGCCTGCAGTGCATGTGGGACAGCCTCGTGGCCGGCATCGAGGGCAGGTACGCCGACGCCGAGCAGTCGGCGTCCGATGCCGTCGCCATCCTGGAGCGCACCGAGCACTCCCATCTGAACGCCCTGTACGTGGGGCTGTCGCTCCCGTGGCGCTGGCTCCAGGGCCGCATGGAGGAGTTGCGGATCCTGCTCGAGATCGGACGGACGGGGCGGGCTTCGGCCGGGGAGACGGCGCTCGTGGCGTGGGTGGCGAGCGAGATCGGCGAGCCGGACCAGGCGCGCGTGGCACTCGACCGGCTCTCGCCCGAGGTGGTGGCGGCCGAGGACCGTCACTTCCACTGGTGGCTCTTGGTGGTGGGCCTCGTGCAGACGAGCCTGAACCTCGCCGACCGGCGTTGGGCCGGCGCGCTCTACGACATGGTCGAGCCCTACGCCGCGCACAACTGCCGGGCCGGGCAGGCCACCTTCCTCGGGGCCGCCTCGTTGCACCTCGGGGCCCTCGCGCTGCTTCTCGGCCGCGACGACGAGGCGACGATGCATCTCGAGCAAGCGGTGGTGCGCCACCTGGACATGGGGGCGCGCCCCTTTGCGGCGGTGACCGAGCAGATGCTCGCCGCCGCCCTGCGCCGCAGTGGCGGCGACCACGACCGGGCCGACGCCCTCGAAGCCGACGCACGCCGCCACGCCGAGTCCCTCGGCATCAGGCTCCCCCCGGTCCCTCCGCCTTCCTCGACCTGAGCGCCACGGCGTGGCGGCGGGAGACATCGGGCCAATTGCCCGGCGGCGAGGCCCCGCCCTACGTTGGCGGCGGCGACCGTGCACCGACGTCATCCGGGCCGGTCGGAACCCGGAGGGGGGAACTCGTGGTGCAGACGTCGTCATCGACCGGGGTGTCGTCGCCCACGGGTGAGACCCATCCCCTGGCGCCGCTCACCGCGGGCGAGATCGAGGCGGCCGTGGCCATGGCCCGGGCCCACCCCCGCTTCACCGACGCGGCCCGCTTCGCCTACATCGGCCTCGCCTGGCCCACCAAGGACGACGTGCGGGCGTGGGTCCCGGGGACACCCGACACCCGGACGGTGCGGATGATGGTGGTGACGGGCCCCGACGCCCACGTGCTCGAGATGCTGGCCACGCCCGCCACCGGCGCACTCAGCGTGGCCGACGCCCCCGGGATGCGGCCGGGGCTCCTGTTCGAGGAGTCGATCACCGCCATCCTGGCGCTGCAGGAGGACGAGGCCTGGCAGCAGGCCATGCGCCGGCGCGGCATCGAAGACCTCAACACGGTGCAGATCGACCCCTGGCCGGCTGGGTCGTTCGGCGTGTCGCACGAAGAGGGACGTCGCATCTGTCGCTGCCTCTGCTATGTCCGCGAGCGCCCCGACGACAACGGCTACGCCCGGCCCGTCGAGGGGGTCGTCGCCTTCGTCGACATGGCCCGCGGCGAGGTGCTCGAAGTCGTCGACACCGGCGTGGTGCCGCTGCCGCGCCAAGGCGGCAGCTACTACCCCGAGGACGCGGGCCCGCTCCGCCAGGACCTGAAGCCCCTCGAGATCACCCAACCCGAGGGTCCGAGCTTCACCGTGGACGGCAATCTGGTCCACTGGCAGAAGTGGTCGCTGCGCGTGTCGATGGACCCGGTGGAAGGTCTCGTGCTGCACCAGGTGGGCTACGAGGACGGTGGGCGCGTGCGACCGGTGCTGTTTCGCGCCTCGGTGAGCGAGATGGTGGTCCCCTACGGCGACCCCGGCCCCATGCACGGGTGGAAGAACGCCTTCGACGCGGGCGAGTGGGGCCTCGGCCGCATGGCCAACTCACTCGTCCTCGGGTGCGACTGCCTCGGAGCCATCCACTACTTCGACACCGTGTGCGCCACCGAGCGCGGCATCCCCTACGTCGCCAAGAACGTCATCTGCATGCACGAGGAGGACTACGGGATCCTGTGGAAGCACTACGACGCCCGCTCGGACCGCACCGAGGTCCGGCGCTCGCGTCGTCTGGTGGTGAGCTCGATCGCCACCGTGGGCAACTACGACTATGGGTTCTTCTGGTACTTCTACCTCGACGGCACGATCCAGTTCGAGGTGAAGCTCACCGGCATCCTGTCGACCATGGCCGTGGCCGACGGCGAGCAGCCGGCCTACGCCTCGATGATCGCGCCGCAGCTCGCCGCGCCCTTCCACCAGCACCTGTTCGGGCTCCGGCTCGACGTGGACGTGGACGGCCCCACCAACTCGGTCTACGAGGTCGAGACCCATCCCGCCGAGCCGGGGACGGACAACCCGTGGGCCAACGCCTTCGCGCCGGTGTCCACCCTGCTCGCCAGGGAGTCGGAGTCCGGACGGGTGGTCGACCCCGCCACCAGTCGCCACTGGAAGATCGTCAACCCGCAGTCGCGCAACCAGCTCGGCAACCCCGTCGCCTACAAGCTCCTCCCCGGCGCCACGCCCACCCTTCTCGCCCGGCCCGAGTCGAGTGTGGCGCGACGCGCCGGCTTCGCCACCCGCAACCTGTGGGTCACCGCCTACGACCCCGACGAGCGCCGCGCCGCGGGCGACTACCCCAACCAGCACGCCGGTGGCGACGGGCTGCCCACGTGGACCAAGCGCGACCGTCCCATCGTGGAGCGCGACATCGTCGTGTGGTACACGTTCGGGGTCACCCACCTGCCGCGACCCGAGGACTGGCCCGTCATGCCCGTCGAGTACGCCGGCTTCTCGCTCGTGCCCACCGGCTTCTTCGACCGCAACCCGGCGCTGGACGTCCCTCCCCCACCCGTCGCCGACTGCCACAGCACCTAAGCCGAGTCGCGCACCTCGGTGGGGCGCCGCGCCTCGATGCGGCCGTCGACCCACGTGGCCACGGCCGACACCACCTCGACGGCGCCGGCGCGCAGCATGGGAAGCGAGACCGGCAGGACCCGGACCTGTCCGCTGTCGGGCCAGATCCCGACCACCCGGCACGGGGCGGCCTGGGCGTCGCGCACCAGGGTGGCCACGAGACCGGGGAAGCACAGCTCGGTGCGCCAGTCCTCGGGACAGCGACCCGTGCCCACCACGAGCAGCGCCAGACGCCGCTGCACCGGGACCCGCACGTCGGCCTGACCCCGCAGGACCACGGAACGGCTTCCCGGACACTGCCACCAGTCGTCGCGTCCCCCGATGACAGCAGGACGGGAGAGGTGGCCCCAGGCAACGGCGGTGAGCAGACGGGTGGCCCACGCCACCGCCTCGGCCTGCACCACCGCTTGTCCACCGGCGGGCAATCCCGCGTACCAACCGGCCCACCACGGGGGACGGCTCCCCCGGTCGTCGCTCGGACGCGCTACGTCCTCGACCCCTGAGGCGAGAACCTCGGCCACGGCCGCGGCGGGGCCGGGTGACGCGCCCCGAACACAGGCCCGCACCGCCGCGATGCCCACCGCGCGTCGGCAGTTGCGCGGCGTGGGCACGAACTCGGTGTCGGCGGCGTGCATGCAGCGCTCGGGGTGCCGACGCGCCAGTCGCATGGTGAATGCGTCCATGCGCAGGCTGTCTCCTGCGGGGAGATCGCCGGCCACGGCGAGCAGGTCGCGGCCCAGTGCCTGGCGCAGGCGGTCGATGTCCTCGGCGGCGGGGAGGTCGTCGGGTGGTGCCGCCAGGGCTTCGGCCAACGTCTCGGCGCGCGGCTTGCGCAGCGACAGCGTCCCGGTCGGCGAGCGACCGTCCGGACCGGCGTCGGTGGCGTCGCTCACCGGGCGGGCTCGGCGAGCTCGAGGTCGACGCGCCGGGCGTGGGCGAGCGGTACCGACGTACCGGCCCGCTCCTGGCCCGGCCCGCACCAGGGAAGGCCCACGCACCATGCGCACAGAGGGTTGGGGGTGCGGGCCGGCTCGGCACCCGAGGCAAGGCGGCACAACCGGATCCCTCCGGTGAGGACCCGCTTGAGCGCGCTCACCATGGCGTCCTCGCCCACCGGCTCGACGTCGAGCTCCCCCGTGGCGCTGTAGTACGTGGCGATGCGAAAGGGCGGCGCGCCGCTGCGCAGCGTCTCGAGCAGTGCGTAGAGGTGCACGTCGCCACGATGCTCGACGCGCCGCGCCCCCGACTTGAGCTCGACGATGCACACCGACGCCTGGTCGCGCGCCGGGCCGCCGAGCACGAGGTCGACGACGCCGGCCAGCACCACGCGGCCCCCGCACAGCGGGATGTCGAGCCGTTCCTGGGTCCGGGCCATCCACGACGGGCTCGGCACGGGCCAGCGCTCCACGATCCGCGCAGCGTGGCCGGCCACCTCGTCGGCCAGGCGCCGGCGGCGGTCGGCGGGGAGGTCGGTGACGAAGCGCACCACCCCGTCGCGGTCGCCCTCGACCTCGAGGGCAGCCAGGGCGTCGGCCCACGGGTCACCCACCGCGCCCACCGTCACCCATTGACGGAAGAGCGCGTCGACGAGGCTCCCCCGGGCCAGCTCCACGGTCACCGTGCGGGGCGCCTGGCGACACGCCGTCAGGTGCGCCTCGCACACGAGCACCTGGTTGAGCGATTCCTTGTTGATGCGCACCACGTCGTGCTCGTCGGGGAGCGCCGCCACCGACGGGGCGAGGCCGTCCTCGAGCCAGTCGCGCAGGCCCCCGGCCAGGCCCGGGTCGACGGGGGGCCGTGGCGCGCCGTCGCCCCGGAGACGCCGGAGGATGTCGTCGCCACCGGCGGGAGCCGGGGGGAGCGGAGGGGTTCCAACCACGTACCCAGGATGCACCACGGGTGTGTCGGCACCCCGGACCCGGTGCCCCGTCCCGGACCCGCTGACCGGCGACAGGCCCCGATACTGTGGGGTCGACATGTTCCGCACCGGCAGGGAGGACCCCGTGGGGGCCACCGGCGGGCCGGAGCCGCCGCCATGAGCGTCGCCTTCGACGTGGTGTTCGGCGTCTTCGTGGCCCTGATGCTCGTCCTGGCTGTGGTGGCCGTGCGCTGGGCCGTCCGGCGCGACCGCGCCGCGCGAGCCGCAACCGCGGCCGCAACTGCAGCCGCAGCCCCCGACGCCACCGCGGTGCCCAGCCCCGTGGCCCCGCCCCCGGAGGGGACGACATGACCCCGCCGGACGAGCACACACCTCCCGCAGAGAGCCCGGGCGCCGTCGACGACGGTGCCGCCGCCCAGCCGGGACGGTTCCGGCCGCGCCGGCTGGTCGACCTCCCCGGCGCGCTCCGCCCCTCGCCGCCGTCGACCTCGAGGGCGGGACCCGCCGACGATCCCCCGACCGGGCCCGCTCCGGCGCCCGATGCCACACCCACGTCGGAGCCGGCGCCCGCACCGGACCCGGCACAGCAGCGGCCGATCCTGCCCGGCGGGGTGTTCACCGCCTCGGGCTCTTCGAGGCGAACGGCACCACAACCGGGATCGAAGCGCTGGATCGACCGCTACCGGCGTATACGCCCGTCGCGCCGCAAGGTGCGCACCGCCTTCGTGTTCGCGGGAGGAGGGGCCCGGGGCGCCGCCCAGGTGGGCATGCTGCAGGCTCTCCTGGCCCGGGGCATCAGCGCCGACGCGGTGTACGGGGCATCGGTGGGAGCCATCAACGCCATGGGGTTCTGTGGGGAGCCCACCACCGCCGGCCTGGACCGCATGCTCGAGCGGTGGCGGGCCACCACCCGCGACGACGTGTTCCCCCAGGGCCGCTTCCCGGCGCCGTGGCGTTTCTTCCAGCAGCGCGAGTCGGTCCATCCCAACGACGGCGTGCGCCGCCTCATCGACGCCGGGCTCAATTTCGATCGCCTGGAGCAGAGCCCCATCCACCTCGAGGTGGTGGCCACGTCCCTCATCGACGGGCGCACCCAGTGGTTCTCCGACGGCCCCGCGGCGGAGCGGGTCCTCGCCTCCGCCGCGCTGCCCGCCCTGCTGCCGCCGGTGGAGATCGACGGCGAGGCCTTCATCGACGGCGGCGTGGTGGACAACGTGCCCATCGGCCGCGCCATCGCCCAGGGAGCCGAGCGGGTGTTCGTGCTCCTGTGCGGCCCCATGCACTACACGCCGCACCGCTTCCGCCGCCCTGTGGAGGCCGTCCTCTCGGCGTTCTTCATCGCCGTCCACGCCAAGTTCGCCCGCGAGCTGGAACGGCTCCCCGAGGGGGTGGAGGTGATCGTGTTCACCGTCGACACCGAGCCCGTGTCGCGCTACGACGACTTCTCGGCCACCGACGCGCTGATCGCCGCGGGGCGTGCCAACGCCAACATCGTCCTCGACTTCTGGGAGCGCGGCGGAGTGGGGGACTCGTTCCGTCCGGCGTCGATCCCCTCCGACGACACGGGGCCGGCGACAACGGCGGGTACGCAGGGCACGGTGGAGGGCGAAGCCGTCTGAAGGCGATGCGCCGGGCCTCGATGGGGCGACGGGCGCGCACGGGCGGGCCGGCGGTCCGGGTCGAAGCCGTCAGTCGGGGGGATCGTTGGGACGCGGCGCCACGTGCCACCCGGCCGACGACACGTTGCGCGGCTCGTAGAACACGCAGCCCTCGGGGCAGGCGAAGGGCAGGGCCTCGTTGGCATCCACCCGGCAGCGCTCGAGCTTCTCGCCGTGCGCCGTGGACTGCATGATGTAGTGGCGGCAATCGGCGTTCACGACCATGGACCATTGTGGCCCACCACCGGAGTCCACGGGGCCCGCCCCGTCAGAGGTGTCGGCTAGCGTCGGTCCGGTGGAATCCCCTGTCTCCACGCGGCAATTGCTCCGATGGAGCGAAAGCCTGGCGGCCATCGCCCGGACCGGCCTGGGTTTCACCGAGAGCCTCTACGAACGCGAGCGCTTCGAGGAGGTGCTGCGGGTGGCAGCAGACATCGCGGTGGCGGCGCGGGAGGGATCGGCCGGCGTCGAAGACGCCGAGGAGCTGGTCGAGGAGTGGCTGCAGGCCGTGGGGCAGGGCGTGCCCGGCTACGTGACCCCCAAGGTCGCCGTGGGCGCCGCCGTGGGCAACGACGCGGGCGAGCTCCTCCTCGTGAAGCGGGCCGACTCCGGCGTGTGGCTCTACCCCACCGGATGGGCCGACGTGGGGTACTCCGCCGCCGAGGTGGTGGTGAAGGAGGTGCTCGAGGAGACCGGCATCGAGGCCGAGCCGGTCCGCCTGATCGCCGTGCTCGACGGGTTGCGCCTCGGGTTCACCCGCGTGCCGCTGTACTCGCTCGTCTTCCACTGCCGCGCCGTCGGCGGGGAACTGAAGGCCCATCCCCTGGAATGCGCCGATGTGGGCTGGTTCGCACCCGAGAACCTGCCCCAACCGCTGGCCGGGGCGGAGCGCTGGGGTCGCCACGTGTTCGCCGCCCTGCGGGGCGAACACGTCGACGTCCTGTTCGACCGACCCCGCCAACCCATGTGGCGCGGGGACCCCGCCACCGACGTGGGCGGCGACTGAGCGACAGGCACTGTCCGACAGCCGCTCGTCGTCAGCGCCTGTCGGAGGTCGATGGGCGACGGGACAGAGCCTGGCCCCATCGACTGGTGCCTACAGGCTGTGCAACACCCCCACCACGGCGCCCGCCAGCACGAGCCAGGCGGTGTTGACCCTGAACCGGGCGAGCGCGGCCAACCCCACCACGGCCATGACCGCCGTCAGCGGGTCCACCACCGCGGCGCGACCGAGCGGCACGGCCACCCCGGCCATGAGCCCCACGGCGGCAGCGCCGGCACCGTCGAGCGCCCCCGACGCCCATGACGAGCGTCGCAGCCGGGGCAGCACCGGGACGAGCACGGCCACCATGACGAACGACGGCAGGAAGATGGCGAGCGTGGCGAGCAGCGCCCCCGACACGCCGTGCACGAGGTAGCCCACGAAGGTGGCGGTGGTGAACACCGGACCCGGCGTCACCTGCCCGGCGGCCACGGCGTCGAGGAGCTGGCGGGCACCGAGCCAGTGCAGCTGGTGGACGAGGTCGCGCTGGAGGAAGGCCAGCAGCACGTACCCGCTGCCGAACACGATGACCCCGAGCTTGGCGAATTCGCTCACGAGCGGCCACAACCCGACCGTGGTGGCCCGGGCGCCGGGCCGCACCCGCGCCACGGGCGC
>JBEKVE010000072.1:0-22413 GCA_049514335.1 Acidimicrobiales bacterium
CGCGTGGGCGGGGCTGCCGCTGTTCTCGTCGAGGCCGGGGACGAGGACGACCTCGTGGCCGTGCACCGCGCCCTGCGGCGGGCCGAGGCACCGGTGCCGGTCCTCGTGGTGGGGCAGGGGTCGAACCTCCTCGTGGCCGACGCCGGGTTCGCGGGGTTGGTGGTGTGCCTCGGGCCGGGGTTCGACTGGAACGAGGTGACGGGCACCGTGGTGCGCGCCGGGGGCGGCGCCAAGCTCCCCGTGGTGGCGCGCTCGAGCGCCCGGGCCGGCCTCCACGGGCTCGAGTGGGCCGTGGGCGTCCCCGGCTCGGTGGGCGGTGCCGTGCGCATGAACGCCGGCGGCCACGGCTCGGACACCGCAACCGTGCTGGCGCAGGTGCGCCTCTTCGACCTGTCCACGGGCACGGCGCGTACCACCGGACCGCAGCCGCTCGCCCTCGGCTACCGCCACTCGTCGCTCGGGCCCGCCGACGTGGTGGTGTGGGCCGAGTTCTCCCTCACCCCGACAGATGCACCCCGGGCGGAGGAGGCGGTGGCCGACATCGTCCGCTGGCGCCGCCAGCACCAGCCCGGAGGTTCCAACGCCGGGTCGGTGTTCACCAACCCCGACGGCGACTCGGCCGGTCGGCTGGTGGAGGCGGCCGGGCTCAAGGGCGAGCGTCTCGGGACGGCCGTCGTCTCCACCAAGCACGCCAACTTCATCCAGGCCGATCCGGGTGGCGCAGCCGACGACGTGCGCCGCCTCATCGAGCACGTCACGGCGGTGGTGGCCGAGCGCACCGGGGTGGTCCTCCAACCCGAGCTCCGCATGGTGGGGTTCGAGCCGGGACCGACGGTCCTGGCCACCGACGGGGGAGACCCTCGACCCTCGACCTCGAGTGGAGGTTGAGGGTCATGGTGGCGTCGACAGGGGAGGGGTGGACATGACCGTGACGGGGACGGGCCAGGGCACCGGTGGCGCCGGGGTCACCGACGGGGACCGACCGGTCGAGGAGCACGAGCCGGAGGAGTACGGGCCCGAGCAATACGCCTCGGACGAGGAGTACGGGACCTTCCAGCCCGTCGATCTCGAGCCGGTCGAGGAGTGCGTGTCGGCTGACGGAGTCAGCGCCGTCGAGGGAGACAGCGCCGTCGAGAGGGACAGCGCCGTCGAGGGTGACGGCCCCGCCTCGGTGACGATGCCCGCAGCCGGGGACGGCGTCGTACCGACGGTTGCGGGGGCACCGGGGGCGGTCCATCCCCGGGTGTGGCAGCGGCGCGTGACGGTCCTGCGCGATCAGGGGCGGCGTCGCCTGCGGTGGGTGGTGGCGGCCGTAGCGGTGCTGCTGGCGCTGGTGGTGGCGCTGCTCGCACTGCACACCCCGCTCGTGGCCGTACGCCACACCACGGTGGTGGGCGCCAGCCACACCGGGACGGCGGCGGTGCTCGAGGCGGCCGGGCTGACCGGGAACCCGCCCCTCATCGACGTGAACCCCACCGCCGCGGCCACCAGGGTGGAGGCGCTGCCCTGGGTGGCGCACGCCGTGGTGGCCCGGCACTGGCCCGACGCCGTCACCGTCACCGTCACCGAACGGGTGCCGCTCGGTGCGCTCGCCCGTCCCGGCGGGGGAGTGGCGCTCGTGGACCGGACCGGGCGGGTGCTCGCCTGGGAGGCCGACGCCCCCGGCCTCGTCCTGTCGCTGCCGGTCCCTCCCGGTCGCCCTGGGTCGGTGCTGCCGCGCGTCGACCGGCCCGCGCTGGCGGTGGGGGTGGCCCTCACCGGTCCCCTGGCCGGACGGGTCAGCGACGTCGGGGTGGCGGCCGACGGCTCGGTGACCCTCGATCTGGGCCGGGGTCTCACCGCCCTGCTGGGGCCGCCGAACGACATCCCGGCCAAGCTGGCGGCGTTGGCCAGCGTGCTCGACGAGGCCCATCCCCGGGGGCCGGCGCAGATCGACCTGACCATTCCCGACCAGCCCACCGTGGGCCCGCCGCCGGTGGCACCGACGGCGGGGGCGAAGGGCCGATGACCTGGAGTTCGCCACCGTGCGCGGCGTTCGCCCTGCTTGACCGGTTCACGGTGACCGCCGTATCGTGAGGTCACCTCGGCAGACCCCGCTACGCATCCCAGGTGTACCCGTTTGAAGCTGTGGTCGAGGGTGAGGTCAATTGGTGTTCGGTGCCGGTGCAGCCCGACCACCTAGCGGGGGGTTCCACGGTGAGGCCCGAGGTCCGGGTCGTGGCGAGGAGGGTTGATGACCGGTCCGGCACAGGGCAGCTACTTCGCTGTCATCAAGGTGGTCGGCGTGGGTGGCGGCGGCGTCAACGCGGTGAACCGCATGATCGAGGCCGGTCTCAAGGGTGTCGAGTTCATCGCCATGAACACCGACTCGCAGGCGCTGCTCATGAGCGACGCCGATCTGAAGCTGGACATCGGCCGCCAGCTCACGCGTGGCCTCGGTGCGGGGAGCGACCCCGAGATCGGTCGCCAGGCCGCCGAGGAGCACCGGGGAGAGATCGAAGAGGCGCTCAAAGGCGCCGACATGGTGTTCATCACGGCGGGCAAGGGCGGCGGGACCGGCACGGGCGCCGCCCCCGTGGTGGCCGACATCGCCCGGTCGGTCGGGGCGCTCACCATCGGCGTGGTGACCCGGCCCTTCACCTTCGAGGGACGGCGGCGCTCGGTGCAGGCCGAAGGTGGCATCCAGAACCTGAAGGAGAAGGTGGACGCCATCATCATCATCCCCAACGACCGGCTCCTGACCGTGTCGACGGAGAAGACCTCGATGGTGAGCGCCTTCAAGATGGCCGACGAGGTGCTGCTCCAGGGGGTGCAGGGCATCACCGACCTCATCACCGTGCCGGGGCAGATCAACACCGACTTCGCCGACGTGCGCATGGTGCTGGCCAACGCCGGCACCGCCATCATGGGCATCGGCGTGGCCTCGGGCGAGGGCAGGGCCGTGAACGCGGCGCGGGCCGCCATCACGAGCCCGCTCCTGGAGGCGTCCATCGAGGGCGCCCGGGGCATCCTCGTGAACATCGCCGGCGGGCCCGACCTGGGCCTGTTCGAGGTGAACGAGGCCATGGAGATCATCCACGGCGTGGCCCACCCCGACGCCAACATCATCTTCGGCAACGTCATCGACGACGCGAGCGAAGACCAGGTGCGGGTGACGGTCATCGCCGCAGGATTCGAGCGGTGGGAGGAGGGCGGTCCGCGCGAGCACCGCCCCGGCGACCCCGGGCCCCGCAGCCAGGTGCTCGGGCTGGACGCCGTCCACGAAGACATCTTCGCCACCCCGGCCGACGACGATCTCGACCTCGGTGACGACGAGTTCGACGTCCCCTCCTTCCTCCGCTAGCACCGTCGCCCACCGGCTGACCGGGACCCCCGTCCTGGCGGCGTGGACGACGCGCGCTGACGGCGACATGCGCGCCCTGCACGGCCGCGCCCCGGGCGACCGGGGAGGGCCGGCGTCGGCGGTGGTGGGGGACCGGCCCGTGCGCTTCATCCGGCAGGTGCACGGGGCGGCCGTGGTGGTGCTCGGGACGTGGGCTCCCGACGGGGCCCGTTCCTGGACGCCGGGCGCCGAAGGATCGGCGCCCGAGGGCGACGCCCTCCTCGACGGCGGTCGGCTCGAGGCGGTGGCCGTGCTGGTGGCCGACTGCGCCCCGGTGGCGTTGGGATCGCCCGAGGGCGTGCACGGCGCGGTCCACGTCGGGTGGCGGGGGCTCGCCGCCGGGGTGGTGCGAGCCGCCGTCGGGACCATGCGGGACCTGGGGGCGAGCACCGTGGTGGCCGGGGTCGGACCGTGCATCGGCCCGTGCTGCTACGAGTTCTCCCCCCGCGACCTCGACCCGCTGCGCGCCGCCTTCGGTCCGACCGTGGTGGCCCGCAGTGCCACGGGCGCGCCCTCCCTCGACCTGCGCGCCGGCGTGGCCGTGGCCCTCGAGCGTGCCGGAGCACCGGTGATGGTGGCGCACGACGCGTGCACGGCGTGCGCGCCGGGCTACTTCTCGCACCGCGCCCGCGCCGACACGGCGCGCCAGGCCGTGCTCGTGTGGCGGGACTGAGGGACATGGACGCCACCTCGTCCCCGCCCCCGGCCCCACCGGCGGCGGTGGTGGCCGAACGCGCCGAGGCCATCCGGCGCCGGATCGCCGAAGCAGGGCGCGACCCGGCGGAGGTGCGGGTGGTGGCGGTGACCAAGGGGTTCGGCATCGACGCCGTGCGCGCCGCGCTCGGTGCCGGGCTCGAGCACATCGGCGAGAACTACGCGGCCGAGCTCGTGGCCAAGGCGGACGCGCTGGCCGGCGGTGACGAGGCCGGCGCCCCCGTCCGGGCCGCCTGGCACTACCTCGGCGCCGTGCAGCGCCGGCGGGTGCGCGACCTCGCCCCCGTGGTGGCGTGGTGGGAGACGGTGAGCCGGGCGGTCGAGGGGGAGGCCATCGCCGGCCGTGCCCCGGGGGCCACCGTGCTCGTGGAGGTGGAGACCACCGGCGCCGTGGGGCGCAACGGGGCACCGCCCGCGGCGGTGCCCGCCCTCGTGGAGCGACTGCGGGACCTGGGCCTCGACGTGCGGGGGCTCATGACGGTGGGTCCGGCCGGCGATGCCGAGGCCGCCCGGGCCGCCTTCCGCACCACGGCGCGCCTGGCGGCCAAGCTGGGGCTGGCCGAGCTGTCGATGGGCATGACCGACGATCTCGAGGTGGCCGTGGCCGAGGGGAGCACCATGGTGCGGGTGGGGCGCGCGCTGTTCGGCGAGCGCCCGGCCCGGGGCGCCTGACCCCGCCTGGAGGCCGGGTCGCCATCCCCCCGTGCCTGGGTGGAGGCACTACGATGAGCCGGGGAGGCTGGCAATGGCGTCTGGATTCTTCAAGCGGGCCATGGTGTATCTCGGCCTGGTCGACGACGACTACGAAGAGTACGAGGAGTACGAGCCGCGTGGTTCGGGTGCCTCGCGCCTGGGTCAGCGCGCCGTGTTCGGCGGTGACGAGGACGAGGGCGGCTCGGCCGTCGCCACGAGCACCATCCGCCCACTGCCTCGCGAGGACTCGCCCACGGTGACGCCGACCATCACGCCGCGTAGCGTGGTGCGACCGGTGGTGGCCGAGCCCGGGGCGCGCGTGCACGTGGTCGCCCCCATGCAGTTCGGCGACGCCCGCCAGATCGCCGACCGGCTCATGTCCAACCAACCGGTGATCGTGAACCTCCAGGTCGCCGACCGGGAGCTCATGCGCCGCATGATCGACTTCTGCAGCGGCGTGGCCTACGCCCTCAACGGGAAGATGGAGCGCGTCGCCGACAAGGTGTTCCTGGTGACGCCGTCCAACGTGAAGGTGTCGGCCGAGGAGCGCCAGCGGTTGCAGGAGAACGGGCTCCTGCGGCCCTGAGGCCGCCCCCGAGTCCCGCTCCCGTCGCCCTAGCCTGTCGCCGTGGTCCGTTCGACCGTCGTCATCATCCTGGAGATCTACCTGTGGGGAGTGCTGTTCCCCCGCGCCCTGCTCAGTTGGTTCCCGGTGTCGCCCGGCTCGGTGCTGGCCAACGTCAACCAGGTCCTGTACCGCCTGACTGAGCCCGTGCTGTCCCCGGTGCGCCGCATCCTGCCCCCCCTGCGGGCGGGCGGCATGGGCATCGACCTGTCGTTCCTGGTGGTGTTCTTCGGCATCCAGCTCATCGTGATCCCGGTGGTGCTGAAGGTCTGAGCGCAACCACGGGGTGGTTCCACCCACGGCGTGGCCGTGCGCCAGGGCGATCCCCGCGGGCCCCCGACCCCGTGGCTAGGATCGGGACCATGGACAGTGGCAAGCCGAGCGCCCAGGCCTCGAGCCTCGACAGTCTGCGGACGGTCGAATTCCGCCAGACGCTCCGGGGCTATCACATCGACGACGTCGACGAATACCTGGAACGGGTGGCGGTCGACGCCGAAGCGCTGCAGGAGCAGTTGCGCCAGGCCGGTGAGCGTCTCAAGCAGGCGGCCGAGCGCATCGCCCAGCTCGAGACGATGGTCCAGGAGCTGCAGAGCCAACCCGTGGCCGCCGTCAGCGCAGCGGGCCCGACGGTGAGCGACGACACGCTGCAGCGCACGCTGGTCATGGCCCAGCGCTTCGTGGACCAGACCCACGCCGAGGCCGAGGCACAGGCCCGCATCGTCGTGGCCGACGCCGAGGAGCGGGCCCGCCAGGTGCTGGGCGAAGCCGAGGCCCGGGCCAAGTCCGTCACCGAGGACACCGAGCGGCACCTGCGCGAGGAGATCTCGCAGCTCGAGACGATGCGCACGCAGCTGACGGGCGAGGTGGAGACCATCGCCCGCCACATGGAGAACGAGCGTGCCCGCCTGCGCGGTGCCCTGAGCGACATGCTGTCGTGGGTCGACGAGCACGTGCAGCCGGCCGGGTCACTCCTCGGGCAACGCTCCACCGGCCGCGGCACGCCGCGTGGCGACGACAGCGCGCCGCGCCTGCCCGGACCCGAGGCGGGTTCGGGCGCCGGTGACGGCGGCGGGTCCGACACCGGGTCGGGTCGGCTGTCGATGGAGAGCGCAGGTCGCTCCGCCATGCCGGTGCGGGGCAACGCCGTGACCGGTGGCGCCCTCGCCGTCGGTGCCGACACACCTCCCGATGTCACCGACCGTCAGGGCGTCATGCCCGTCGAGGGCACGGCGCAGCCCCAGACCATCTCGCCGCGCTGACGCCGCCCGCCCCTCCGGGGCAGCGCACCCTCAGAGGCAGCGCCTTCCTCAGGGACAGCGCCCTCCTCAGGGACAGGGTGTCTTCGCCACCGCCACCCGGAGCGTGTCGCCCGCAGTGACGCGCAGCTCCACCGCCAGGGTCTGGGCCGCCACGTAGGCGCCGTGCACCTCCAGCGCGGCGGCCGTCTCGGGCGGGGCCACGATGTCCACCTCGACGCAGTCCGACACGTGCAGTCCCGCCTCGCGCCGTTCGGCCTGCACCAGGCGCACCACGTCGCGCGCCAGGCCCTCGGCCTCGAGCTCGCCGTCCACGGTGGTGTCCAGGGTGATCACGCCCAGCTCACCGGGCAGGGTCCTGCCCTCGGTCTCGTTTCGGGGCCGGAGCACGAGCTCGTACTCGCCGGGCTCGAGCGCCACGCCGCCGGCCACCACGCCGTCCCCCACGCGCTCCCACGCACCGGCGCGCACCGCCTTGATGACGAGCTGGGTGTCGGGGCCGAGGCGGGGACCGAGGACGGCGGGCACCAGGGTGAGCACCTGATGGGCCACACCGCCCACCTCGTCGGTGAGCACGACGTCCTTCACGTTCACTTCGTCCTTCACGAGCTCGACGAAGGGGCGCAGCCGCTCGGGATCGGCGGTGGCGACGGTGAGGCGGCGAAGCGGCAGGCGGGCGCGCCGGCCCGCCGCCTTGCGCACCGCATGGGCGGCCGAGCACACGTCGCGCACGATGTCCATGGACCGCACGAGCTCGGGATCGGCGGGGAGCTGTCCGGGGGTGGGCCAGTCGGCCAGGTGCACGCTGCGCGCCCCGGTGAGCCCCCGGTACACCGATTCCGAGAGCAGCGGCAACAGCGGTGCGGTGACGGTGCACAGCGTGACGAGCACCGTCGACAGCGTGTCGTAGGCGTCGGCCTTGTCCGCCTCCACCGCGGCCGAGCCGTCGCGCGCCCGCCAGAACCGGTCCCGGCTGCGCCGGATGTACCAGTTGTTGAGGGCGTCGAGGAACGAGGTGACCGCCGCGCACGCCCCGAACAGGTCGTAGGCGTCCATGGTGGCGGTGACCTCCTCCACCAGGGCGGCCGCCTTGGCCAGGACGTAGCGGTCGAGCACGCCGGCGGCGTCGGTGCGGTCCTGGCCCCGGATGCCGTCCACGTTGGCGTACAGCGACAGGAAGTACCAGGCGTTCCAGATGGGGTTCAGGACCTGGCGCACGACCTCCTCCATGCCCTTGGCGTGCACCACGAGGTCCTGGCCGCGCAGGATGGGTGACGACACGAGGAACCACCGCATGGCGTCGGCCCCCCACATGTCGAACACCATGTCGGGCTCGGGGTAGTTGCCGAGGCGCTTGGACATCTTGCGGCCGTCGTCGCCCTGCACCACGCCGTGGGCCACGCAGTGACGGAAGGGGGGGCAGTCGAACAGGGCGGTGGACAGGACGTGCAGCGTGTAGAACCAGCCCCGCGTCTGGCCCACGTACTCCACGATGAAATCGGCGGGGAAGTGCGCCTCGAACCAGTCCCGGCGCTCGAAGGGGTAGTGGACCTGGGCGAAGGGCATCGATCCGGACTCGAACCAGCAGTCGAGCACGTCGCCCACCCGCCGCATGGTGGAGCGCCCGGTGGGATCGTCGGGGTTCGGCCGCACGAGCTCGTCCACGGCGGGGCGGTGGAGGTCCGTGAGGCGCACGCCGAAGTCGGCCTCGAGCTCGTCGAGGCTGCCGTACACGTCGATGCGGGGATAGGCGGGGTCGTCGCTCTTCCACACCGGGATGGGTGCTCCCCAGAACCGGTTGCGGCTGATGGACCAGTCGCGCGCCCCCTCGAGCCACTTGCCGAACGCCCCGTCGCGGACATGGGCCGGGACCCAGTCGATCTCCTGGTTGTGCGCCGCCATGCGCTCTTTGATGGCCGTGACGCGCACGAACCACGAGCTGACGGCCTTGTAGATGAGCGGCGTATCGGTGCGCCAGCAGTGCGGGTAGCTGTGGGTGTAGCGGGTGGCCTCGACGAGGCTCCCCGCCGCCTCGAGGTCGCGCACGATGGCGGCGTTGGCCTCGAAGACCTGCACGCCGGCGTAGGGACCGATCTCGGCGGTGAAGCGGGCCCGGTCGTCGACCGGGCACACCACGCCGATGCCCGCCGATCGACACAGCTCGAAGTCCTCCTCGCCGAAGCCGGGCGCCATGTGCACCACGCCCGTGCCCTCGTCGGTGGCGACGAAGTCGCCCGCCAGGATGCGGAAGGCCCCCGGCTCTCCGGCGAAGAAGGGGAACAGGGGCTCGTAGCTCCGACCCACGAGCTCGGCCCCCTTCACCACGGCCAGGGGCTCGGCGTGCTCGAACAGCGCCGGGTAGGCCTCGGCGCGCGCCGCCGCCACCACGGTGGGCACGCCCAGCAGCTCGTACACGGCGTAGTCGACGTCGGGGCCGACGGCGAGTGCGAGGTTCGACGGCAGCGTCCAGGGGGTGGTGGTCCAGGCGAGCACGCGCACCGGGCCCGCCAGCGTCGCCGTGCGCGCCGTCGGGTCGGGGTGGAGCGCGAAGCGGACCGTGACGGCGGGGTCCTCGCGGGGCCGGTAGGCGTCGTCCTGGCGGGTCTCGAAGTTCGACAGCGGCGTCTCGCACTCCCAGCAGTAGGGGAGGACGCGCTCGCCTTCGTACAGCAGCTCCTTGTCCCACAGCGCCTTGAAGGCCCACAGGACGCTCTCCATGTAGGGGAGGTCCATGGTCTTGTAGTCGTCGGCGAAGTCGACCCAGCGCGCCTGGCGGGTCACGTAGTGCTCCCAGGCGTCGGTGGTGCGCTGCACGAGGGTGCGGCAGTAGTCGTTGAAGCGGCCGATGCCGTACTCGACGATGGCGGCGCGCCCCGACACCTCGAGCTCCTTCTCGGCTTCCATCTCGGCGGGCAGTCCGTGGCAGTCCCAGCCGAAGCGCCGCTCCACCCGGCGCCCCCGCATGGTCTGGTAGCGGGGGACGGTGTCCTTCACGAACCCTGTGAGCAGGTGCCCGTAGTGGGGGAGCCCGTTGGCGAAGGGCGGCCCGTCGTAGAAGACGAACTCGTTGTCGCCGCCCCGTCGGGCCTGCACCGATGCCGCGAAGGTGCCGTCGGTGGCCCAGTACTCGAGGATCTGCTCCTCCACGCGCGGGTAGTCGGGCTGCTGGTCGACGCGCGGGTACGGTGTGTGGCCACCAGGGGGTTGGGGCATGGCCCCAGCGTATTGGACGCCCACCGGGCCGCCCGCCACCTGCGGGGCGTGCACGGTGCGGGAATGGCGGGTGTGGGCGGGTGCCGGTGGCGGGCACGGGCGCACCCGGAACGAGGCCGGAATCGGCCCCGGCACGGGAACACACGGCGCCGAGGCGGTGTTGCTGGCGGCACGGGGCGACGCTAGGGTCGCCCACCTTCACGGAGCGGACGGAAGCAGTGGACATGACCAAGACGGTGACCGGGTCCCGGCGGGCAGGGACCCGCTGATGGCCACGAGCAGGAAGTCGCCACCCGCGAAGAAGAAGGCCGCCCCCGCCAAGAAGGCGGCCGCGGGCCGCAAGGTCCTCGGCAAGAAGGCGCCCGCCAGGAAGGCTCCGGTGGCCAAGAAGACCGCAGTTGCGAAGAAGGGCGTCCCGGCCAAGAAGGCCACGCTGTCGAAGAAGGTGGCGTCGTCGAAGAAGGCCGCCCCCGCCAAGAAGGCCCCGGCACCGGCAAAGAAGAGCGCGCCGGTGAAGACGGCCCCGCCGGCGAAGAAGGCCGCGCCTGCCAAGAAGGCCCCCGCTCCGGCCAAGGCCGCCGCGGTCAAGAAGGCCACCGCCGCCGACGGCGTGGCGGCCAAGGCCGCTCCCGCCCCGGCCAAGACCGCGCCCTCGGCGCCGGTCAAGGCGCCGGCCCCGGTCAAGCCGCCCAAGCCCCCCAAGCCCACGCGCGGGCCCTTTGCGTCGGAGCCGAAGTTCCTCGAGGAACAGCGCAAGCTCCTGCTCGAAGAGCGCGAGGTGTACAAGCACCAGGCCGAGGACCTGCGGGCCGAGGCCGAGTCACTGGCGCTCGAGCGCGAGCCGGGCGACGTGCAGTTCGACGAGGAGTCGGGCGAAGGCGGCACGGTGGCGGTCGACCGCGAGCGCGACCTGACCCTGTCGGCCCAGGCCATGGCCACCATCGACGAGATCGACCAGGCGCTGCGGGCGATCGAGAGCAAGATGTACGGGGCGTGCGAGCACTGCGGACAGCCCATCCCGAAGGCCCGGCTCCGGGCGCTCCCCTATGCGCGGCTGTGCGTGTCGTGCAAGAGCGGCGGGTTGCACCGGCGCTGAGCGACGGATCACGCCTTCGCCACGACGGCACGCGCCGCCTCTTGGTGGCCTGCGCCGTCGCCGCCGTGGTCGTGGCGATCGATCAGGTCACCAAGTCGTGGGCGGTGCACCGCCTGTCGCAGGGGCCGATCCACGTGATCTGGAAGCTCGACTTCGAGCTCCAGTACAACACCGGCAGCTCGTTCAGCTTCGCCCAGGGGTGGGCCCCGGTGTTCGCCGGCATCGCCGTGGTGGTGGTGGTGGTGCTGGCCGCAACGGCCAGGCGCGTCCGCTCGACGGGGCTGGCCGCCGCCCTGGGCATGGTCATGGGCGGCGCCCTCGGCAATCTGAGCGACCGGCTCTTCCGTCATCACGGCGGCGCCGTGGTGGACTTCGTGGCACTGCACTTCTGGCCGACGTTCAACGTGGCCGACTCCAGCATCGTGGTGGGCGGCATCATCGCCGCCGTGCTGCTGTGGCGGGCGGGCCGCACGGCGTGAGCGCCGACGCAGGTCCGGGACCCACCCGACCACCGATCCCCACCCCGCCGCCTGTCACCGCCGCGATCGACGTCATCGTCCCCGCCTCGCTGGCCGGCAGCCGCCTCGACGCCGCCGCCGCCTTGCTGAGCGGACTGTCGCGGCGGGTGGTGGCCGACATGGTGGCGGCGGGCGGCGTGCGCCTCGACGGCCGGGCCGTCGCGCTGCGCAGCACGCCCGTGCGCGCCGGGCAGCGCCTCGAGGTGGACCCGCCCCCGGCCACGGGCACCGAGCCGGCGCCCGACCCGTCGGTGCCGTTCCGCGTCGTGTACGAGGACGACGACGTGGTGGTGGTGGACAAGCCCGCCGGCGTGGTGGTCCACCACGGGGCGGGGCACGCCGGGGGCACGTTGGTCGACGGTCTGCTGGCGCGCTTTGCCGATCTGGGCGATCTGGCCGCCGCCGGGGTGGGCGATCCGCTTCGCCCCGGCATCGTGCACCGCCTGGACAAGGGGACCTCGGGGCTGCTGGTGGTGGCGCGTTCGCCCCGGGCCTACGACAGCCTCGTCGAGCAGCTCCGGGAGCGCAGCGCCCGGCGCCGGTACGTGGCCCTGGTGGTGGGGGCCATCCCCGATGAGGCCGCCACGGTGGACGCCCCCATCGGTCGCTCCTCGCGGCGGCGCACCACCATGGCGGTCACGACACGGGGGAGACCGGCGCGCACCACCTACGAGGTGACGGCGCGCTACGTGGATCCGGTGCCCTGCACCCTCGTGGCCGCCACCCTCGACACGGGCCGGACCCATCAGGTGCGGGTGCACATGTCGGCCATCGGGCACCCCGTGGTCGGCGACGACCGCTACGGGTCGGGCGCGGGACGGCCCCCGGCGCTGCGCGCCGTCATGGAGCCGGGACGGCTGTTTCTCCACGCCGCCTACCTGTCCATCGAGCACCCCGCAGGGGGGAGGGCGACGTGGGAGTCACCGTTGCCCGACGACCTCGCCGCCGTCCTGGCGCGCCTGTCGTGAGGCGCGCCGACCCGATCAGGCGGCGCGGTGGGCGGCTTCGACCTCGGCCAGCTCGGCCAGCGCCTTGAGGGCACGCGCCTCGGCCTGGCGGGCCCGGCGCACGCCGATGCCCAGCTGTGAGGCGGTGGCCTGCAGGGACGTGGGCGAGCCGCTGTCGAGGCCGTAGCGGATACGCACCACGTCGCGCTCGAGCGGCTCGAGCCCGTTGACGGCGTCGCGCACGCGGTCGAGGACCATGCGACGCTCCACGTCGTCCTCGAAGGTGTGCTCCTCGGCGCCCACGAGCTCGCCGAGCGACGTGGCGCTGTCGCCCCCGGCCGGCTGGTCGAGGCTCGCCACCACGCGCGCCATGCCCTGGAGTCCCTGGAGCAGGGACTCGTCGATGCCGCTGGCGTCGGCCACTTCGTCCGGCGACGGGTCGCGCTGGAGGTCGTTGGCCAGCTCCCAGGTCACCCGCTCGGCCCGCTGGGCCTGCTCGGCCACCTCCATGGGGACGCGGATGGTGTTGCCGTGCTGCTGCACGGCGCGCTGCAGCGCCTGGCGGATCCACCACGTGGCGTAGGTCGAGAAGCGGAAGCCCCGCTGCCAGTCGAACTTGTCCACGGCCCGCATGAGGCCGAAGGTGCCCTCCTGGACGAGATCACCGAAGTCCACGCCGCGGTCCTGGTAGCGCCGGGCCCAGTGCACCACCAGGCGCAGGTTGGCGGCGATCATCTGCCGGCGGGCCTCGTCGTCGCCGGCGGCGACCCGCTTGGCCAGGTCGATCTGCTGCTCGTGGTCGGGCAGCGGGTACCGGTCGAGGTCGTCGAGGAACAGCCGGATGGTGTCGGTGGTGCCAGTCGAGTTCGCCATGTTTCCTCTCGTCGTGCTGCTCGAATCGAACAACACCGGTGTGGTGCCCGGCATTCCCCACCCGGGGACATTCCCGCCTCCTCTCCGGCCCACCCGTTGCGCCCCGGCTTCCGGTGCCGACCGCCTCGTTCTTCGGTTCTTCGGTGCCGCCGCCCGGCCCGGTTGCGGGCCGCACCCGGCCGTGGTCCGCTGGGGCCGTGTCCGGGGCCCCCATCGACGAGGAACGGCCGCGTCCGCCCCGGCTGGTGGTGGTCCGCCACGGCGCGACGGAGTGGAGCCGTGCCGGGCGCCACACGGGGCGCACCGACATCCCCCTCCTGGCCGAAGGTCGCCGCCAGGCCGAGGCCCTGCAGGCCCGGCTGGTCGGGCACGACTTCGCCCGGGTCCTCACGAGCCCCATGGAGCGTGCCTTCGAGACGGGTCTGCTGGCCGGGTTCGGGGTCGAGGCGCAACGCTCCGACGACCTGCTCGAGTGGGACTACGGGGACTACGAGGGACTGACCACCGCCGAGATCCGGGCCATACGGCCGGGGTGGACGCTGTGGCGCGACGGCGCGCCGGGAGGCGAGTCCCCTGACGACGTGGCCCGGCGCGCCGACCGGGTGGTGGCCTCGGCCCGGCAGGCGACGGGGGACGTGCTCGTGTTCGCCCACGGGCACCTGCTGCGCATGGTGGCGGTGCGCTGGCTGGCGCTCGAGCCGGCCGCCGGGGCGATGTTCGTCCTGGACCCGGCGACGCTCAGCATCCTCGGTTGGGAGCGCGACGTGGCCGTCGTGTCGCGCTGGAACGATGGCGCCGGAGACCCGCTTCGGTGAGGGTCCGGCGGCGCCGGCGCGACTAGTGCAGCGACCGCGCCGGCGCCGGGGCGCCGCGCGCCCGCAGCACCATGTCGGCCAGGGTGAAGGAGTCGAGGTGCTCGCGCATGTGCTCACCCACGTCGGACCACACCGTGAGGAGCACGCACTGGCCCTCGTGCTCGCACGCCCCGTTCTCGTGTGGACGGCCGAAGTCACCGGCCACGATGGGCCCGTCCACGGCGCTCACGATCTGTCCCAGGGTGATGTCGTGGGGCGGCCGGGCGATCACGTAGCCCCCGCCCACGCCACGCTTGGAACGCACCAGCCCCGCGCCTTTGAGCGCCAGGAGGATCTGCTCCAGGTAGGGCTGGGGGAGCCCGGTGCGCTCGGCGATGTCGCGTACCGAGGTCGGGCCCTGGGTGTCGCCGTGCAGTGCCAACGACAGCAGGGCCCGGGACGCATAGTCACCGCGGGTCGAGACCTTCACACTCCGATGCTACCCGTGAGGGTGCTCGCCCCCGGCTGACCGGGACCGGGGCACGGAGCACGTCGCCACCCTGGGTACAGTGCGCCTGATGGGTGCGGCCGCCATGGGGGGAGACGACGGGTCGGTGCCCGGCGGGCTCCCCGTCCTCCCCGACTACGGCGGCGGGTGCCTGTCGTCGGTCGTGCCCGCGCTCTTCTCGGCGGCCGACGCCGGTGCCGGGACGGCGCCCACCGATCCGCCCCCCTGGCTGCCCGGGCCGGTGACGGGGGCGCGCCAGGTCGTCCTGCTCGTCCTGGACGGGCTCGGGTGGGAGCAGCTCCGGGCCTTCGCCGACCGGGCCCCGACCCTGGCCGGGGCGGCCGGCGGCCGGATCACCTCGGTCGCCCCCACCACCACGGCGACGGCGCTCACCTCGCTCACGACGGGGGCACCCCCCGCCGCCCACGGCGTGGTCGGCTACCGGGTGCGGGTCGGCGGCTCGGATACGGCGGGGTCGGCGCCGGCATCGCCGACGCAGCCGACCGGACCGGTCACGAGCGGCGCCGGGGACCCGTCGCCCCGTTCGGGGGACGAGCGGTGCCCGCCGTCACGCGTTCTGAGTTCGCCGCCACCGGGTTCACCGCCGCCCAGCTCGGTCACGCCCGCCTGGCGGGATGGTCGGTGCCCTCGGCCATCGTGGTGCGGGTGCGCCGCCTGCTGGCGGCGGGGGAGCCCTTCGTCTACGCCTACTACGAGGGCCTCGACAAAGTTGCCCACGAGCATGGTCTGGGCGAGTTCTACCAAGCCGAGCTGGCCGCCGCCGACCGGTTGGTGGCGGACCTCCTGGGCGTGCTGCCTCCCGGCGCGGTGCTCGTCCTCACCTCCGACCACGGCCAGGTGGAGGTGGGCAACGCCACCCGGCTGCTCGACCCGGCGGTGTTCGACACGGTGGAGCTGCTGTCGGGGGAGGGGCGGTTCCGGTGGCTGCACGTGCGGCCCGGGGCGCTCGACGACGCGCTGTCCGCCGCGCAGGGGGCGCACGGCGACGAGGCGTGGGTGCGCACCCTCGACGACGTGGTGGACGAGGGGTGGTTCGGTGGACCCCTCGCCCCCGAGGTGCGCCGGCGCCTGGGCGACGTGGCCCTGGTGGCGAGGGCTCCCGTGGCCTTCCTCGACCCGGCCGACACCGGGGAGTCGCGCCTCGTGGGGCGCCACGGCTCGCTCACGGCGGCGGAGATGTACGTGCCCCTGCTGGCCTGGGCCTCGTCCTGACCACAGGACCGGCTTGGCGGGCGCGCACCGGTTTGGGAGGATCGCGCCATGAACGGTGACGACGAGGTCCGCCCCCCCGACCCGGTGGAGACGGTCCTGCTGCGCCCCGGTGAGCGCCCGTCGGGTCTGGTGCGGCCCGGGGCAGGCGGTCCCGCCCCCGAGAACGCCGAGGGGGCGACCGAGGTCACCGAGTCGGTGGAGCAACCCGCCAAGGTCATGCGCATCGGGTCGATGGTGAAGCAGCTCCTCGACGAGGTGCGCGCCGCCGGCCTCGACGAGGCCAGCCGGACCCGCCTGCGCGAGATCTACGAGCAGTCGGTACGCGAGCTGGCCGGCGCGCTCAGCCCCGACCTGGCGGCCGAGCTCGATCGCATGGCCCTGCCCTTCGACGACGCCGGCGTGCCCTCGGAGGCGGAGCTGCGCGTCGCCCAGGCGCAGCTGGTGGGATGGCTCGAGGGCCTGTTCCACGGCATCCAGGCCACGCTGCTGGCCCAGCAGATGGCGGCGCGGGCCCAACTCGACGAGATGCGGCAGCGGGGGCTTCCCCCCGGCCCCGGCAACGATGGGCCCGTGGCCCGCCCGGGGACCTACCTGTAAAGCCTGCTAACGTCTGAATGACACAGATGTAACTTCTCCACAGGGTGTGGACAACGCCTGTGGAGGTCGGGGATCGGTGCTGACCGGGGACGGCGCCCACTTCGAGGACGGAGGCCGTCGAGGAGGACGGGGGCGCATGGACCGCGGATCGTTCGCCCATCTGCACACCCATACCGAGTACTCCATGCTGGACGGTGCGTCCCGGCTGGACGAGCTCGTGGCAGCGGCCGCCGCCGACGGCCAGCCGGCGCTCGGCATCACCGACCACGGCAACATGTACGGGGTCCTCGACTTCTATGCCGCCTGCCGCAACGCCGGCATCAACCCGGTCATCGGCACCGAGGCGTACATGGCCGCCGAGTCGCGTCACGAGCGTCCCGTGCGCCGTGGGCGCGTCGACGACACCGGCGGGGACGTGGGGGGAGGGGAGAAGCTCTACTACCACCTGACCCTGCTGGCCGAGACGACGCCGGGGTACCGCAACCTCCTCAAGCTGTCGTCGGCCGCCTATCTCGAGGGCTACTACTACAAGCCCCGCGTCGACTGGGAGCTGCTCGAGCGCCACCACGAGGGGATCATCGCCACCACCGGGTGCCTGGGCGGCGTGGTCCTCCAGGCGCTGTTGGCCGACGACGAGGAGCGGGCGCTCAAGCTGGCCGGGCGCCTCCAGGACACCTTCGGGCGCGACAACCTCTTCGTCGAGGTGCAGGACCACGGCCTGCCCGAGCAGAAGCGCACCAACCCGGCGTTGGTGCGCATCGCCCGCCAGCTGGGGGCCCCGCTCATCGCCACCAACGACAGCCACTACACCCACCGCGAGGACGCCGTGGCTCACGACGCCCTGCTGTGCGTGCAGACGGGGGCGCTCATCGAGGACCCCAAGCGCTTCAAGTTCGACGGGGAAGAGCACTACCTGAAGTCGGCGGCCGAGATGCGGGCGCTGTTCTCCGAGATCCCCGAGGCGTGCGACAGCACGCTGCAGATCGCCGAACGCGCCTCGGTGGAGATCGAGTTCGGCGTGAACGCGCTGCCCGAGTTCCCGGTGCCGGCCGAGTTCCGGGGGCGGACCTACGAGGAGCGCGCCGACGCCTACCTGCGCCACCTCACCCTGACCCACGGGACGGCGCGCTACGGCTCACCCTTGCCGAGCGCGGTGTCCGAGCGCATCGACTACGAGCTCGGCGTCATCGCCGGCATGGGGTTCTCCGCTTATTTCCTCGTGGTGTGGGACCTCATCCGCCACGCCCGCGAGAGCGGCATCCGGGTGGGCCCGGGCCGGGGGTCGGCGGCGGGGTGCTGCGTGGCCTACTGCCTCGGCATCGTCGATCTCGATCCCATCCGCTACGACCTGCTGTTCGAGCGCTTCCTCAACCCGGGCCGCAAGCAGATGCCCGACATCGACATGGACTTCGACGAGCGCTACCGGGCCGAGATGATCCGCTACGCCACCGACCGGTACGGGGCTGACCGGGTGGCGCAGATCGTGACCTTCTCGACCATCAAGGCCCGGGCGGCGGTGCGCGACGCGGCGCGGGTGCTCGGGTACCCCTACATCGTGGGGGACCGCATCGCCAAGGCCATGCCCCCGCTCATCATGGGACGCGACACCCCGCTGCGGGCGTGCCTCGACCGCGTCGAGGGCCACGAGGACGGCTACGCCACGGCTCAGGGCCTGCGCGACATGTACGCCGACGACGAAGAGGCGCGCCGCGTCATCGACGTGGCCAAGGGGCTCGAGGGCCTGCGCCGCCAGGACGGCATCCACGCCGCCGCCGTGGTCATCACGAAGGAGCCGCTCACCGAGTACCTCCCCGTGCAGCGCAAGCCCGAGAGCGGGCAGAACCCCGCCGAGGCCCCCATCGTCACCCAGTACGAGATGCACGGCGTGGAGGAGCTCGGGCTCCTCAAGATGGACTTCCTCGGGCTCCGGAACCTGTCGGTGATCGAGCGGGCCCTCGACCTGATCGAGCGGACCCAGGGCGTGCGCCCGGACATAGACGCCGTGCCCCTGGACGACGAGCCGACGTTCGAGATGCTGCGCCGGGCCGAGACCATCGGCGTCTTCCAGCTCGAGGGTGGCGCCATGCGCTCCACCTTGCGGGCGCTCGCCCCGACGTCGTTCAACGACGTGGCCGCCCTGGTGGCGCTGTACCGGCCGGGGCCGATGGCGGCCAACATGCACCGCGACTACCCGGAGCTCAAGAACGGGCGCAAGGTCCTGTCCTACATCCACCCCGACATGGAGGCCATCCTCGGCGACACCTACGGGCTCATGCTGTACCAGGAGTCGATGATGCGGGTGGCCCAGAAGTTCGCCGGCTACACGCTCGAGGAAGCCGACAACCTCCGCAAGGCCTGTGGCAAGAAGAACCGCGTGCTCATCGCGGCGGAACGCGAGAAGTTCGTGGCGGGCTGCGACCAGCAGGGCTACGGATCGCAGCTCGGGACCGAGCTGTTCGACATCATCGAGCCCTTCGCCGACTACGCCTTCAACAAGTCGCACTCCTTCGGCTACGGGCTCGTGGCATACCAGACGGCGTGGCTGAAGGCGCACCACGCAATGGAGTACTTCGCCGCCCTGCTCACCTCGGTGAAGGACGACAAGGACAAGACCGCCGTGTACCTGGGCGAGTGCCGGGCGCTCGGCATCGAGGTCCTCGTGCCCGACGTCAACAGCTCCGCCGGTGAGTTCACGCCGCTCGTCGGCGACGACGGCACGCGGCGGATCGTCTTCGGGCTGGCGGCGGTGCGCAACGTGGGGGAGAGCCTCGTCGACCGGATCGTGGCCGAGCGCGACGCCAACGGGCCGTTCACCGACATCTACGACTTCTGCCAGCGCGTCGACCCGGTGGTGCTCAACAAGCGGACCATGGACTCACTCGTGAAGTCGGGCGCCTTCGACTCCCTCGGTCATCCCCGTCAGGGCCTGTGCCTCGTGCTCGAGGAGATCGTCGACCGCACCCTGGAGCGCCGGCGCGAGGAGCAGGCCGGCATCACCTCGCTGTTCGCCTCGCTGGAGGGCTTCGGCGAGGGCGACGGCACCGCCACGGTGGGCTACGGCGACCCCCGGGTGCCGGTGCCCGACACCGAGTTCACCAAGACCCAGCGCCTGGCGTTCGAGAAGGAGATGCTGGGCCTGTACGTGAGCGACCACCCCCTGCGCGGCTTCGAGGGGGCGCTCGCCCGCCTCACCGACTGCTCCATCACCGAGCTCAAGGACCTCGACGACCCCGGTGTGGACGGCGCCAGCCGCGAGGGCCAGGTCCGCATCGTGGGCGGTGTCATCACCACCCTGGCGCGCCGCTACACCAAGCGGGGCGAGCTCATGGCCACGTTCGTCCTCGAGGACCTCCGGGCCTCCATCGAGGTGTTCGTCTTCCCCAAGGTGATGCAGGAGGTGGGGGCCCTGCTCGCCGACGACGCCGTGTTCGTGGTGCGCGGGCGGGTCGACACCCGCGACGACCAGGTCAAGCTGGTGTGCATGGAGGTCACCCGGCCCCAGCTGGCGGCGGACGGGGCCGGGGAGCTGCGGATCGAGCTGCCTCTGGGGGTGCTCACCGACCCCGTGGTGGACGGCCTCAAGGCGCTGCTGTCGGAGCACCCCGGGGACGAGCCCGTCTACCTCCACGTGGGCCAGACCGTGCTCCGGCTCCCCTCCGAATTCAACGTGAACAGCCGCCGTGGTCTGCTGGGTGAGCTCCGGGTCCTGCTCGGCCCCGGGGCCATCGTGGCCTGAATCCCGGTCCCCCCGCCCCTTTGCAGGGGTGGGCGACCAGGTCAGACCGGGTTTCACCGGCGTCGAGTGGGCCTGGTGCGCTCGCGTCCCGTATCCTGGTGTTACCCCGTAGCCGCCGCCGACCGGCCTTGCCTTGGTCTACGCCGCTCCGGGGGCTGTCGGAAGAGCTGGACGAGCACGGAGCAGGCCATGCCGCTTGATGTCGGGACAAAGGACTGCACAGCACTGAGCGACGCCGAGCTGGGCGAGATGGCGGACCTGTGCGTCGACCGCGAGCCGGGATTCGACATCGGGTTTCTGTCCAAGCAGTGCGAGGAATGGGTGCTCATCAGCCTCGTGCGCGAGGGCAGCAAGCTCCGGGGCTACTCCTTCTCCACGCTGGAGCGCATCGGGGGGACCCCTTCGCTGCTCGTGGGCGTGGCCACCGTGGACCGCACGGCCAAGGCCGAGCAGTCGCTGCGCCTGCTGCTCGGTGACCAGTACCGCCGGGCGCTGTTGGCCTTCCCCGACGAGGACGTGCTGGTGGGGACCCGCCTGGCGAGCTGCGAGGCCTACCAGTGCTTCGCCGGCCTGGCCGACGTCGTGCCCCGCCCGGACCACAAGGCGTCGGGCGAGGAGCGGGCCTGGGGCCGCAGGCTGGCCAAGCGTTTCGGCGCCGAGGGCCGCATCGACGACCGGACCTTCGTCCTGGCCGGCGACGGCTCGACCACGGGCGCGCTCGACCTGGCCGGGCCCAAGGTGCGCGCCGCCGACGCCGAGGTGGCCGGCCTGTTCGAGAGCCTCGACCTCGGGCGCGGCGACCGCCTGGTCGCCTTCGGGTGGGCCATGGCCGAGGACCTCGCCTCCAACCGTCTCGCCTCGGGCAAGCTCCGCTGATCAGGGCGCCGCGTGGCGGCGCCCTGTCAGGTCAGGGACGGGGGAGCATGGCGGCCACGACCTTGTAGCAGTGCCCGTCGCGGGGTCGGCTGAGCGCCACCACCAGGAACGAGGGCCGGAAGCCGAGGGCGTTGGCGAGGTCCTTTCCCGCCAACCGGTCGCGCCGGGCCCGCTGGAGCGCGGCCATGGCGCGGGGGTCTTCCACCGGGAGCCAGTTGTCGCTGCGAGGCCAGCCGAAGCGGGCCCACACCGTGTCGTCCTCGCGCCGGCGGAACAGAAGCGGCCCCCGGCTCGGCACCACCACCGCCACCGACGGGCGCATGCCGCGGAACTCCCAGTACGGCGCGGACGTCCCCGGGAACCCGAGCAACTGGTGCTCGTTGGGGATCACCAGGCTCCGCAGCACGGCGCGCGCCCGGCGGCCGCGCAGCGTGCCCAGCGCGGCGGGCACACCCGCCACCGTGACGGCCTCGGGCTGGGCCAGGTCGTCGCGCTCGGGATCGGCCGCCCACGTGGCGTCCACCACGTCGAAGGGGGAGAGGTCGGGCTGACGATCCTCGCCCCAGGCGATGCGCAGCCGCACGATCGCCCCCGACCCCATGTCCATGGCCACGGTGTCGTCATGGGTGCAGGCGAGCACCACGCAGCGGTGCGCACCGCGTGCCTGGGTCGGGAGCCGCCTGCCGCGCCACCGCCGGGTGCGACGGGCCCGCTCGGGGTCGCCGTCGCGACGCGACGCCTCGATGTCGCCCGGTGCGGTCATGGAGACACCTTCCCTGCCCCGGGCACCACGAGTGGTCCGGGGGGAGGCCCGCCGGCGAGCACCGGGTCTCGGCCCGTGTCGTGGTGGTCGGTGTGGTGCTGGTCGTCGAGATGCCGGGCCAGCTCGGCGGGGGTGGCAGCCGGGGTCCGGCACGTGTAGGCCCGGCACACGTAGGCGAGCCCCGGCGAACGCTGGGCCCACAGCGGGGAAGCGGTCGGCTCGCCCCAGGCGAGCACCATGGTCGGCTCGTAGCGGGTGCGGGCCACGGCCACGAGGTCGGGGCGCTCGCCTGTCACCACCACCTCGGTGGTGCCCCCGTCCACCAGGGTCCCCGCCGCCACGGTGTTGGCCGCCGCCAGCGGCTGGTCGGTGGCGAGCGACCACAGCGCGTCGACGAGCGAGCGTCCGGCGCCGGCCAACGACTCGTCGCCGCTCAGCGCGCCCAGGCGCACGAGCGCCCCGGCGGCAACGGAGTTGGCGGCGGGCACGGCGCCGTCGAGGACGTCGACGGGGCGCACCACCAGCCTGTCGGCATCGTGGCCGGTGCTGTAGAGCAACGGCCCGTCCCCGGCGAACAGCCCCAGCATGG
>JBEKVE010000073.1:0-15077 GCA_049514335.1 Acidimicrobiales bacterium
TCGCTCGTGCAGTGGTTCGACGTCGCCAACCACGGCGGCCACGGCCACGTCGCCATCGACGGGGCCATCGTGGAGGACGGCTTCAGCGCCTTCATAGCCGTGCTCGTGTCGGCCGCCGCCTTCGTCTCGGCCCTGGTGGGCGACGCGTGGATGCGCCGCGAGGGCGAGGTGGGGCCCGAGTTCCACGTCCTCATGCTGGTGTCGGCGTCGGGGGCGATCATCATGGGCTCCGCCAACGACCTGATCGTGATCTTCCTCGGCCTCGAGATCCTCTCCATCGCCCTGTACGTGCTGGCCGCCATGAACGCCCGCCGGGCCGAGTCGGGGGAGGCGGCGCTCAAGTACTTCGTGCTGGGGGCGTTCTCGTCGGCCGTGTTCCTGTACGGCATCGCCCTCGTCTACGGGGCCACGGGCTCGACCAACCTGGGCCAGATCGCCTCGTTCCTGGCCCACAACATCCTGCTGCACAACGGCCTGCTGCTGGCGGGCATGGCGCTGTTGCTCGTGGGCTTCGGGTTCAAGGTGGCGGCGGTGCCGTTCCACCTGTGGACGCCCGACGTGTACCAGGGATCGCCCAGCCCCGTCACCGGGTTCATGGCGGCCGTGGCCAAGACGGGCGGGTTCGCGGCGCTGCTGCGCGTCTTCGTGTCGTCGTTCGGGCTGATGCGCTCGGACTGGCAACCGGCGGTGTGGGTCATCGCCGCCATCACCCTGGTGCTCGGGGCGGTGGTGGCCCTGGCCCAGCGCGACGTGAAGCGGATGCTCGCCTACTCCTCGATCAACCACGCCGGGTTCGTGCTCCTCGGCCTCCAGGCGGCCACGCAGCGGGGCATCGAGAGCGCGCTCTACTACCTGTTCGTCTACAGCTTCATGGTGATCGGCAGCTTCGCCGTGGTCACCGTGATCGGCGGGCGGGGCGACACCCGCCACGACCTCGACAACTACCGCGGGCTGGCGGGGCGCCGCCCGGTGCTGGCCGGGTGCCTGGCCGTGCTGCTCATGGCCCAGGCCGGCATCCCCTTCACCACCGGCTTCCTGGCCAAGCTGGAGGTCATCTCGGCCGCGGTGGGGGCGCACTCGACCGCCCTGGCCGTGGTGGCCATGGTGTCGGCGGCCATCGCCGCCTTCTTCTACCTGCGCATCATCCTGTACATGTACTCACCCGGCCCCGTCGCCGCCGGGGCCGAGACGACCCCGGCGTCCTCGACCGCCGACCCGGGGGCGGTGCCCGCCGGCGGGTCCACCGGGTCCCCCGGCACCGAGCCGGCCCCGGTGGCGGTGGCCGTGCTCGCCGACGCCGAGGACGACGCCGGGTCCGAGCCCGTGCCCCCGACCCTGGCGGCGGCCCTGGCCGTGTGCGTGGGGGTCACGGTCCTGTTCGGGGTGTGGCCGGCCCCCCTGGTCGACTTCGCCCACCACGCCGCCCAGCTGACCCAGCTGTTCCGGTAGCCGGAGCGGCCCCGCTCCGGCCGGTCCACGGACCCGGGCGTGGGCCTCGCGCCCGGTCCCCGAGGCCATCGACCCTGGTCGGCGCCCGAGGCTCAAGCCTGCCCCCGGCGGCGCCGATATTTCCGGTGTGACGAGCAGGACCCTCAGGGGGCCATCGTGAGGGCGCGACCGGAGTTGGGGCTCGACGGCGAGCCCGAGCTCGTCTTCCAGCCCGCCGTGGACCTGGCCACGGGCCGCCTCCTCGGCTTCGAGGCCCTCCTGCGGTGGAACGACCCCGATCTCGGACCGATCCCCCCGAGCGTCCTCATCCCGTGGGCCGAGGCCAACGGCCACATGGTGGCGCTCAACGCCTGGGTGCTGTCCGAGGCGTGTGGCGCTGCCGCTGCGTGGGCCTCGGACCTCCAGCTCGCCGTCAACTGCTCGGTGTTCCAGCTCCGCCGGCGCGAGGCGGCCACCGCCGCGGCGGCCGCCATCGAGGAATCCGGCATCAACCCCGACCGCCTCACCATCGAGATCACCGAGACGAGCGTGGTGGACGACGGTGCCGCCGCCGACCTGCACGCCATGTCGCGCCTCGGGATCCAGCTCACCGTGGACGACATCGGCTCGGACTGGTCGACGCTCGAGAACCTCCAGCAATTCGCCATCAACACCATGAAGATCGACGGCACCCTCATCTCGGGCCTGGCCGACCCCGGAGGCGTGAGCCGGGCCATGGTGGAGACGATCGTGCACGTGAGCCACTCCCTCGGCATCTGCACCGTGGCCGAGAGCGTGGAGACGGCCAAGCAGGTGAAGATCCTGCGAGAGCTCAACGCCGATGTGGGCCAGGGCTACTTCTTCGCCCCACCGCTCACGTCCGAGGACGCGTTCACCCTCACCACCATGGACCCGCTCCCCGTGTTCCCGCTCACCGCGCCGGGCGAGGAGGACGACGAGGATGACGAGCTCGACAGCGTGGCCGACAGTGCCCTGAGCCGCCCCGGCATGGCGGCGGAGGTCATGGACGCCCTCGGTGTGATGAGCGCACCCGCCGCGGCCGAGGAGAGCGCCGAGGACGGGCCGAGCGACGCCGACGACATGTCGCTCGTGAGCAAGCGCGGCCGGCTCCTCACCCGTCGGCGGGGCCGCGCCGGCTAGGCCGGCACGCGTGGGCACCACCCTCTCGAGCACCGTGGCACCCCCGGGGCCGACCCGCAGACCACATGCGTGGAATCACCCGCTCATGCTGTGGGCGACCCGTGCCGATACTCATCGACGGCGACACTCCGACCGGCGATGGGAGGCCGGATGATCTATCAACTGAGGCGGTTCCTCCCTCGTCAGTTCGCCGACTGGGAAGGGACGTACCTGGTTGAGGCCGATCCCGAGATGCGGTGGCGGGATTGTCGCGTCGTCGACATCTCATCGGCCGGAGCCGGTGTCGAGCTGATCGACCCGCCGGCCGGCGTGACGGAGGGAAACCGGATCTTCATCTCCGTGCACCTGCAGGCGGAGATCCGCCACACCACCGAGGCCCGGGGTGAGCGGTTGCGGGTCGGCGCGCAGTTCGTGGAGCTGAGCGAGGCAGAGCGCGCCTATATGGCAGAGCTGAACCAGCTCCAGGCGCGCTGGTAGGGCGGGTATCGACCTCGGGCGACGCGCCCGGGGAAATGGCGCCGGACGGCTGCCGGTATCAGGTCGTGACGAGGATGCCGAGCAGCGCCACGGCGATTCCCGCCACGACGGCCACCCCCAGCATGAGGGCCATCCACCGCGCCCGCCGGCGACCCTGCTGCGACAGGACCCCAGCGACGGCTGCAACCTGCTGCGGTGCGTGGACCGGTGGCACCGTGTCGACCGGCGGCACAGTCTCGACCGGCGGCACAGTCTCGACCGGTGGCAGAGCGTGGACCGGTGGCACCGTGTCGACCGGCGGCACAGTCTCGACCGGCGGCACAGTCTCGACCGGCGGCACAGTCTCGACCGGTGGCAGAGCGTCGACCGGTGGCAGAGCGTCGACCGGTGGCAGAGCGTCGACCGGTGGCAGAGCGTCGACCGGTGGCAGAGCGTCGACCGGCGCCCGACGCCCGTCTGCCTGCTCGTCCCAGTGACCGCCGTCCCAGTGCCGGAGCCAGACACCGTCGAGCGAATCCGTATACCAACCGGCAGGGATCGACACCAGCGTGGCGGTGGGGGGCGAACCCGACGTGGGCTCGTCGACGCGTGACAGAACCTGCGTGGCGTGCGCCATGGCGACGCCTCCTTTCGGGCGGGTCTCGGTGCTGTCCTGCTTGTAGCGTCTGCCCGGCAGGGGGAGAGCGACAGGGCCCAACGGCCCTTCGGTGCCCCTGATCAGGCGCCGCCGCCGGGTGCCCCCAGGTCGAGCAGGTAGCGCACGTCGGTGCGCACGAAGGCACCCCAGTCGTTGCGCTTGGTGGCGCCGTCAGGCCGCCAGCCGTGACGCTCGTAGAAGCGACGAGCCCTGTCGTTGGTCTCGAGGGCCCACAGGCTGGCGGAGCGGAATCCACCCGACCGCAGCTCGTCCAGGGCGGCCGTCATGAGCAGCACCGCAGCACCGGTCCCGAACGCCTCGGGCTCGAGGTAGAGGGTTTGGATCTCGCCCACCAGCCCGGCATCGGCGTCAGCGTCGCGGCTGGGGGAGAGGCACACAAAGCCGCTGACCCGGCCGCGTCGTCCCGAATGAGCGCCGTCCGGCGCGTCGTCGGGATCATCGAGCAGGACGAAGACCCCGCGCCGCGGCCAGTCCGTGGACTGCAGCGTCCGGTGCCACGTATCGACCAGGCTGTCGGGGTCGAGGTCGTCCAGATAGGACTGGGGGACGAGGCCGACGAATGCGGCTTGCCACGACCGTACGTACACGGTGGCGATCGCCGGAGCGTCATCGGCGACGGCGCGCCGGACTCGCACCGTTGCTACTTGGTGTGGTCCGCCGGCTCCCGGAACGGCAGCAGCGAGGCGCCGCTGGCGGCGTCGACCCCTGCCGCGGTGGACTCCTCTCCGGCGTGCGCCCGGCGTTCGGAGGCGGCGATCATGCGGCCGATGACGGGGACCTCGGACAGCGACTCGGCCCGCAGGATTGCGAGCACCACGGGCACGAGGTGCTCGGCGGTGTCGTACACGACGTAGCGGGGCAGCCAGTCGGGGCGGTACTTGGCGTTGAACCGCCACAGCGTCTCGATCTGCAGGAAGCTCGACATCTTCTTGAGCGCCCACCGCTCCACCCGCTGCGTGGCGCCGTCGCCGCGCTCTCCTTCGAGGACCGAGCGCAGGGCGGCGAAGTTGAGGCTCAGGCCCTGGCAGCCGAGGCTGCGGAGATGCTCGATGGTGGACACCAGGGCGAAGTCCATGAGCCCGTTGGGGTGCTCGCCCCGGTCGCGGCGCATGAGGTCGAGGGAGTACCCGCCGATCCCACTGGCGGGCACGAACTGGCACATGGCCGCCGGGTTGCCATCGGGGCCCGTCACCATGCACAGCACGAGCTGCTCGTCGCGGGGGTCGAAGATGCGACCGAGCACCATGGAGAAGCCGCGCTCGAACTCTCCGCGCCGGCTCTGGGACATGAGGCCGGCCAGCTGCGCGGCGGTCGTGCGGTCGAGGCGCCCGGGGTCGTGGAACGATGCCGTGTAGCCGTACTTGGCGATGCGGTTGTACGCCTGGCGGAGGCCCTTCATGTCGCCCCCCGCCAGCGAGAAGCGCTGCACGTCGACGACGGCCTCGTCGCCGATGTAGATGTCGTGCATCCCCATGGCGCGGTAGACCGGCAGCCACTGCTCGCTCGCCCCCATGATGCACACCACCCAGCCGCGGTCGTCGGTGAAGCGGCGGAAGGCGGACCACACCTGCTCGCGCTCGGCGAAGGGGCCGATGGGGTCGGGGGACACGAGGCACACGCCGTTGTGGATGGCGTACGCCACGAGCGAGTCGCGGTGGAAGAACCACTGCTTGTCGCTGCGCAGGGCGAAGTAATCGAGGGTGCCCGCCCCGTGGCGGCGCACGATGTCGCGGGCCCGGGCCTCGGCCGGGCGCCCGGCTGAGCGGCGCCGGTCCACGAGCGGACGGGTGGCGAGGAGCACCGCCACCACCGCCAGGGCCACGCCCACGGCGAGCAGGGCCGGGGCCAGGAAGTCGTCGAGCCGGTCGGGCAGGGCTACGCCCCGCAATCCGACCAGTCGCTCGAGCACCGCCTGGCCCGCCCGCCACAGTGGCAGCCGGGGGCGGTCCAGATCGAAGCGCAAGGTGACCTCGACCACGATCGTCATGGCCACGGTGATGGCGATGACACCGCCCACGAGGGCGATGACGGCCGAGCGCAGGGCGGGGCGGTCCGAGGCGGCGGGGAACTCCCGCCGGTTCACCACCAGGAACGCCACCACCAACAGAGCGATGAGCGAGCCCGCCACGTCACCCCCGCGCGCCAGGTGGAGCACGAGGCTGATGCCGAGTGCCCAGGCGGAGATGACGAAGGCCCGGTGCTGGCCCCGACGCACGCCGCGGGCGAGGGCGAGGAGGCCGATCCCCACCAGCGCCACGAGCGCCCCGGCGGCCTGGGAGGCACCGAAGGGGATGAGCTCGAGCACGAGGTGGAGATGGCCCCGCAACGGTGGTGTCACCGACGTCAGCAGGTCGACCACCCCCGCCCCGGCGATGGCGGCCGAGGCCCAGCGCCGAACCCGCCGAGAGCGGCGGCGCACCGCGCTCAGGTCCGGGGCCGGCGGCCACGACGCGCCGTAGGGGTAGGCGGCCACCACCACCGGGTGCGTCTCGTGCACCTGGCGGTCACGCGCCGCCATGCGTTCGAGCAGCGTGGCCCCGGCCAGCTCCGACCGTGTGAGCAGCAGGCGGGCGTGGAGCTCGGCGCCCGTCTCGAGCTCGACCCATGCCAGCTGCTGGCAGGCGAGGAACACGGGCAGCATGCCGAACCGGCCGTGGTGCTCCTCCACCACCTCCCCCGCCGCGCCGGCGCAGGCGAAGAAGCCCGGGCCCAGATGCGTGAGCTCGGCTTGGAGCGTCGCCCCGCTCACCAGGCCGGCATAGCCGCGTCCGCACAGGGCCCGGGCCTGGTCCCGCACGGGGTCGTTGGCGGTGGAGCCACCCTGGGCGTGATCCTCGAAGAGCCGGTCGAGGTGCCCGCCGCCGAGGGTCCGCCACGCCCGCCGGGCCACGAAGCCCAGTGCGACGGCCAGGGCGATGAGCTCGGCCACGCACACCAGGGCGGCGAAGAACAGGCGTGACGACCAGGCCGCCTCGTGGGCGCGCCGGATGGCGTGGGAGGGGGCGGGGTGGCCGAAGACGAGGTGGCTGAGGCCGCTGTAGACGAAGGGGATGCGCAGGGCCACGGCCACGGCGAAGGGGACGAGGAGCCACCATGCGAAGCGGGCGAAGCGCCGGTAGAGAAGGCGCGAGGTGAGAAAGCGCGGCGTGCCGGCCGGATCGGCCAGGCGGTCGAGCCCGGCCTGCCATTCGGCATCGGGATCGGGCGACAAGGTGGTGATGGCGCCCCGCCTGGACGCGCCGTGCGCGTGCCACCCGCCGTGTCCGTGCCACCCGCCGTGCGCGTGCGACCCGCCGGATGGGTGGGGCGCCCCGTTGCCGTGGGACGCGCCGTTGTCGTGCGCCGAACCGTTCGCACCGGCCGGGCCCAACGTGTCCGAGTGGCCGTTGTCGCCGTTGGCCGGTCCTGGCGCGCCGTTGGAGACAGGGACGGGTCCCGCGTCGACGAGGACCACCCTGGTCCCAGCCGACGTCACCATGCGGAGCTCGACGGCCGGGGCGACCTCCACCCCGAGGTCCTCCACAGCGGCGCGGGCCTGCCGCAGGAGCGCCCCGTCGGTGCGCCCGGGCACGCACACGACGCGGCGGTCGTCGCCGGCGGCGAAGTCCGCCAGGGCTTCGGAGAGCCGTGGATGTGACGCCAGTGCGCGACGAGCCGCGTTCGTGGCGTCGGCCGCCGACGACAGGTCGAGGAGGTTGCCCGCCACCACCACCAGGCCGGGGCCCTCCCACGCGTTGAGCGCCCGGGCCAGACCGGCGGAGGCCCAGGTGGTGGCGGCCGTCGGTTGCGGTGCCAGGCCGACGTTGGCGGCGATCAGCACACGACGACCCACGCCGACATCGATGGCGAGGGTGTCGGTGCCGGTGCCCGGCAGGTCGCCGGGCACACGGGCGGGGGCCTCTGAGGCGCCGTCGACCATGTCACTTCCATCTTGGCAGGCCCCGGTGGGTTCGTCGGTCCCACGCCGAGGGCGTGGGTGGACCGGTTTCCGGCCCTGGTCAGGCCTCTTGCACCGCGGTCGCAGGCCCGCTGCGGGCGGGGTCGCTTGGGTAGGCTCGCCCGGGCGACGCCGGGACCGGGTCGCAGCCGGCCCCACCAGGAGGTGACCCGCCATGTCCGATGCCCGCCGGGCTGCGATCGACGACTTCTACCTCGAGGACCGCCGCTTTCCTCCGCCCGAGGGCTTCGCCCGCCAGGCCGTGCTGTCAGACCCCGGGGTGTTCGACCGTGCCGCCGCCGACGTGGAGGGCTTCTGGGCCGAGCAGGCGCGTACCCTCGACTGGTTCGACGACTGGCACACGGTGCTCGAATGGGAGCCCCCCTTCGCCCGGTGGTTCGTGGGGGGGACGCTCAATGTGTCGCACAACTGCCTCGACCGCCACGTCTCGGCCGGCCTCGGTGACCGTGTGGCCATCCACTGGGAGGGGGAGCCCGGCGACACCCGCACCATCACCTACGCCCAGCTGCTGGCGGACGTGGAGCGGTTCTCGAACGTGCTGAAGGGGCTCGGCGTGCAGCGTGGCGACCGGGTCGCCATCTACATGCCCATGATCCCCGAGCTTCCCGTGGCCATGCTGGCCTGCACCCGTGTGGGCGCGGCGCACTCAGTGGTGTTCGGCGGGTTCTCTCCCGACTCGTTGCGCGACCGCATCAACGACGCCGAGGCCAAGGTCCTCGTCACCGCCGACGGCGGATGGCGCCGCGGGGCCGTCGTGGCTCTGAAGGAGAACGCCGACACGGCGCTGGCGGACACCCCATCCATCGAGCACGTCGTGGTGGCCCGGCGCACGGGCGACGCCGGAGGCGCCACACCCATGGTGGCGGGGCGCGACCACTGGTGGGACGAGTGCATGGCGGGTGCCGAAGCGACGTGCCCCCCTGAGCACATGGAGGCCGAGGATCTCCTGTTCCTCCTCTACACCTCGGGCACCACCGCCAAGCCCAAGGGGATCATGCACACCACCGGCGGCTATCTCACCCAGGTGGCCTTCACACACCGGGCCGTCTTCGACCTCCACGCCGAGCGCGACGTCTACTGGTGCGCGGCGGACATCGGGTGGGTGACGGGTCACAGCTACATCCTGTACGGGCCGCTCGCCAACGGGGCGACCAGTGTCATGTACGAGGGCACGCCCGACTTCCCCGACAAGGACCGCTGGTGGGACATCGTCGAGCGCTATGGCGTCACCATCCTCTACTGCGCGCCCACCGCCATACGGACGTTCATGAAGTGGGGCACCGAGTACCCCGACCGACACGACATGTCGACGCTGCGCGTCCTCGGCTCGGTGGGTGAGCCCATCAACCCCGAAGCCTGGATGTGGTACTGGCACAACATCGGGGGGGACCGCTGCCCCGTGGTCGACACGTGGTGGCAGACCGAGACGGGTGCGATCATGATCTCGCCGCTTCCCGGTATCACGACGTGCAAGCCCGGATCGGCGACGTTCCCCCTCCCCGCCATCGGCGCCGAGGTGGTCGACGACACGGGCACGGCGGTGGGGCGCGGTGGCGGGTATCTCACCCTCACCCGCCCCTGGCCCGCCATGCTGCGCGGCATCTACGGCGATCCCGAGCGCTACATCGAGACCTACTGGAGCCGCTTCGAGGGACGGTATTTCGCCGGGGACGGCGCCAAGGTCGACGACGACGGTTACCTGTGGCTGCTCGGCCGCGTCGACGACGTCATGAACGTGTCAGGCCACCGCATCTCCACCACCGAGGTGGAGTCCTCGCTCGTGAATCACCCGTCGGTGGCCGAAGCAGCGGTCGTGGGGGCCAAGGACGACACGACCGGGCAGGCCATCATCGCCTTCGTGACCCTGAAGGCCGGCCAGGACCAGACCACCGAGGCCGGCGAGCAGCTTCGCACCCACGTGGCCGGCCACATCGGCAGCATCGCCCGGCCCCGGACCGTCATCTTCACCGACGAGCTGCCCAAGACGCGGTCGGGCAAGATCATGCGGCGCCTGCTGCGCGACGTGGCAGAGGGACGGGACCTGGGCGACACGACCACCTTGGCCGACCCCCGGGTGGTCGACGAGATCCGCCGCCTGTCGGGCGCGCAGCCGTCCGAGGACTGAGCCCGCTGTCCGCGGCGCGACCAACCCCGGACCGGGCCGCCCCCCGGCCGCTGCCCGTGCCCGACAACTGGCGGTGGCGGGCGGCGCCGCCCGATCCGGGACCGGCCGTCGTCTTCGACATCGACGGGGTCCTGTCCGACGCGGCGGGACGCCAGCACTTCCTGGAGTGGGGGCGACGCGACTGGGACGCCTTCTTCGACGCCTGTGGCGAGGACCCCCTCGTGGGGGAGGTGGCCCGGCTGCTCGACCTCCTCGACGCCGGTCTCCACATCGTGCTCCTGACCGGGCGTCCGCTGCGGGTGCAACCCCAGACGCTTTCGTGGCTGGCGCACTACGGGCTGCGCTGGGACCTGCTCGTGATGCGCGACCGCGGTGACTACGCCCAGGCGTCGATCTTCAAGCGCGCCTCGGTGGGGGAGCTGCGGGCCCGGGGGTTCCAGCTCGAGCTGGCCTTCGAGGACGACCCCCGCAACCGCGACATGTTCCATCGCGAGGGCATTCCCTGTATCTACATTCACTCCGGCTACTACGACTGACACCGAGGTTCCCATGGCGCATCCCCGCACGTTCCGCTTCGCCGCCCAGCTGTCCAAGGCGCCCGACGGAACGGCACGGTCGTGGGCGGAGCAGGCCCGCAAGGCCGAGGACCTCGGTTACGCCACCCTCCTCATGCCCGACCATTTCGGGGATCAGCTCGCGCCCGTCCCCGCCTTGATGGCGGCGGCCGACGCCACCACCACCCTGCGCATCGGGGCGCTCGTCTTCGACAACGACTACCGCCACCCCGTGGTCCTGGCCAAGGAGGCGGCCACGCTCGACCTGCTGTCGGACGGGCGTCTCGAGCTGGGCCTGGGGGCGGGGTGGATGCGGACCGACTACGAGCAGTCGGGCATCGCCTACGACCCGCCGGCCCGGCGCGTCGACCGCTTCGCCGAGGGGGTGGCCGTGGTGGCGGGGCTGCTGGCGTCCGACGAGCCCTTCTCCTTCCACGGCGAGCACTACACCGTGCGCGAGCACCTGCTGCTGCCGAGACCGGTGCAGCGGCCCCGGCCACCCCTGATCCTGGGCGGAGGCGGGCGGCGCGTGCTCGGCATCGCCGGGCGCCTGGGTGACATCGTGAGCATCAACGTCGATCTGCGCGCCGGCACCGGTGGTGTGGAGACGGCACCCAACGCCTCGCCCGAGGCCACCCGGCGCAAGGTCGCCTGGGTCGAGGAGGCGGCGGGAGCGCGCTTCGCCGAGATCGAGCTCAACTGCCTGATCGGCTTCGCCCTCATCACCGAGGACGGCCCCACGGTGCGCGAGGCCATGGCACCCACCTTCGGCGTCGAGCCCGCCGACGCCGCCCACGTGCCGGTCGTCCTCATCGGCACCCTCGACGAAATGGTGGAGGAGCTGCAGTGGCGGCGCCGCGAGTACGGCATCTCCTACTTCTCCGTGGAGGCCGACTGCTGGGAGGCGCTGGCGCCGGTGGTATCGCGCTTGTCGGGGACCTGACAGGGGCGTCGCCGGGGCATGCGCCCCGCAGGGGGGCACCGTCTCGCCCCCCGGGACGAGGGGGCTTGCCCCGGCCCCAGGGGGGCAGGGGGGATGATCGGTGCGTGGAGCGCGACCGCGAACGGCACCAGCACACTCCGGCTCCGGTCCCCGACGGCAGGGCCGCCCGGGACATGGGCGCCGACGGCCTCCTGTCGACCGGGGAGTTCGCCCGCCGGACGCAGCTCACCACCAAGGCGCTGCGCATCTACGACGACATCGGACTGTTGCGACCGCTCGACGTCGACCCGACCAACGGGCACCGGCGCTACGGGCCGGACCAGATCCGCACGGCGCGCCTCATCGCCATGCTGCGCGGCGCCGACATGAGCCTGGCCGACATCGGCGCGCTCCTCGCCGACCAGGGCACCGACCCCGCCGAGGCGACCCGGCGCCTCGACCGGCATCTGCTCGAGCTCGAGGCGCGGCACTCGGGTCGCAGGCTCCTCGTCCGACATATCCACGCCGCCTTGAGAAGAGAGGAGGACGGTGCCATGTTCCCCGTCCGGACCAGGCACGTGCCAGCCCAGCGGGTGCTGTCGATGCAACGCCGCCTGCACGCCCCGGAGACCGACACCTTCGTCCGCGAGGCGAAGGGGGCCTTCGCCGCCCACCTGGGTGGCGCGCCCCCCGCCGGGCCGTTCGTGCTGATCTTCCACGGCATCGTGGACCACGAGTCGGACGGGCCACTCGAGGCCGTTCTCGGGTGCACCGACGACGTCCAGCCGAGCGACCTCGTCGGCGTCCGTACCGAGCCGGCGCACGACGAGGCATTCACCACCATCACCAAGGCGCAGTGGGCCTATCCGGCCATCCTCGCCGCCTACGACGCCGTGGCGTGCTCACCCGAGGTCTCCGCCCGCCCCAGGAGCCGGCTGTCGTGTCGCGAGGTCTACGTGGCCGAGCCCGACGACATCGGCGAGGACGACCTCGTCTGCGACGTCGCGTTCGCTCTGGGCTGAGCCCGCAGCGCACGCAGCCCGTCGGCGGCGCATCGCCTACAGCGTGAATTCCTCGATCACGACCAGGTCCAGGAATTCGGGCGCACCCTCGAACGCGCTGGCCATGATCTCCCGCACGCCGGCCAGTGCCTCCTGGCGCGCGGCGTCGCTCTCGCGGGCACGGGCCTTCTCCTCGCTCTCGAAGACGGCCAGTATGTGGATACGACGAGGGTCGCTCTGGTCGTGCATGACCATCGACCGCACCAGGCCGGATCCGGGCTGCTCAGTCGCTTTCAGCTGCTCGACCATCGTCGACAGGTCGCCTTCTTTCCCCGGCTTCAAGCGTGCCGTGATGAGCTGTGCCCACATATCGAGATCCTCCGCTCTGCGCGCCGCGCCCGTGTGCCGGTGCTGTCGGGACCCTAGTACGCGCCGGCGTCGAGCCCCCCGTGCGCCCCGGAGGGCGCACGGCGTGGCCCGATCGCGCTCACGGCTCGGCCACCGGCGTCGTCTCGAGGGCCGGCCCCGTCACCGCCACCGGGCGGGTGGCGATGATGCACCCCGCCACGATGAGGACGAAGCCCACCATGGTGACGGGCCCGACACGCTCGCCCAGCGCGAACACCCCCAGGGCGAGCGCCACCACCGGGTTCAGATACGTGATGATCGTGGTGCGGACGGCTCCCACCTCGGCGATGAGCGCGAAGAACATGAGAAAGGCCACCACCGTGCACACCAGGGTGAGGGTCACGGCCGAGGCCACCACTGTGCCGGCCAGGGGTCGCGTGGGCAGCCCGATCACTGCCAGGGGGCAGTAGGCCAGCGCGCACAACGCCAGGGAGGCGGCCACCACGCCCAGCCCCGGCAGCCCGGCGAAGTGGCGGGCCAGGATCCAGGGGCCGAGCGCATAGCCGAGCCCCACCACTCCGAGCGACGCCGCGGCGAGCACGTCGGAGTGACCCACGTCGAAGCCCACCAACACCGCCACCCCGCCGAATCCGAGGAGGAGCCCTCCCACCCGAAAGGCGCTCAGTCGGTCGGAGCGGGTGAGCCAGGCGACCACGGCGGCGAACAGCGGGACGCTGGCAATGAGCAAGGCGGCGAGCGAGCTCGACACGTTTCGCTCCGCCCTGAACAGCACGAACCAGGGCACGCCCAGCTCGACCACGGTGTAGGCGACGAGCGGCCGCCACCGCCGCAGCACGGGCACGAGCGCCCCGCGGGCCGCGGCGAAGGGGACGAGGATCACCGCGCCCCCTCCCGTGCGGATCAGGACCAGCAGGGCGGGACTGAGCTCGCGCACCGAGATCTTGATGAGGAAGTACGGCAGGCCCCACACGATCCCGAGGGCCACGAACAGCACCCAGCCGCGCCGCGTCATGGCGCCCGCGGTGGCCATCGGGGTGGCCCTCAGATGGGGCGCCCGTCGGTACACCAGGCGTTGGGGGGCACGCCGGCGCACGGGTCGGGCATGGTGGGAAGCGTCGTCGGCACGGGGTGCATGACGATGGTGGTGAGCTGCGGGTAGACCGATCCGGCCGGGCAGGCGGCGAAGCCGGTGTCGCACAGGACCTGCCCGAGCAGCGCGCCACCGGTGTTGGACGTGCTCAGGATGTGCGAGCCGCACGTCGGCTGGGACTGCTCCAGTCCGGCGGGCACGCTGCCGGAGGGGGCGTTGTTGCCCGCGAAGCAGTTGGCCGGTTGGCCCGCTTGCAGCACGATCTGCCCGAAGTCGGCGTTCGACACGTTCCCGAAGTACCCGTCGTGGACGAAGGTGTTGTCGAGCAGGGCGTCGCCCTCGGGGTCGTACACGCAGCCGAACCCGGTGATCTCGATGCCACCGGTCCCGGCGCAGGTCTGGCCCAGCACGGGCGGGTTGCTGTCGGGATAGGGGACGAACAGCGCCCCCCACGCCCCGTTGTTCGAGAACGTGTTGTCCATGACCGTGTCGTTGGTTCCACCCGAGAGGGTCATGCCGGTGCCGGTCGGTCCGGCGCTCGCCGACCCGGCCTGGGGCACGTCGGGATTGTTGTTGTCGTGGACCGAGTTGTGCTCGAACACCCAGCACGAGTGGGTGTGGGTGATGGGGCTGACGGCGCCGTCGGGGCACGACCCGTTCTGGGGTGCGGGAGGGTCACCGTCGATCTGGGTGTTGGTGTCGAGCCCGTCCTTGTTCTCGTCGAACTGGGAGTTCTCGATGACGACGGCCCCGCCGGAGTTGGTCCCCGAGTAGCCGAGCGCGCTGTACTGCATCCAGGCGTGGTCGATGGTGACGTCGCACTGCTGGTGGCAGGCGCCGACGTACATGCCCGAGTCGTTGAAGTTGCTGGCGTAGAGCTCGTTCCACGACGCCGGCCCCGCCGAGTTGGACGAGAAGATGCCGTACTGCGCGGCGGTCTTCTCGCCGCCGTAGTAGGTGGAGGTGGCGGTGAGGTAGGCCCCGGTGTACCCGTCGAGCCCGATGCGCCCCGACCCGTCGCCGCCGTTCCACCAGATCTCGTTGCCGGCGTCGCCGGCGCCCGCCAGGAAGTTGCACACCGTCAGGTTCTCGACGCTCACGTCGCCGGCCTTCCACACCACGATCCCGTTGCGGCCCTCGGGCGCCCCACCCGGTCCCGGCGCCCCCAGCTCCTGCTGGCCGGGAGCGGGGTCGCACGGGGTGCCGCCGGGCTTCGAGCCGTCCACGATCACGCCGCTGCGGCTCATGCCCCGCAGGTGGACGTGGCGGGTGGAGATGAGCACGCCCCCGAAGTCCCCGTCGGAGGCGCCGTGCCCGGGGTGGGCGAGGTCGTC
>JBEKVE010000074.1:0-14920 GCA_049514335.1 Acidimicrobiales bacterium
GGCTCGGGCAGCGGCGCCTCGAGCAGGGTCGCCACCGACGCCTCGGCGTCGAACTCGGCGCACGGACCGGACACCACCCCGGCCCGCAGGAAGGCGTGGCTGCGCCTGGCCTCGTCCACCACCTCGTCACCCATGCGGGCGGCGTCGTAGGGGCACAGCAGGGTGAAGTCGCCGGCGGCGTTGAAGGCCACGTTGAGCAGGGCCTCGTGCAGCTGGGACTCCACCAGCTCGGCCGGGGAGCGTCCGGACGAGATCGGCTCCCCCACGCCCCTCACGTGCACCCCCCGGCCGCCCGCACGGTCCACGAAACGCCGCCAGGCGGGGATGATGCGGGCCGGGTTGGCTCCCACCTCGGCCATGTCCGCCATGACGAGACCGGCCACGTCACCTCCGAGCTCCGACCGCAGGGCGGTGAGCTTTGGCCCCCCCAGCACCACCATCGTCGGCTCCCCGGCCTCGAGCCCGTCCCGAACGAACGCGGCGACTTCGTCCAGGTAGGCGGCGTCGTCCTCGTAGAAGAACGCCTCATGGCGGAACGTGCCTTGGCGGTGCCCGGTGGCCTGGGCAGCGGTGATCGTCATGTGGGTCACCCTCCCGGCCGCACCGAGTTACCCAAGCGTCCCGCGGACGGTACCCACTTGGGCGCGAAACAACACGCACCGGGAGTGCAAAACCAGGAGGGCCCTCATATGGCGGGACCACAGGGACCCTCGCGCGGCGGTCTCGAGGACGAGAGCCGCGGAGCTCGGCGGTACGCCGCGGCACACCCTGCCCACGCTGGCACTTCACCGCGCCGTGGTCGCGGGGACGGAGTCCGTACCGATCCCCGCGACCCGGCGTGGCGATGATTTCCCACGATCGTGCTCGGTCCGCAGTGGGGGCTCACCGAGGGAGAGCACGAAAATGTGGTCCCGTCCGCCTTGACGGCCCCGCCATTATGTGACGCCTCCCGCACTCCGGAAACGGGGGAATCACGCACCGATAAGCACGTGATTTCACCTGACAAAAACGGAGAAGAACGTCCTACGATCACCGTAACGTTTCCTGCACCGTCGTCGTCTGGACCTGTACCCGTGACGGCGAGTTCTCGCACCGGCAACAGAAGGCGGAGGCCATGATCGTCGAGACGGATTTCAGCATTTCCGAACGCATCGAGGACGGTACCGCCGTGCTGTGCATCGGCGGCGAGGCCGACGTCGTGACAGCCCCGCAGATCCGCGACGCGCTGTTGAGCATCGCCGACTGTGGGGAACCCGTGATCGTCGACCTCTCGTCGCTGTCGTTCATCGACTCCACCGCTCTGGGCGTGCTCGTCGTCGCTCGCCGGCGTTTCACCGAGGGCGACGGCGAACTGCGTCTCGCCGGCCTGCAACCGCATGTGCGCAAGGTGTTCGACATCACGGGCCTGAGCGACGTCTTCCCCATCCATGTCGACACGGTGCAGGCGAAACGGGCGTTGCTCCACGCCGAGGCATCCTGACGGCCACGACCTGATCCTCGGGTCCCTCGGCCTGAGAGCCGCCGGATCGGCGGCCCGGCCAGGGATCCGTCGGTGCCCTAGCCAGGACACCGTCGCGGGCGTATCCTCGAGGCGATCCCTGCAACCCGTGTGCGCCGACGGGGGGTGCCATGGCGGAGCGTCACAAAGAAGTCGTCGGACTGCGGGCCCCAGGCCCCCACTACGAGTTCTGGCTCGATGACACCGGACTCGATGCGTTCGAAGTCCCGGTCCGCAGTGGCACCGGGATGGGCCGTGCCGGTGCGGGTGCCGGCGAGAGCGATGGCACTTCCCGCCCGCGTGGCCCACGACGCCGGGTCATGGTGAGCGCAGTGGCCGTCGCCTGCGTGGTGGCCGTCGCGGTCCCGTTGGCCGTCGTCCTCTCCCCTGCCCGCTCGCACCCGATGGCGGGCGGGATCGCACGCCAGAAGGTGCTCGCCGCCCTCAACACCACCATCGGCGCCGGAAACTTCGACGCCGTCTACGCCGAGCAGCCACCGTCCGATGCGGCGGGGAGCAGCGGGGGCGCCGCGGTCGGAGGACAGGGTGTGATCGACGTGGACCCGCTGGCCATGGAGGTCACCTCCACCGGAGCCGAGTTGGGCGGCGTCACCGTGCGGGTGGACGGCACGAGCGTGTGGGAAGGTGCGCCCGCGGGTCTTTCCGCCGGCGAAGGCAGCCCCGGCACCCCCCTTGCCTCCTTCGCAACCCTGGTGGAGGGCACCCTCGGTCCCCGGCAAGGCGCGCTGAGCATGATGGACCTGGCCAGTCCGACCGGCTACCTCCAGCTGGACCAGAACGCCGTCACCAACGCCGATGAGATCGGCACGGGCACCGTGGACGGCTCCGCGGTGACCGAGTACGACGTGGACCTCTCGCCCGCCCAACAGGCGAACCCGCCCGGTGCCACCGGTGCCGAGACGACGGCCATCGAGGACGCCCTGGGCGTGCTGGCGGCGCAGGGCTACACGGGGAGCACGGTGACGATCGCCGTCGACGGTGCGGGGTTCATCCGCCAGACCGTCACGGTCGCCAACTTCTCCGACGGCGCCACCCAGACGACGCAGCTCACGCTGTCGGACTTCGGGTGTGCGGGCACGGTCCTCGTACCAGGCCAGACGGGCGCCACCACGTCCACGGCCGGCTGCGTGTCACCCGACCCCTCGGCGGTGTCGAACCTCGGCACCTCCCCGAGCGGGAGCCCCATCACGATCCTGCCGTCGTCGACCACGTTCACACCCGATGGCACCGCCACCGCATCGAGCGGCGAGGTGACGGCCACGACCGCACCAAGCACGTACTCGGGTGGAGCGGCCACTGACCAGTCGGACGGTGTGTCGCAGAGCCCGGACCTGTCCGCGGGGCCGGCCGTGTCGGGCAACACCGGGTCAGGCGGCGATCTCAATGCCACCGGCGGCGTCGGCGCGACCGCCATCCCCCACGCACCCTGACATCGGCACCCACGGCCCCCGCGTCCGCTCATGGCGTGACACCCGCACGCCGTGACGGCGAGGCGAATGTGACAGGGACGGAATGGGCGTGGGCGGCGACGGGAACGACGCCTAGGGTGGCGCGATGACCGGTTCCAGGAACGCATCCCCGGGAACACTTCGGACCGGCCCATCGAGTGCGGATCGCTCACAACCCCCATCGCCGAGCAAGGGATCGACATGACCGGTGCACAGCTGCTCTCCGACGCCTTTGAGCGCATCCGCGAAGGCGTTGACGACGTGGTTGACGGTCTGAGCCCCGACGACCTCGCGTTCCGGCCCGACGACGAGGCCAACTCCATCGCCTGGTTGATCTGGCACCTGACCCGCGTGCAGGACGACCACGTGGCCGCGGCGTCCGGCGGTGAGCAGACCTGGACCGAGGATGGGTGGTCCGACCGCTTCGCCCTCCCGCTCGAGGTCGCCGACACCGGCTACGGGCACGACCCCGACCAGGTCGGCCTGGTCACTGCCACCGCCGAGCTCCTCCGGGGCTACCACGACGCCGTGTGCCAGGCGACACGGCGCTTCCTGACGGGCGTCACCGATGCCGACTGCGAGCGCGTCGTGGACGAGCGCTGGGACCCACCCGTCACCATGGGGGTGCGGCTCGTCAGCGTCATTGCCGACGATCTGCAGCACGTAGGGCAGGCCGCCTACCTGCGCGGCCTCATCGAACGCCGCTAGAAAGCGGCGATCCGGCTCAGGCCGGGCCGCTACCGCCCGGGTCCCACCCCTCGAGCCAGAGCCCCTGCGGGGCGGCGGGTGCCACCGGTGCCGCGGGCGCAGCCGGCATGACCGTGGTGGCCGGTGCCACTGGTGCAGCCGGCATGATCGGGGCAGCCGGTGCAACGGGGGCCACCGGCATCACCGGCGCCGTGGGTGCGGGCGCGACGCTTCGTCCGGCCACCGGTCCGGCCAACCGGGCGTCGCCGCGGGGGACTCCCCGCCAAGACGAACTCCCCGCCCGCCATGCGCCCCCGTCGGTCAAGGGGTTGTGGGTGCCGAGGTCCGGGTTGGCCGTGGTCCACGCTGTGCGATCGGAGGACGCGTGCGCGGTGCCCACCGCCGGGATCGCTGGCGCCATCGCCGTACCCTGCGCCGACCCGAACAGATGGCGCTGTGCGTCGCCCCCGGACGCTCCGGCCGCGGCCGGCACGGGGCGAAGGTGGAACAGTCGACGCAGGAGGTTGCGGGGACGATCGACGAGGGCCAGGGTCACCGCTCCCAGATACAGGGCGATGAAGCCGATGAGGGCCACGATCCACAGATCAGGTCCCGGTCCGGTGCTGGCCAACGGGGTGTTCGAGGTCGAGGACGACGATGACGTGGCCGGCGCCTGCGTGGTGCCCGTCGTCCCCGCCGTGGTGGTGGCGGTCGTCACAGCCGGCCTGGTGGTCGTGGTGGTGGCAGCCGGCTTCGTGGTCGTCGTGGTGGCAGCCGGAGGCGCGGTGGTGGTCGAGCCCGGGGGCGACTCACCGGAGAACAGGATGGTGGTGTTGACGCTCTGGTCGCCCCCCGCATCGCCGTACGACAGTTGGCAGACATCGCCGATCGCCTGCTGTGCCGCCGTGGGCGGACACGGGTACAGGGCCGCGTCGGCAGCCGCGCTGTTCCCGTTGCTGTCGGTGGGGCAGGTGGTGATGACCCCCCCGGTCCCGCACGGCGGACCGACCGTCCCTTGGAAGACGGAGAAGGAACCACCGAGCACACCCGAGGACGACGTCGAGACAAGGTGGGCGTACCCGACCAGGTTGCAGCTCACCGACACCTTGCTGCCCACGGGTGCGGGCAGGTTCACAGTGGGCTGGTTGGGGTCGTCGTTGCACTCGAGGACGTTGCCGATCGACGAATCCAGGTACCCCGTGCCCGAGACCTGCACGGTCTGGCCCCCGGTCAACCCGGTGGAGGGCGTGACGGTGAGCGGCAGGTTGCTGCCACCGGCGGCGTAGGCCGATCCCATGGGGATGGCGAGCACCGTCCCCAGCAGGGCGATCCCCGCCAGCACCGGAGTCCACCGCCCCGCGCGCCGACGCGGGCCGCGGGATTCAGAAGGGTTCGGGACTCTGAGGCTCCGAGCAGGTTGCATCGACACACCACCCCCCATTGGCTGGTCAGGACGACGGTACCGGACGGGCGTCGTATTCGCATCGTCACTTTTGGGGAGTCGTCACGAAAAGTGGCGGCGGGTCACACCCTTACACGGCAATTCGAGACGCCAGTGGTGATTACGCACCCCGGGGTCGTCAGGATTGACGACGCGACCTCGGGACATTGTGGGATCCGAGCAGGTGGAGTCGTCAGGATTGACGATGGTTCAGGTCCGTGCGGGCGGCAGGCGACCCCTCGTACGGGACCTCGCAGACGGGCGCTTTCGACTCGCCCCGTGGACGTCAGGCGGGGCCGAAGGCGAGCTTGTCCTGCTCCCAGAACGATCGCAGGGAAGCCAGCTTCCCCTCGCCGTTGACCTTGTAGATGTTGCAGATCTGCACCGTCGCCACCTGGTTGCCGGGAAGGGTGATGCGCAGCTCCCCGATGTTCGCCACCTCGTCGCCGCACTCGATCGACTGCCGGATGGTGAACTTCAGGCTCTCGCTCTGCGAGATGACGTTGTCGTAGAAGGCGGTGATGGCCTCCTTGCCCCGCTGGCCCTTGCCCTCGGGGTCGAACATGGAGGAACCCACGGGGTCCTCGACGACGGCGTCGTCGGCGAACAGGGCCAACCAGCCATCACGGTCCTTGGCCTCGGTGGTCACCATGGACCGCTTCGACATGTCGAGTGCGCTCCCCATCGGAGGTCCTTTCATCCGCGTCCTGTGCACATACATCCTGTGCACCTGTGTCCGGCGCATATGTGTCCTGTGGCACCCAAACCGTTCGTCGCTGCGTCCGGTGGGCGCCCGTTGCGTGTGGTCTAAACCTTGACCTCGGCGATCACCGTGTCGGCGAACCGTCGGAGGTTATCCAGCTTGGCCTGGAGGGGCTCGGTGTCAGGCCCCACCACGTAGGGCCAGCGGAAGCCGACGATCACGTCCGTGATCCCGGCGTCCTCCAGCCGTCGCACCCCGTCCACGCTGAACGCGTCGAGCGAGATGACGTGGGTCTCGAATGGCTCGTCTTCGCGCCCCGCTTCGGCGCGCAGCTGCCCCAGGCGCTCGAGCAGACCGGGCAGGTCGGCGGGATCGCCGCCGCCGTGCATCCAGCCGTCCCCCACGGTGGCGGCCCGGCGCAGCGCGGCTTCGCCGTGACCCCCCACGAGAATGGGGACCGGGGAGGCGGGAACGGGCGCCATCTTCACCGACGGCACGTCGTACACCTCGCCGTGGTACTCGAAATAGCCACCGGCGGTGAGGCCGCGGATGATGTCGATGCACTCGTCCATGCGCCGGCCACGGCGCTCCCACGGCACGTCGAGAAGGGCGTAGTCCTCGGGCCAGGGACTCGTGCCCACCCCGAAGAGGAACCGGCCGCCGGTGAGCACCGCCACCGATGCGGCCTGCTTGGCCACCTTCACCGGATGGCGTATGGGGAGCTTCACCACGAACGTCACGAACCGCAGGGTCGTGGTCACCGCCCCCAGGGCCGGGATGAGGCTGAAGGGCTCGATGAAGGGCTTGTCCTCGAGGAACTCCCGCGACCCGTCGGGGTTGAACGGGTAGGTGGTGTCGGACTCCCGGGGGTAGGCGATGCTGTCGGGCACCACGAAGGTGTCGTAGCCGGCCTCCTCGGCCGCCCGGGCCAGGGGGACGTAGAACGACGGGTCGGTCATGGACTCGGCGTAAGAGAAGCGCACGGTGCCGTCTCCGATGTGTCGATGAGTAGCGGTAGCGGGTCGGGAATCTGGTGCGACGTGTGGCTCAGCCGTTGGGCTTGTCGCCCGCCGCGGCCGCCTTGCGGATCTCCTCGAGCCGGTCGATCAGGCCCATGCGTTCCTGGCCTACTTCGCCGAAGCGTTCGGCGATCTGCTGCGGCGTCCAGCGCCCCTCGATCGTCATGTGGCGGACCTCGACGGGCTGGTTCCACACCGCGATGCGGCCGCCCACGGCTGTGTAGACCTGGCCCGTGACGTCCTTCGACGCATCCGACAGCAGGAACACCACGAGCGGCGCCACGTCCTCCGGCTCACCCATCTCGGCCAGGTCCATGGGCACGTTGGCCGACATCCTGGTGCGGGCGACGGGCGCCACGGCGTTGGCGCGCACGCCATAGCGGTGCAGACCGACGGCGGCCGAGCGCACCAGCGACACGATGCCGCCCTTGGCCGCCGAGTAATTGGCCTGGGCCACGCTCCCGGCGAAGGCGCCCGAGGTGAATCCCACCAGAGACCCCGACTCCTGCTTGCGCATGATGGCGGCGGCGTGACGGAAGACGGTGAAGTGCCCCTTCAGATGCGTGGCGATGACAGCGTCCCACTCGTCCTCGGCCATGTTGAACAACATCCGCTCCCGCAGGATGCCGGCCACCGCCACCACCCCGTCGATGCGGCCCCAGTGCTCCACGGCGCTGTTCACGATGCGCTCGCCGCCGGCCATGGTGCTCACGTCCTCGGCCACGGCGACGGCTTCGCCGCCCGCGTCGGTGATCTCCTTCACCACGGCATCGGCCACGGCGCTGGTGGGATTCTCCCCGGCCAGACCGACGCCGATGTCGGCCACCACCACCTTGGCGCCTTCCGCCGCGCACGCCAGCGCGCACGCCCGTCCGATGCCGCCACCGGCGCCGGTGATGACCACCGCCTTGCCGTCGAGGAAACCAGCCACGTCCCGTTCCTTCCTTCCGTGGCCCCGTACCCGACCCGGCCGTGGGGCCTGCTCGGCCGGAGGGACCGACCCGAAATCTGACGGGACGTTAGTCGCGCCCCGTGGTGCTCCCCAGCCCGGACGGCGCCTCGGTGAGGCGCAGGTGGGGGTCGCACGCGCTCGCCCAGAGGCTCGCCCAGGCGCTTGCCCGGGGCGAGAACGCGTTCTAGTCTCGCGCCGGACCCGGGTCGCCTGCTCGCCGCGTGGGCGCGGTCGACGCCCTCGTCCGGGTCAGGGACCCGTGTGCCCGGGACCACCGTCCCGTGCCGGGCCCGCCACGAGGACACGGAGGAACGAGCATGACCGATTACGGGTTCTGGGCCATGGCCGAGGAGGAGCCGGACCATCTGGCTCTCGTCGACCCCGACGGCACCGAGCTCAGCGCCGGAGAGCTCCTCGGCCGGGCCAACCAGGTCGTGCACGCCCTGCGCCAGCTCGGGGTGCGCCGTGGCGGCACGATCGCCTTCGTCCTGCCCAACTGCACCGAGGTGTTCGAGATCTACCTGGCCGCCATGCAGGCCGGCATGTACATCGTGCCCATCAACCACCACCTGGTGGCCCCCGAGATCGCCTACATCCTGAAGGACTCGGGAGCCGAGGTGTTCATCGCCCACGAGCGCTTCGCCGAGATGTGCCTCGACGCCGCCGACGAGGCTGAGATCCCGGCCACCCGCTGCCTCGCTGTCGGCGAGATATCGGGGTTCGCCTCCTACCGCCAGCTGCGCGACGCCCAGAAGACCAACCGGCCCGACGACCGCGCCCTTGGTGACACCATGAACTACACCTCGGGCACGACCGGTCACCCCAAGGGCGTCTACCGTCCCCTGAGCGGCGCCGACCCCGACGAGATGGCGATCGCCATGGCGGGGATCCTGCTCCTGTTCGGGATCCAGCCCCGTGACGGCAATGTGCACATCGTCGGTTCGCCGCTGTACCACACCGCGGTGCTGCGCTTCGCTGGTGCCTCCATCCACATGGGCCACACGGTGGTGCTGATGGACAAGTGGAGTGCGGAGGGCATGCTCGAGCTCATCGAGCGCTACCGCGTGACGCACTCGCACATGGTGCCGACGCAATTCCACCGCCTGCTCGCCCTGCCCGAGGACGTCAGGCACAAGTACGATCTTTCCTCGCTGCGCCACATGATCCACGCCGCCGCACCCTGCCCGGTGGACACCAAGCGGGCCATGATCGAGTGGTGGGGACCCGTGATCGACGAGTACTACGCGGCGTCGGAAGGCGGCGGCACGATCGTCAACACCGAGGAGTGGCTGACCAAGCCGGGGACCGTGGGCAAGGCGTGGCCCATCTCCGAGATCGCAATCTTCGACGACGACGAGAACCAGCTCGGCCCCGACCAGATCGGCACGGTGTACATGGCCATGTCCTCGGGGGGATTCGAGTACCACAAGGACGAGGAGAAGACCCGCAAGAACCGCATCGGGAAGTTCTTCACGGTCGGCGACGTCGGCTACCTCGACGAGGACGGTTTCCTGTTCCTGTGTGACCGCAAGACCGTCATGATCATCTCGGGGGGCGCCAACATCTACCCGGCCGAGATCGAGAACGTCCTGCTGTCACTTCCCATGGTCGTCGACGCCGCTGTGTTCGGCATCCCCCACGACGACTGGGGCGAAGAGGTGAAGGCCGTGGTGCAGCCCGTCGACGACGTTGCGGCGGGCCCCGAGCTCGCCCAGGAGATCCTCGACTGGTGCGCGGGACGGCTGGCCAAGTTCAAGACCCCCAAGTCGATCGACTTCACCGACGACATGCCCCGCGACCCCAACGGCAAGCTCTACAAGCGCAAGCTGCGCGACCCCTACTGGGAAGGGCGAGAGCGCGCCATCTGAACGCAGCGCCACAGCCCGACACAGCACCCGGCCGCGGCCGTGAGGCGGCGGTGAACCGACGGTGACGCGGCGGGCTCAGCCTCGTGCCGCTCGAACCGCGTCGACCAGCGACAACAGACCACGGACGTCGATCGGCCGGGCCAGGAAGCCGATCACACCCCGGCCCAGCAATTGGCGAACCTGCTGCGGCGAAGCGTCGGTTCCCACCACCGCGATCGGTATGGCGGCGGTGAGGGGATCCTCGGCCAGGCGGTCGAGGACCGCCGTCCCCGCCATGTCGGGCAGCTGCAGGTCCAGGAGGATGAGGTCGGGCCGGTGCTCGCGGGCCAGTTCCGCCCCCAAGCCGCCCTGCATGGCGGCCAGCACCTCGGTGCCGGGGCGGCGCGACAGCACGCGCTCGAGCAGGTCCAGGGTGCTCAGGTTGTCCTCGACGAGGAGCACCCGGAAGGTGCGTCCGGCCACAGGCCCGGCACTCCCGACGCGCACTTCTCCCGCATCGGCGCTGTTGACGCTCCCGGTGCCCGTGTCGGACGAAGTCCAGTCTCTCGCATCGCCGGGAGATGCGGTCGATCCCACCTCGGCCCGCGCCGTGCCGGTCCCCACCTCGGATTCCAAGGCGGGAGCGGTCGAGCCGACGGCGTCGAGGTCGCCGGGCGCACCTGCACCCGCTCCCGCGTCGGCACCGGCGCTCGCGCCCACCCCGGCGGTGCCGTTAGATCTCGCCGGCGTCCCCGCCCCGAGGGCGAGCTCCGCTTCTCCCGGCGTGTCGAGGGCGGGCAGGTCCACGAAGAACGTGCTGCCCACCTCGTGAACCGAGTCCACCTCGAGTCGACCGCCCATGCGCTCGCACAGGTGCAGCGACAGCGCCAACCCCACGCCGGTGCCCTCGATCCCGGTCTGCTCGACCCCCAGCCGGTCGAAGGGGAGGAAGACGCGGTCCATGTCCTCGGAGCGGATGCCGCGCCCGGTGTCGGCCACCGCCAGGCGCACGAACCCGCCCTCGGTCCGGCTGCACGACACCTCGACGCGTCCACCGGGCCGGTTGTACTTGACGGCATTCGACAGCACGTTGAGCAGCACCTGCATGAGCCGTTGACGGTCGGCCAGCACGACATGTCGGTCTCGGCCGTCGAAGGCGGTGCGGATCACCACTTCGGCGCGCGCCGCCATGGGGTTGGTGAGGTCGATGGCCTCACGCACGATGTCGAAGACCGGTACAGGCATCAAGGCCAGCTCGAGGTGCCCGGACTCGATGCGGGCGATGTCGAGCACCTCGTCGATGAGATCGAGCAGGTGCCGACCGGCCCGGAGGATGTGGGCCACGGCGTCAGCCTGGGGCGCCGGGAGGTCGTCCATCTGCAGCAGCTGGGCGAAGCCGAGAATGGAATTGAGCGGTGTCCGCAGCTCGTGGCTCATCCGGGAAAGGAAGTCGCTCTTGGCCCGGCTCGCCTGCTCCACAGCCGCCCGGGACTCCTCCAGGAGATGTTCAGACTCGAGTTGCGAGGTGATGTCACGCGAGACCACCACGGCGGCGGCGAACCGCCCCTCGGCGTCGAGCACCGCCTGGGCCCGCGAGTCGACCGTGACCCAGTGCCCGTCGGCGTGGCACACCCGGTAGCGGAGGTTGTGATGCGTGATGGCGCCGGTGGCAAGGCGCACGAACACCGACGCCACATCGTCACGATCGTCGGGGTGGACGAAATCGAAAAGGTCCGTGCCGGTGAAGACCTCGTAGGGATAGCCGAAGACGGCGCTCCGTGCCTCGCTGATCTGATGGATCTTGCCCACCCCGTCCATCAGCGTGATCATGTCGGGGCTCGCCTTTATGACCGAGTCGAGCAGCTTGTCCCGGTCCGCAAGGGCGCGCTCGACGCTCAGTCTGTCCGTGACGTCAGTGGCGATCCCGCCGACGGCGTAGGGGGCGCCGCGCTCGTCACGGAGCAGGAAGCGGCTCACCATGAAGTCCCGCGGCCCGTCGACCGTGTGCATGCGCTCGTCGCTCACGAGTGACGTGCCGTCGCCGAACAGCATCTGCTCGCGCTCACGGATGACGGCGAAGTCCTGGGGCCAGCACTCCTGCGCACACAACCCGACCGCCTGGTCAGCGGCCACGCCGGTGGCCCGGGCGAAGCCGTCGTTGACCACGAGGTAGCGCCCCTCGAGGTCCTTCACGAACATGATCGAGGGCGAGTGCTTCATGATGGCCCGCAGCCGGGAGGCGCTGTCGCTCAGAGCCGCTTCGGCGCCCCGGCGCTCGGTGATGTCTCGTGCGGCCCCGTAGACGCGTTGGCGCGTGACGTCGACGCGCGTCGTCCACTCCAGCCACCGCCACCCGCCGTCGGCGGTCCGCATCCGGAGCTTCGTGGGCCCGAGCTCGCCCTGTTCGCGCAACCGCGACTCTGCCTGACGCAGGACGTCACGGTCGTCGGGATGGACGATGTCCTGGAGACGAATCCCGAGGAGGCGACGGGGCCCAACGCTCAGAGCGCGCTCGAACGAGGCGTTGCACCACACCACGGTGCCGGTGAGGTCGGTCACACAGAAGACCTGGGCCGACAACTCCATGAACGTGGCCAGATGAGCTCGTGCTGCCAGGGCCGAGCCCGCCGAGGACACGCTCTTCGGGGACGCTCTCTCCGAGGACGCTCCCTCCGAAGACCCATCGCCGGTTGCAGCGAAGTCGGCGGGGAGGGCGTCGGGGGTCGCGGCCTGCTGGGCGCCCTGCCCGCGGTGCACGGTCTGCGACGGGCGACCGGTCATGACGGCCCCGGGCTCCGCGGCGTCGCCTCGGTGATACGGAGCAGCTCCCGCACGTCGATGGGCTTGGTCAGGTAGGCAGCCACGCCGCTCGCCCGCACCCGCTGCACCTGCGCGGGGGTGGCGTCGGCGGTGATCACGACCACGGGGATGGCGGCCGTGCGGGGATCGCCCTGCAGCCGCTCGAGCAGATCGGTACCCGACATGTCGGGAAGGTGGAGGTCCAGGAGGATGAGGTCGGGGTGATGCTCGCGAGCCAGCTCGAAGCCGAGGCTCCCTGACATCGCCGCGTAGAGCTCCACCACACCCGTCCGCATGAGGACCTGCTCGACCAGTTCGAGGTTGGCGAGATTGTCTTCGATGTGCAGGACCCGCACGGTCCCCGACTCGCGCGTGCCCTGGAGCCGCGGAACGACCGCCGGCCCCGGGGAGGAGGGAGCCTCGGTCCCGGGAAGCTCGACGGTGAAGGTGGTGCCCTCCCCGAGCGCGGAGTGCACGCTGATGACACCATCCATCCGCTCGACGAGGTGGCGGGAAAGCGTGAGCCCCACTCCTGTCCCTTCCACGGTGGTGGACTCGGCGCCGAGTCGGTCGAATGGCTCGAAGACACGGTCGATGTCACCGGGGTCGATGCCTGTCCCCGTGTCGGTCACCTCGATGCGGACCCCCCCGTCCTTGGTGAGGGCCGCCGAGATGTCGACCCGTCCACCCACCCGGTTGTACTTCACGGCGTTCGACAGGAGATTGAGCAGCACCTGGAGCAGCCGCTGGCGGTCGGCCAGGGCGTGGCACGTCCGTGGGCACGCTCTCGTGTCCAGCACGACCTCGATGCCGGCACTGTGTGCCAGGGGGCCGGCCAGGTCGACGGCGTCGCCCAGGACCTCCCCGACGGGCACCGGCTCGATCAGCAGCTCGAGGTTTCCCGATTCGATGCGGGCGATGTCGAGGACCTCGTCGATGAGGTTGAGAAGATGGCGTCCGGCCCGCATGATGTGGCCGACGGCCTCTCCCTGCTGGTCGGGCAGCTCGTCCATCTCGAGGAGCTGGGAGAAGCCGAGCACCGAGTTGAGCGGCGTACGCAGTTCGTGGCTCATGCGTGACAGGAACTCGCTCTTGGCCCGACTCGCCTGTTCGGCCACCTCCATCGCCGCCCGCATCTCCTCTTCGATCTCGAGATCGGCGGTGACGTCACGCGACACCACGACGACGCCGGCCGGCTTGCCGTCGGCCCCGGTGATCGACTGGCCCCTGGTGTCGAGGACGACCCATCGCCCATCGCAGTGCCGCACGCGGTAGCGCACGTCGAGCCGGACGTCAGGCGTCGTCAGGATCTTGGCGTACTCCTCGTACACCAGGGGAAGGTCGTCGGGGTGGACGAGGGCGGCGACCTCCTCGTGCACGGGGTCGTCCATGTCGTATCCGAGGATGCGCTCAGCCGCCTCACTGATCTCCTGGACCCGCCCGTTGCCGTCGAGGACCGTCACGATGTCGGGACACGCCCTGATGACGGTGTCGAGAAGCCGTTGGCGTTCGGCCAATGCCGCTTCGGCGTGGGCCCGATCGGTGATGTCTGTGGCGATAGCGGCCATCCCCACGATGTCGCCCGATGCGTCGAGAAGTGGGAAGCGGACCGTCATGACCAGGTGGGGCCCGTCGTCGAGCTCCACCGTGTCGTCACGGGTGAATGTCTGGCCGAGGGACAGGACACGCTCGTCCTCGTCGTGGATGGTGGCGCCGGGCCAGATCTCCTGGGCGGTGCGGCCGAGGATGTCGGCGCGGTCGATGCGGAGGGTGCGCACGAATGCCTCGTTGACGAGCACGTACCGGCCCACCATGTCCTTCACGAACACGGCGGAGGTGGAGTGATCGAGAATGGCCTGCAGCCGGGCCTCGCTGGCGGCCAGTTCGGCTTGGGCGAGGTGGCCTGCGGTGACGTCGCGCGCCGCACCGCACACGAGGCCAGTGGCACTGTCCACGCGGGCGGTCCATTCGAGCCATCGCCACGTGCCGTCCTTGGCCCGGTAGCGCGTCTGCACCCCGAAGGGCTCGTGCTCGGTTGCGGCCCGGCCGAAGACACCCACCGTTTCCGCCATGTCGTCGGGGTGGATGAGGTCGACGATCGGCGTCGAGGCCAGCTCCTCGGGCGTGTACCCGAGCGTCGCGGCCGCGGCGTCATTGCTCCACACCAGGCCCTGGCGCATGTCGAACACCCCGAAGAGATCCGAAGACATCTCCAGGAAGACCTCCAGATCGTCCTCGGACAGCACAGCCGAGGACGCTCCCACTAGCGCCTGCCCGTTGCCGGGCGCGCCAATGGGGGCCGCCTCGCTCGACGGCCCCTTCGGTGTACCGCTGCCTGATCTTTCGGTCACCCCGCTCGTCCTCACAGTGGGCCCGGGCGCTGGCCCGGCCGCATGGTGACTATCGGCAGCCGACCGTCGTTCGTTGAGGCCCGGGGCCATGGAGGAGAGCCAGGAACACGCCGGTCAGGCAGGGCCGGTCAGGCAGGGCCGGTCAGGCAGGGCC
>JBEKVE010000075.1:0-17422 GCA_049514335.1 Acidimicrobiales bacterium
AGAGGTTCTGGAGTAATCCCATGCCCAGGTAACGCTTTCCGGCACCGAAGTGTTCCACCGGCGGGCCGTTCGCGACCGTTTTGCTAACGTCGCGTCAGAAACGCTCCTGACCAGGGACCTTTTCTCGCCGCCCGCACCGACATGGATCTCCACGACACCCCCGAAGACGCCGCCTTCCGAGCCGAGGCTCGCGCCTGGCTGGAGGCCAACCTGACCGGCGAGTTCGCCGTCGCCCGGGGTCTCGGGCGGATGGGGCTCCAGCACGAGGGCCGCGAGCTGCGCCAGGCCTGGGAGCGGCGCCTCGGCGAAGCGGGGTGGACCTGCGTGGGCTGGCCGACGGAGTACGGAGGCAAGGGCGCCCCGGTGTCGCAGCAGGTCATCTGGAACGAGGAGTACGTGCGGGCCGACGCCCCCGCCCGCGTCAACGTCATGGGCGAGGGGCTGCTCGGGCCCACGCTCATCGCCTACGGCACCGACGAGCAGAAGCGCCGCTTCCTCCCCGGGATCACGCGGGGCACCGAGCTGTGGTGCCAGGGGTATTCGGAGCCCGACGCCGGGTCGGACCTCGCCAACGTGCAGACCAGGGCGGTGCACGACGGCGACGAATGGGTGGTGACCGGGCAGAAGCTGTGGACCTCGTACGCCCAGTGGGCCGACTGGTGCTTCGTGGTGTGCCGCACCGATCCCACCGCGCTGCGCCACAAAGGACTGTCGTACCTGCTCGTCCCGATGAAGCAGCCTGGCGTGGAAGTGCGCCCCATCCGCCAGGTGACCGGGACCTCGGAGTTCAACGAGGTCTTCTTCGACGGCGCCCGCACCTCTGCCGACCTGGTGGTGGGCGAGGTCAATGACGGATGGCGCGTGGCGCTCGCCACGCTTGCGTTCGAACGCGGCGTCGGCCTCCTGGGTGACGTGGTCGGGTTCGGGAAAGAGCTCGACCAGGTGCTCGACCTGGCGCGCAGGACCGGACGCTCGGCCGACCCGGTGATGCGCCAACGCCTGGCCGATGCCTGGGTGCGGCTCTTCATCTTGCGCCTGAACACGTTGCGCTCGCTGACGGGGGTGGACGGCCCGGTGGCACCGCCGCAAGCCTCCATCGCCAAGCTCTTCTGGTCCACGTGGCACCGCGACCTCGGGGAGCTGGCCATGGATCTCCTCGGCATGGCCGCCTCGGTGGCCGAGGCACCGCCCTACGAGCTCGGCGATCTGCAGCGCATGTTCCTGTTCAGCCGGGCTGACACCATCTACGGCGGCTCGAACGAGATCCAGCACAACATCATCGGCGAACGGGTCCTCGGACTTCCGCCCGAGCCCAAGGTCGCCGCGAAGGGAGCACCGTGACCATCCCCACGCCCGAGCCATCACGGTCCGCCACACCACCCACACCCCCTCTTCCCCACGCCCTGCTCGAGGGCAAGGTTGTGGTCGTGACGGCGGCGGCGGGAACCGGTATCGGGTTCGCCACGGCCAAGCGCTGTGTCGAAGAGGGTGCCGTGGTCGTCATCTCCGACGCCCACGAGCGGCGACTGGGCGAGGCCGCCGACGCGCTGGCCGAGGTGACGGGCTCGAGGCCCCTGGCGGTTCCCTGCAACGTCACGGTCGAGTCCGACGTGCAGCACCTGTACGACGCAGCAGTGACAGAGCACGGGCGCATCGACGTGACCGTGAACAACGCCGGTCTGGGCGGCAACGCGTCGGTGGTCGACATGACCGACGAGCAGTGGTCGACGGTTCTCGACATCACCCTCACCGGGACCTTCCGCTGCATGCGGGCCGCGTTGCGCCACATGTACACCCAAGGAGGCGGCGTGGTGGTCAACAACTCCTCCGTCCTCGGATGGCGGGCCCAGGCCGACCAGGCCCATTACGCGGCGGCCAAGGCAGGCGTCATGGCGCTCACCCGCTGCGCCGCGGTGGAGGCCGCCCCCCACGGGGTGCGCGTCAACGCGGTGGCGCCCAGCCTGGTGCTGCACCCCTTCCTCAACCGCGTCTTCCCCGACGACGAGCTGGAGCGCCTGCGCCAGGCCGAGCTGTTCGGGCGGTCGGCCGAGACGTGGGAGGTGGCCAACGTGATCGTCTTCCTGGCCGGCGACTACTCGTCCTACCTGAGCGGCGAGATCGTGTCGGTGTCGAGCCAGCACCCCTGAGGCGCCCGTCGAGCTCGCCGCTACTGCTGCTCGGTCGGCCGGATCAGCATCTCGTTGACCGCCACGTGGCGTGGGCGGGTCACGATGTAGGCGACAGCGTCGGCGATGTCACCGGCCTGCATGCGCTCCACTCCGCTGAAGCGGCTGCGCATGGACTCGAGCACCTCGGGGCGGTTGTGGCCGGCCAGCTCCGTGGCGGTGGCCCCCGGTTCGACGAGCGAGATCCGCACGTGGCGCTTGGCCACCTCCTGGCGCAGGGACTCGCTGAACGCCCCCACGCCGTGCTTGGTCAGGTTGTAGACGCCGCTTCCCTCCCGCGGCACCCGTCCCGCCACCGAGCTGATGTTGACCATGTCCGCCACCCCTCGTGGACCGTCCTCGGCCGCCTGGATGAGATGGGGCAACGCCGCGTGGGCGCAGTAGAGGAGGCCGAGCACGTTGATCTCGACCATGCGCTGCCACTCCGACAACGGCGCCCCTTCCACGGGGCCGAGGAGCATGACGCCGGCGTTGTTGACCAGTGTGTCGAGCCGGCCCAGCTCCGCCACGGTGCGGGCGAGGGCTTCCAGGCGCTCGACGCGTCGGGCCGCCAGAGCCACCGATGCGCCCAGGGCGGCGAGGGTGCCGGCACTGGCCTCACCGATCCCGCTGGAGGCCCCGGTCACGAGGGCCACCGTGCCCTGCAGCGGTGCGCTGCCGTGCCGACCGCCCCCGGCGGTGGGGGTGGGCTCGAGGGTCGAGTGCTCGGTCATGTGCTCCCTGCTGCGGTCGAGGGTGGGCGCGGTCGGTGGCCTCCGCTCAGATTACGGGTACCCCGTGGCGGGTTCTTCAACCGGCCTGCCGTGGGTTGCGGGCACTGTCACCGACCGACCCTCCTGCCCACACCACCGTCAAGGTGCAGGTCGGGGCCCCGGTCACCCCCGGTGTCGGCCGATGGGGCCGAGGATGCTTGCTTCGGGCCCGGCGGCGTGTTCGCGTGGACGACATGGCATCGGGAGCGCTTCGCCGGGAGATCGACGACATCTTGAACGAGTCAGCGGGGAGCAGCTTCCTGGGCCAGGCCGCCATCGTGAACAAGGGGTTCCCCGGCGACTTCGGCAACGACAAGCTCCTGCGCCTCACCGTGAAGCTCTTCGAGGGCATCCGACAGTCACTCGACCGCCTGGCGGTCGAGATCGAGGACCTCGGTAGCCGCGTGGCCGACCTCGAGGGCAGCTCCTAAGCGATCGAGGGCACCGCCCCGACGCCCCCAGAACGCCATGGCGGTACTGTGACGCCGTGTCAGAAACGACGCAGGGCAAGTCGCCCCGGGGAGCCGAGGCAGCCGACACCGTGGACCCGGCTGAGGACCCCCGCGGCGACCTGCGCTGGGTGTCGATCCCGGGGTTGGTGGCCGACGCCGCCGCCCGCTTCGGCGAGGCCGAGGCCATCGTCGACGGGTCCGTACGCCTGTCCTTTGCCCAGCTCGAAGAGGAGGCCATCGCCGCCACCGCGGCGGCCATGGCGGCCGGCATCCACCCCGGCGACCGGGTGGCGCTGTGGGCTCCCAACGTGGCCGAGTGGGTGGTCGCCGCCCTGGGCCTGACCGGAGCGGGTGCCGCCCTCGTGCCCCTCAACACCCGCTTCAAGGGTCCCGAGGCCGCCTACGTCCTGCGGCGGTCGGGAGCGCGTGCCCTGTTCACGGTGCGGGGTTTTCTCGGCACCGACTACCCCGCCCTGCTCGAGGGCGAGGACGTGCCCGACCTCGAGCGCATCGTGCTCCTGCGCGACGACGGTGGGCCATCGAGTGCGTGCACGGCCTCCGACGAGGTCCCCGTGTTCGGGTGGGACGAATTCCTGTCCGCCGGCGGGGGCGTGGTGGAAGGGACTGACGGAGTGGTCGGGACCCCCGTCGACGAGCGCGCCGTGCGGGCCCGCTGGGCCGAGGTACGCGGCGAGGACCTCTCCGACGTCATCTTCACGTCGGGGACCACGGGCCGGCCCAAGGGCGCCATGACGACCCACGCCCAGACGTTGCGCACCTTCGCCACGTGGGCGTCGATCGTGGGCCTGGCCGAGGGCGACCGCTACCTGGTGGTGAACCCGTTCTTCCACACCTTCGGCTACAAGGCCGGTGTGATCGCCTGCCTGGCGCAGGGGGCGACGATCGTTCCGGAAGCGGTGTTCGACGTGGACACGGTGCTCGCCACGGTGGCGGCCGAGCACATCACGGTGCTGCCCGGACCGCCCACCCTCTACCAGTCGATACTCGACCACCCCCGTCGCCACGACCACGACCTGTCGAGCCTGCGCCTGGCCGTCACCGGCGCGGCCGTCGTCCCCGTCGAGCTGGTGCGGCGCATGTCCACCGAGCTCGGGTTCTCCACCGTCCTCACCGCCTATGGCCTCACCGAGTCCACGGGCACGGTCACCATGTGCCGGCGCGGGGACGACCCCGAGACCGTCGCCACCACCTCGGGACGCGCCATCCCCGGCCTCGAGGTGCGCGTGGTCGACGACAAGGGGGCCGAGCTGGCCCGGGGCGCGCCGGGGGAGATCGTGGTGCGCGGCTACACCGTGGTGCAGGGCTACTTCGAAGATCCCGAGGCCACCGCCGAGGCCATCGACGCCGACGGATGGCTGCACACCGGCGACATCGGGGTCATGGACGATGCCGGCAACGTGCGCATCACCGACCGCAAGAAGGACATGTTCATCGTGGGCGGCTTCAACGCCTACCCGGCCGAGATCGAGGCAGCCCTCACGGGACATCCGGCGGTGGCCCAGGCGGCGGTTGTGGGCGTGCCCGACGAGCGCCTGGGCGAGGTGGGGTGCGCCTTCGTGGTGCTGCGTCCCGGGGCGACGCGCTCAGACGACGGCGAGGCTGACGGCGGCCTGCCCGGACAGATCGTGGCCTGGGCCAGGGACAACATGGCCAACTACAAGGTGCCGCGGCGGGTGGTGGTGGTGGAGACGCTTCCCACCAACGCCAGTGGCAAGGTGCTCAAGACCGAACTTCGGGCGCGGCTCGCGCCCGGCTCCGGGAAAGGAAGCTGATGCGAGGGATCGTCTACACCGGTTCGGACGCCGAGGTCACCGACAAGCTCGAGGTGGCCGAGCCCGGCCCCACCGAGGTCAAGGTCAAGATCGTGGCGGCGGGGGTGTGCCACTCCGACCTGTCGGTCCTCGACGGCACCATCCCCTGGAAGGCACCCTCCGTGCTCGGCCACGAGGGGGCGGGGATCGTGGACGCCGTCGGTTCGTCGGTGCGGTCGGTGAAGCCCGGCGACCACGTCGTCATCGCCACTCTGGCCAGCTGCGGCACCTGCCGGGCGTGCAACACCGGGCACCCCACCATGTGCATCCGGAGCCTCGGCAACGTGTCCACGCCCTTCACCTACAACGGCGAGCCGGCGTCGAACTTCGCCGCCGCCTCGGTGTTCGCCGAGTACACCATCGTCCAAGAGGTCCAGGCCGTCCGCATCTCCAAGGACGTGCCCTTCACCTCGGCCTGCCTCATCGGCTGCGGTGTCCTCACCGGCGTGGGCTCGGTCCTCAACCGGGCCAAGGTCAGTCCCGGTGAGACCGCGGCGGTCTTCGGCGTGGGCGGGGTGGGCCTGAACGTCATCCAGGCGCTGCGCCTCTCGGCCGCCAGCCGCATCGTGGCGGTGGACACGGTGGCCTCGAAGGAAGGTCTCGCCCGGCAGTTCGGCGCCACCCACTTCATCGACGCCAGCCAGGCCGACGCGGTGGAGGAGATCAAGAAGATCGTCCCCCACGGCCCGCAGTCCATGGGCCGCGCTCTCGGGCCCGGCGGCGTCACGTGGTCCTTCGACTGCGTGGGCCACCCCGCCGTGCTGCGCAACGCCATCGACGCACTCGACTGGGGGGGCACGGCCGTGGCCATCGGTGTGCCGCCCCGGGGCAGCGAGGTGAGCGTCGACATCAACAACCTCGCCTACGTCGACCGGGGCCTGCTCGGATGCCGCTACGGCGCCAGCCGCCCGCACCACGACATCCCCCTCATGGTGGAGCTCTACCTGTCGGGCAAGCTCATGCTCGACGAGCTGGTCACCGAGACCAAGCCCCTCGAGGGGTTCCGCGACATCGTGGCCGACATGCACGACGGCAAGCTGGCGCGCGGCGTGCTCACCCTGTAGCGGCCGGCTCCGCCAGAGACTAGGAATGTCCTGGCCCGGGGCATAGCGCCCACAGCCCCGACGACGACAGGAGGTGCACGGTGACCCTCGACCGGTTGAGCCCGCTCGACGCCTCGTTCCTCCACATCGAGGACGACGTCAGCCACATGCACATCGCCGTGGTGTCGATCTTCGAGGGCCCCGCGCCCCGCTACAGCGACGTCGTGAACCTGGTGCGGGGAAAGCTCCCCCTCGTTCCCCGCTACCGCCAGGTGGTGCGCTTCGTCCCCCTGGAGCTCGGCCGGCCGGTGTGGGTGGACGACCCGCACTTCAACATCGACTACCACCTCCGCCACAGCGCCCTGCCCGCCCCCGGCGGCGACGCCGAGCTGCGGGCTCTCGTCGGGCGGGTCATGGCCCAGCAGCTCGACCGGTCCAAACCCCTGTGGGAGATCTGGATGGTGGAGGGCGTGGCCGGGGGGCGGTGGGCCCTTCTGTCCAAGACCCACCACGCCCTTGTGGACGGGGTGGCCGGCACCGACCTGCTGGCCGTCCTCATGGACACGAGCCCGCAGACCGCCCCGCCCGTGCCCGACGACTGGAGACCGCAGCCCGCTCCGAGCGGCGCCCGTCTCGTCCTCGGGTCCGTGGCCGACCTGGCGGCGAGCCCGTACGAGCAGCTCCGGGCCGTACGGGCGAGCACGCGGGTGCCGCGCCTGGCGCTGTCGCGGGCGACGGACGTGGCCCGCGGCCTGTCCTCGCTGGCCGGGCTGGTGCGGCCCACACCGATGTCGAGCCTGAACGGGCCGCTCGGCCCGCACCGTCGCTACGCCTGGGCGTCGGCGTCGGTGGACGACATCAAGCGGGTGCGCAAGGGCCTCGGCGGTGCCTTCAACGACGTCGTGCTGGCCGCCATAACGTCGGGGTTCCGCGACCTGCTGCTGTCGCGTGGCGAGTCGGTGGACCGCGTGGTGCGCACGCTCGTGCCCGTGTCGGTGCGGGCCCGCGACACCGAGGGCGTGGCCGTGGGAGACGGCACGCTGCACAACAGGGTGTCGGCCATGTTCGCCGAGCTTCCCGTGGGGATCGAAGACCCGGCCGAGCGCCTCCGGGTCATCTCCCGACAGATGGACGGGTTGAAGGAGTCCAAGGAGGCGGTGGCGGGGGAGGCGCTCACCTCGCTGTCGGGGTTCGCCCCACCCATGCTCCTGGCGCTCGGCATGCGCCTCGCCACCCGGGTCGCCCAGCGCAACGTCAACACCGTCACCACCAACGTGCCGGGCCCGCAGCTGCCGCTGTACATGGCGGGACGGCGCATGATCGCCGCCTACCCCTACGTGCCCCTGGCGGGCCAGGTGCGGGTGGGCGTGGCCATCTTCTCCTACGACGGGCAGGTGACCTTCGGCATCACCGGCGACTGGGACACGACAGAAGATCTGGACGTGCTCTCGACCGGCATCGAGCAGGGTATGCGCACCCTGCTCGAGCTGTGTCTGTGACCGCACCCGGCAGCGCGCCGTCGTCGGGAGACGCGGCTGCCTCCCCCGCCGGCCCCCAGGGGTTGCAGGTCCGGTTCTTCCGGGCCTTCGCCCGCCGCCACACCCGCCTGCTGGTCCGCACCCGTGGCCGGCCCTCGTGGTCGGGCCCGCGCCTGCGCTTTCTCGTGCTCGAGACCACGGGGCGCAGAACGGGACGGCCGCGCTCCATCGTCCTGCTCTACATGCCCGACGGGGCGGACTTCATCGTGGTCGCCTCCAACTACGGCAGCGAGCACCCTCCGGCGTGGTGGCACAACCTGTGCGCCGACCCCGCCGCCACCGTGCACGTGGGGGGCAGGAGCCTGGCGGTGACGGCCCGGGCCCTGCAAGGTGAGGAGCGCACGGCCATCCTCCCCCGGGTGATCGGCTGGAACGGGCAGTGGCGCAGCTACGTGGCGAACCTGCAGCGGGAGCTGCCGGTGGTGCGCCTCGAGCGGCGCCCGGCCGGGGACCTCACCACTCGGCCCACCCCGCCGGGGTGACGGACCCGGCGGTGATGGAGCGCGGGTCGACGGGCCGGTGCTCGTCGCCTGCCTGGTAGACGGCGAAGCACAGCTGCAGCACCTTGGCCGCCTCCTGCGCCGTCATGGCGGCGGGTGTGCCCGATCGCAGGGACTCCACGAAGTGCGCCGAGGAGCGCCGGAATCCCGAGCCCCAGTCGGCTTCGACGTCGTCGAAGTTGGTGAAGGTGCGCACGTTGTCCTTGCCGTTGTAGAGGACCACCGGCGCCAGCTCGAGCATCTCGCCCGTGGCCCGGGTCACCCAGATGAAGCCCTCGTCCCCCTGGATCTCGAAGAACTCATCGGCGCCGTAGTACGACGAGCGCATGTACATCTGCGGTGCGTACTGCACCTCCATGGTGCCGAGCAGCCCCGGGTCCTCGTACTCGAAGATCACCGCGCACGGCTCGAAGAACAGGTCGCGCCGGCGGACGACGGCCTGGACCGACACGATGTCCTGGTCCACGAGCCACATGGCCATGGCGTACTTGTGCACGTTGTCGTCGAAGAGGTGCCCCCCCGGGCTCCGGTTGTCGAGGCGCCAGCCGTAGCCCTCGGGGCGCAGGTCGGCCTGGAACTTGGCGTCGGTCTGGCCCACGATGGTGCGGATCCGCAGCCCCGTCACCTTGCCGATGGCCCCGCCGGTGATGAGCTTCTTGGCCAGCTCCAGGGGCGGGTAGTGCACGAAGCATTCGCTCACCCGCAGCGTCCGCCCCACCTTGTCGGCCAGTTCGCCCAGGGCGAGGGCCTCGTCCACGGTGTTGGTGATCGGCTTCTGCACCGAGACGTGCTTGCCCGCTTCGAGCGCGGCACGGATGTGGCTGGCGTGCAGGTGCGTGGGGGTGAGGATCTCCACCGCGTCGATCCCGTCGTCGGCCAGCAGCACGTCCATGTCGGTGTAGACCTTGGGCACGCCCCAGCGCTGGGCGGCGTCGCGCGCCAGGTCCTCGTGGACGTCGCACACCGCCACCACGTCGCAGTCGGGGTGCTCGAGATAGCCCGCCACGTTGAGGTCGGCGATGTTGCCCGTCCCGAGCACGCCGAGCCGGACCTTGCCGGTGACCGCTTCCTGACCCATGGGATCGCCCCCGTCCGATGACGCCGCGCCGCCCCCACGGCGGTCGGAGAGCCCGAATGTAGCCCGGTGACCGGGATCGGGCAGCCGAGTCGCCGACCGGGATCAGGCAGCCGAGGCGGCCCCGGCGAACGAGCGGGACAGGGCGTCGTCCACGAAGCGCTTCACCGCTCCGGACCAGTAGAAGCCGACGTGCCCGCCGGCGTAGGACGACAGCGCGGGACGGCCCCAGTGCAGCCACAGGCGCCGGGCGTGACCGAAGGTGGACATGCGGTCGGCCAACCCGGCGAAGATGAAGCGCCGGTCGACCGGTACGCGGCAGCGCATGGCGAGCGGCGACACCACGCGGTGGACCTCGTCGGCGGTGGGCCCGAGCACGCCGTGGCTGTCGGCCAGCCGGGCGATGTGCGGGGGGCTGTGGTGGCGGAACAGGTGGGGCAGGTCGACCACGGGGATCCCGGCGATCACACAGGTGAGATCGTCCTCGAGGCTCGCCACCAGCGAGGCCACCAGGCCGCCGAGCGAGTAGCCCATCACGCCGATCTGCTCCGCCCCCTGGGTCCGGCGCAGCCAGCGGATGACCCGCCGCAGATCCCAGGCCGCCTGGGCCACGCCGTGGAGGCTGTCGATCATGTCGATCGACATGAGGTCCTCGCCCCGTACCCGCCCCGACGCCCGGGGCCCGTGCAGCGGCAGCACCGGCACGGCCACGTTGATGCCGCGCCGGGTCAGCTGCGGGGCGCGAAAGGCGCGCAGGTCCACCGCGGCGTTGGTCCCCATCCCGAGGCCGTGGGCACACACCAGCCAGGAGCGGTGGTGGCGCTCGGGGACACGCGCCACCCACGTGTGCACCGTCTGGTTGGCCTCGTGGGCCAGCCACCGGCCGCGCCCGGGCTCGTCGGGGTCGGGCTCCCAGCCGCTCGAGAACGTCACGTGCTCGTAGTCGAGCCCCTGCTTGCGCTCGTGGGCCGTCTCCACCCCGTGGGGCGGGGGCGGGTCGCGGTGGTAGCGGGCGGGATGATCGAGCCAGCCGCGCCAGCCGAACAGGTCGTGCAGCTCCCGCAGATCGGCGGCGGCCGTGGCGTACTCGTGGGCCTTGGGCAGCAGCTCGGGGTGACGGAACATGGCCACCAGCATCTCGTCCATGTAGGCCTGGATGGCGAGCGCCGGAGTGGCGCGGGCGGGGATGATGGTGGCGTCCTCGGCCGCGCCCGCGCTCAGCTGCCGGGTGCGCGCCATGAACGACACGACGCTCGGGGCGGCCCGCAGCATCCCGGCCAGGCGAGGGTCACCAGCGACGGTGCGCGCCCCGTGCAAGGCGCGGGTGGCGAAGCGTCCGACCGAGGTGAACGACAGACCGGCCCCGCCCGGGGCGCCGTCCTCGGCCACTGCCACGGCCACCGCCACGGCGCCCGCTTCGGGGTCACCGGCGCCGTACCCGGAGGGATCGTGCTCGGCGTGCCCGGCCCCGTTCGTGCCGTTCGTGCCGTTGCCGGCGACGGGCTGGAGCGCTCCGTCGCCGAACGTCGCCGACAGCAGGGGCTCGAGCCCGGGGACGAGGTCGTCGCCGAGCAGTGCGGGCCCGTCTCCGAGGAGCACCGGACCCTCGCCCAGGAGGGCGGCGCCGTTCAGGTGCGCGGGTTCCACCAGCCAGATGTCGCCGGACGGCGGCGCGGACGTGGCGGTCGGGCGCGCGACACCCGCGTCCCCCACCCACAGCGCCTCCCGCATCGGGTGCAGCCTAGGACCCCGCCCGCCGCCATCACGGCTTTGCGCCGCCTCCCAGGGCGAGAGTCGGCCGGACCCGAGAAGCTGCCCCGACCGCCGGGCCCGGGCCTAGGAGGCCGAGGGCTGCAGGATCACCACGGGAATGCGCCTCGTCGTGGCCCGCTCGTAGTCGGCGAATCCGGGGTAGTCCTTCTTCTGGCGCTCCCAGATGGGGTCGCGCTCGTCGTCGTCGGCCACCCGGGCCACGACGGGGACGGTCTTCGCCCCCAGCTCCACCACGGTGTCGGGATGGGCGATCAGGTTGTAGTACCAGTCGGGGTTGGTGGGGGCGCCCGCCTTGGAGGCGAAGACCGCCATGTTGTCTCCCACCTGCTGGTACATGACGGGGGACACACGCTCGGTCCCGCTCTTGGCGCCCCGGTGGTGTAGCAGCAGCAGTGGCGCGCCCTCGAAGTTGCCGCCGACGCGGCCTTCGTTGGTCCGGAACTCGTCGATGATCTGGGTGTTGAAGTCGGTCATGGCTGGTACGTGCCCTCCATTGCGTCGCTGCAACCATCAACGCCGGTGCGTCCCTTTCGATTCCGCCCCGCCCGGGTCAGCTCCGAGTCATCCCGCCGGGGCGGGACGGCGAAGGGCCACCAACGTGGCCAGCACCACGCCCGCTATGAGCAGGTAGGGGACGAGGTCGGTGGTGGCCTGGGCCAGCGCCCCGCTGGAGGCGGCGGACACGCCCTGACCCGACGCCCAGGCGAGGTTGCCGAGCCCGAAGGCGAGCCCGTGGTGCAACCCGGCGCGGTCGGCCCCGTCGCTGATCATGGCGGCGGCCGGCACGAACAGGGTCCCGAAGGCGGGGAGGCCCACCACCAGCAGCACCACCAGCACGGCGGCGGGATGCAGCAACGGGGCGAGCACGCCCACCACGGCGGCGACGGCCAGCGAGGCCCGCACCGGGGTCATGCGACCGACGCGGTCCGACAGCCGGCCCACCATCGGGGCGAGCACCATCTCGAGGGCGGCCGCCCCCAGGAAGGCGCCGGCGATCACCACGGCACCCGCCCCCAGCCGGTTGAGGCGCAGGGGGGCGAGCACGTCGATGACCCCCAGGGACAGGCCGGCCACGAACGTCAGCCACATGCCGGTGGCGAGAACGGGGTCGCCGAGCGCGGGCCAGGCGCGGCGCAGGGTCTGCGCCGAGGACCCGCTTCCGGCCGGGGCCAGCGCGCTCGCCACCGCCAGGCAGATCCCGGCCACGGTGGCGGCGGCGAAGGTCGGTCCGGTCCCCACGTGGCTGGCCACCGCCCCCACGATCGGGCCGAGCAGGCCGCCCCCCAGGGCGGCGGCGAAGGCCGTGCCGAGCGCCGCCCCCCGGCGCTCGGGCGGGGTGGCGTCGGACAGCCATGCCAGCCCGCCCGCCCACGTGCACGCCCCGGCCACGCCCTGGACGAAGCGGGCCCCGTCGAGCAGGGCGGCGCTGTGGGCGTAGCCGAACACGAAAGTGGCCACGCTCATGGTGGCGAGCCCCACGAGCACCGCAGGACGGACCCCGACGCGGGTGGCCACCACGCCGCCGGGGACGGCGCCCACCAGCGTGCCGATGGGGTACGCCGCCACGAGCAGCCCGATCTGGGCCTTGGACAGCCCGAGCCCGTGGGCGTAATGGGGGAGCAGCGGCGACAGGGCGGTGAAGAACACGGTGTCGACCAGCACCACCCCGCTCACCAGCACGAGCAGTGGGACGCGGATCTTCACGACAGCCGCGGGCCGTTGAGACGGGCGAACATGGCCTTCTGCGCCGTGTAGAGGCGGGGGAACTCGGCGTAGAGGCGGTCGTAGGTGGCACGGTGCTCGGGCCGTGGCTCGAAGCGGGCGTCCACCGTGACGAGCGCCCCGACGTCCTCGAGGGCGAGGTGGCCGAGCGCCACGCCGGCGAGCAGGGCGGCGCCACGCAGGTTGGCGTGCAGCGGCGAGGCCACTCGCTCGAGGGTGCGCCCCATGACGTCAGCGTGGATCTGGCACCACAGGTCCGACACGGCCCCTCCGCCGATGACGCGCACCGGGTCGAGCCGTCGGCCCACGAAGTGCTCGACGGCGTCGTGCAGCCAGCGGCTGTTGAAGGCCACCCCCTCCAATACGGCGCGCACCAGATGGCCGCGCGTGGTGGCGAGCGACAGGTTGTGCAGCCCGCCCCGGGCGTTTCTGTCGTCCACGGGCGAGCGCTCTCCGGCCAGCCACGGGGTGAACAGCACATCACCGCTGCCGGGCGGCACCGTGGCGGCCAGCGCCGTGAGCTCGTCGAAGGTGGGCGCAGCTCCGTCCCCGGTGGCCCCGTCGTCGGTCAGGGCGTCCCGCATCCACTGCAGGCACAGGCCCGCCGTCTCGTGGTTGTCGGCCACGAGATAGCCGCCGGGGCGCAGCCCCGGCACCGACGCGATCTGGCGTCGGGTGTCGGTCTTCTTCATGGGCACGGGGCAGCTGATCCACGACGTGGTGCTGATGACGAGGTGGGCCTCGAAGTCGAGCACGGCCCCGGCACCCACAGCGGCGGAGTGGAGGTCGGGCGTGCCCGCCACCACCGGGACGCCATGGGGCAGGCCGAGGTCGTCGGCCACCTCGGGGCGGACGTCGCCCACCACCGCCCCCCCGGGCACGAGGGGTGGGAGTTTGCCGGGGGGGATGCCGGCCAGGGCCACCAGGACGGGGTCGTAGGTGAGGCGGTCCAGGCGACGGTTGTCGGTGAGCCAGGCGGCGGTCATCGACGCATGGGTGGCGGCGGCCACGCCGGTGAAGCGCATGGCCAGGTAGTCGACGGGCTCGAGGTAGAGGCGCGCCGCGGCGGCGATGGCCGGCTCGTCGTGCTCGAGGTAGAGCATGTGGCCGATGGGGTCCGCCCCGGCGGTGGACGGCGCTCCGCCCGTGCGCCGCACCCAGTGCCACAGCGCCCGCGGCGCGTACCCCGACACGCGCCCACCCACGGCGGCCCGGGTGCGGGCGCCGCCGCGGCTGTCCATCCACAGCAGGCAGGGCCCCACCGGCGAGCCCTCCTCGTCGACGGGAACGGTGCTCGCCCACTGACCGGTGCACGTCACCGCCACCACCTGCTCGGGGGCCACGACACCGCTCGCCAGGGCGCGCCGCGCCCCCTCGGTGACGAGGCGCCACCACTCGTCGGCGTCCTGGACGGCCCCGCCCCCGGGCAACAACCTGGTGGCCACGCGCAGGTGGTCGCTCCAGGCCACGGCGCCGGCCAGCGACACCAGGCCCACCTTGGGGCCGCCGGTGCCCAGGTCGACGGCGAGGACGAAGCGATCCCGGCGCGCCGGGTGGGACCCGCTCACGCCTCCGCGGGGATCTGCTGCTGGCCGTCCATCATGTCGGCCATGACGGTCTTGATGAACGAGTCGGCCTCGTCGGTCATGCCGCCCGCCACGCCGCCGTACACCGCACCCGAGTGCGGCGCGTCGTTCCTGTGCTCGAGGGCGTAGGCGACGGCGTCGGCGAGGTCGACGGCGAAGGCTTCGGCCACACCCTGCTGGGTCTGGGGCCGCGTGACCGCCATGTGCAGGGCGTTGGGGTACTGCTGGCCGTTGAGGCGCCATCCCCGCAGCCGCATGAAGTCGTTGACGTGGTACACGTCGAACATGTCCGAGGTGAAGCTGAAGAGGAAGGTGGGCCGGCCCAGGATGCGCAGCTCGGGGTGTGACGCCACCGCCTCGCGCATGAGCTGCGCCGTCTCGAAGATCCGTCGGGCGTGGTTGCGGTACCCCAGACGTCCGTTGTGCACCATCGAAGCCCAGGTGGCGGCGAGCAGCCCGCCGGAGCGTGACCCCTCCATGCCGGGCGAGCAGTACTTGCCCCCGCTCCAGTCGGTGAGGAAGAAGTACTGGGCGTTGCGCAGCGCCTGGTCCCGGAAGGTGAGCACCGACGTCCCCTTGAGGGCGTAGCCGTACTTGTGGGTGTCGGCCGAGATCGAGGTGACGCCGGGCACCCGGTAGTCGAAGAGCGGGACGTCGTAGCCGAGCTCCTGGCCGAAGGGGAGGATGAAGCCGCCCAGGCACCCGTCCACATGGAGCCCGACGCCCCGGCGCAGCGCCACCTCGGACAACTCGGCGATGGGGTCGACCGTGCCGTACCCGTAGTTGCAGGCGGAGCCGATCACCGCCACCGTCTGGTCGTCGATGTGGGCGTCCACCCACTCCACGTCGACCAGGGTCGTGACCGGGTCCACCGGGGCGCGGCGCAGCTCGACGCCGAAGAGGTGGCAGGCCTTGTCGAAGGCGGGGTGGGCCGTTTCGGGCTTGATGACATTGGGCCGGGTCACGCCCCGCTCCTGGTGGGCGTGCTCGCGGTACGCCAGCACGGCGTGGGCGATGCTGCCCGTTCCTCCGGTGGTGACGAGCCCGCCCGGGGTGGTCGCCGTGACCGCCTCCCCGTGGAGCAGGTCGAGCGTCATGGCGATGATCTCCGCCTCGAACTTCGTCGCGCTCGGGCACATGTCTCGCTGCAGGGCGTTCACGTGTGCGAACAGACCGAAGGCCTCGGTCAGGAAGCGGTAGTGGTCATGGTCCCCGCAGTACATCGTCCCCGAGCACTTCCCCGTCTCCCAGAAGGCGTCCTCCTCCTTGGCCATGGCCTCGAGCTGCCCCATGACCTCCTCGTGGGTGGCGCCCTCCTCGGGCAGGCTCCGGTGCACCTCGAATCGCTCGGCATAGGGGTAGGTGCTCATGGGGCTGCCCTCCCGGGCCAGGGTGGTCGGGGTCCGACCACTGCGTTCTCACCTGTCACTGTACGGCAGTGGTCGCGGTCCGCTCCCACGCACGATGGTCGACCACCGGGGCCTGGGACCCTGGTCGGCGACGGTGGTCGGTCCGGCGGTCGGCGGTTGGCGACGGTGCTGCGCCGGGCCGATGTGTCCCGACGTGGCCGGCGCGTTTCCCGTGCGGCGCGCCGATCCTCCCGCGTCAGCGGTCCCCCGGGGGTATCCGTCGTCGCGCAGCTCGATGTCCGTAGGATGCACGTGATCGGGTGGCCATGGAGAACGGGGGCTCGTCGTGGCCAGAGCAGGCGCGATGTGTGATGTCTGAAGAGACGTTGGTTCCTGACGAGCTGACTGAGGCGTCGCGTGCCTATATCCGCGCCGTGGGTGGGCGGCTGCGGGTGGTGCGACACCAGATCGGTCTGTCACTACAGGCGGTCGAGTCCACCTCGAACCTCGAGTTCAAGGCGTCGGTGCTGGGCGCCTACGAGCGGGGTGAGCGCGCCATTTCGGTGTCGCGTCTGCAACGCCTGGCCAAGCTGTACAGCGTCAGTGTGGACCAGCTGCTCCCCCACGAGAGCGACGCCACGCGATGGTGGGTGACGGAGAAGCCCGAGGGCGCCGGTACCAGCGCGCCGCCGGTTCGGCCCGCCGCCCAGCCGTGGCAGAGCAGCGAGACGGTGACCATCGACCTCACTCGGCTGCGCGACGTGTCGGGCCCCGAGCGCGATCTCATACGCCGGTTCGTGAGCATGATCCAGGTGCAGCGCCAGGACTTCAACGGCACGCTCATCACCATCCGGGCCGGTGACGTGCGGGCCATCGCCTGTCTGTTCGGTCTCACGCCTGACGCCATGGGCCGTCGTCTCGACGAGCTCAGCCTGCGCATCTCCCGCTGACCGGTTTCAGTGCCAGGGCAGCTCCGCCCGCCGGCGCCAGTATTCGTCGGGGGGTTCCGCCATCCCCGCCAATCGCTCCCTCTCCTCGGACGGCAGCGCCATGTCCAGCGCGGCGAGCCCGGTGGCGAGTTGTTCGGGCCGCACCGCACCGCTCAGCACCACGTGGGCCCACGGCTGGTGCAGGGCAGCGGCGACGGCCACCGTCTCGACCGGCACGCCGAGGCGCCCTGCGACCCGGCGGGCGGCGCCGGCTTCTCCCTCCGGGGCGGAAGCCGAGAGCCTGCCGTTGGCCAGGGCCTCCTTGACGATCACCCCCCATCCCCGCCCGTGGGCCTCGGCCAGGGCGGGCCCGGCGGAAGGCTCGAGCAGGTTCCACGTGGCCTGCACCGACGTGAAGGGGTTGGCGCCGTCCACCTCGACGTCGAGGGCGCGCCGCACGACGTCGCCCTGACGCGGGCCGCTCACCGTCAGGCCCACGGCCACCCCGGTCCGGGGTAGGTCGGCCAGCGCCCGCAGGAGCGCTTCGTCGTCGAGCACGCCGCTGTCGAGCGTGGCCGAGTGCACCTGGTAGAGGCGCAGGTGGGAACCGAGGAGGGCGACGGATTCGGCGTGTTGACGCCGGAACATGGCGAGGGAGTGCTTCTTGGTCTCCTGCACCGGCGCG
>JBEKVE010000076.1:0-14739 GCA_049514335.1 Acidimicrobiales bacterium
ACAGCAGGCCCGACGCCAGAGTGGTGTGGTAGTCGCGCCAGGTGATGCGGTAGTGGTCGAGCATCTCGAACACGGTCCCGAACCCCCCGGGCCGGTACGACGTGGCCTGGGGGTAGGAGTCGTCGACGAGCCCGAAGGCCGACCCCGCGATGAGAAAGCGGCGGTTCGGATAGGTCTGGGCCATGACGGAGCAGAACCAGCGGTCGCACAGCGGGAAGGTGCGGCCGAGCGAGTAGTAGAACGGAAGGTCCTCGCCGGTGTAATACGCCATGGGATCGATCCCCTTGGCCCGCACGAACCCGTCGTTGCGGCCGTGGTCCCACGACTCGTGGCTGACCTGCCAGTCCTGGGAGACCTGCACCCCCGCCTGGCACACCGACCCGGCCCGGTAGGCAACGACGGGCGAACCGTCGGGGCCGGGGTTGGCGTTCGTCGGTCGCCCCTGGGCGTCGAGGTGGAAGCCGTCGCCGCGGCCCAGCATGCCGAAGTAGTTGTCGTAGGAGTGGTTCTCCATCATGAGCACGACGATGTTGCGGATCTGCGGCAGCATGTCGGTGCCCGCCGCCAGGTGCGGGAAGGGACGGTGGCCCGCCCTGAACCGCCGCGTCGGCCCCGCCGCGGTGGCGAGCGCGACCCGGGTCGCCGGTGCCGGCCCCCCGCACGCCTCCAGCACCACACCCGCCCCGCCGAGGCCTGCCGCCGCCGCAGCGCGCAGGAAACCTCGGCGTGTCATGGCCCCCCGGCGCGGTGGTGGTGGCGACGGATCCGTCGACGGCCGCGTCACGGGTCGGGGCGCCCGAGCACCCGGCGGGGGTGCCGTCCGTCGACATAGCCCATGAACGGCGGCCGGATGTTGTAGCCGAGGAGCTCCTGCAACCGTTCGGGCAGCTGCCGCGCCGTCCCGGTCGGCACGGCCAGGAAGTGGTTCTCCTGCGGCCGGAGCCACGACGCCACGTACTCGAGCACCACACCGAGCCGCGGCCTGTCGGTGGTGTTGGCGCCGCCGCCGTGCCACAGGCTCCCCAGGTAGAACAGCACCGAGCCGCCGGCCATGGTTGCAGCCACCGTGGGGGTGGCGTCGGAGGGCCGCTCGTCCACCCAGCGGTGCGAGCCGGCGACGAGGCGCGTGGCCCCGTTGGCCTCGGTGAAGTCGTCGAGGGCCCACATGGTGTTGAGCACCACCTCGGGGTGCGGGCGCGGCAGCGGGTAAATGGCGTCGTCGTAGTGCAGCATCTGCGCCTCCTCGCCCGGACCGATCTCGATGCCCGTCGGCGCGCTCAGCTGGCAGTGCCCGAGGACCTGGTCGAGCACCCCCGACACGAGGGGATGCACCGCCGGCGCATCGAAGGCGCGCGTCTTGGCGAACAGGGCGTACACCCGGCGGGTGTGCGCCCCCTCGAAAAGGTTCCGTCCCCCCGGGGTGCCCACCAGGACGCGGTGCAGGTCGCCGCGGGCCGCCTGGCGCTCTGTCGCCCCCATGAGCTCTTCCACCAGGGCGTAGCCGTCGCGCTCCAGAGCGGCCACGACCTCGTCGACCGAAGCCCCCACGCTTCTCATGCGCCCTCAGTCTTCCAGACGCCGCCCTCAGGGAAGGCGGCGCCGGCTCGTCTAGGACGGGGGTGCGGGGTCGGCCCGGTGATCGAGCCAGCGGCGGAACCCCGCCGCGTTGGAGTGCACGCCGTTCAACGTGTCGAGCTTGACGCGCTGGGCGGGGTCGACGTCCGACAGGTCGGCGGCGAAGGCATCGTCGAGGGCGGCGGCGATGTCCGCACCGGCCCGCCACGCCTGCTCGGCCACGCTCGCCCAGCGCCGCAGCGTCTCCTCCGCCTCGGCCAGCACGGCGTCGGGCTCGGCCAGGAGTCCGTAGTGGGCCAGGGCGAGGCCCGAGGGACGGCGCGCCGCGAAGCGGTGCAGCGAGTGCACGGCCTGGTCGAGGTCGAAGTCGGGCGGGGGCGTCGAGGGGCGCAGCACCCCGGCGTCGGGGAGCCGGACCCCGACGGCGTCACCGGCGAACAGGATGCCGCTGGCGGAATCGTGCAGGGCCAGGTGGTGCTTGGCGTGCCCGGGCGAGTCCACCGTCGTGAGGACGCGCCCCGGTGCCACGACGATCTCCTCGCCGTCGGCTAGGACGTGGATGCGCTCTGCCGGGGTGGCGTCGAGGCGGCCGTAGAGCGAGTCGAGCAGCGGGCCGTACACCAGTGCCGCCGAGGCGACGAGGCGGTCCGGGTCCACCAGGTGCCGGGCGCCTTTCTCGTGCACGTAGACGGTGGCGGCGGGAAAGGCGCGGGCCACGTCGCCCACCCCGCCGGCGTGGTCCAGGTGGATGTGGGTGACCGCCACACCGGCGAGCTCGCCGGGACTGACCCCGAGCTCGTCCAGCGCGGCCAGGAGGGAGGGCACCGAGCTCTGGCTCCCCGTCTCCACCAGCACGGGCGCATCCCCGTGCACGAGGTAGCCGGCGGTGACGCGCTCCCATCCGCCGAGGAGGGTGTCGATCTGCACGACGCCGGGGGCGATCTCCGTCGTCGTCACGGCGTGGGCGCAGCGCCTGTCACGTGGCCAGCTCCACCACGACCTTCACGTCGTCGGGCTGGCGATCGAGGGCGCTCTGCCACTGCTCGAGGGGGACGCGCCGGCTGACGACCCGCTCGAGCCAGCCGTGGTCGGCCCGGGCCAGGGTGGCGGCGGCGGCCTCGTAGTGGCGCCGGTTGGCGTTGACCGATCCCACCACGGTCTGGTTGTCGAGGACCATGGAGCGGTTGAGCACACCGGCGTCGACGCTCAGGGAGCGGCCTCCCGACGACACGCCGGTCAGGCACACCACCCCGTTCGGGCCCATGTGCTCCATGGCGTCGAACACGAGCGACCCCACCCCGGTGCACTCGATGACGACGTCGGGTCCCGAGCAGGCATCCTCGATGTTGCCGGTGTGGTAGCTGGCGCCGACGTCACGCACGAGGTCGGGCTTGGGCCCGCTCGTCACCTGGTCGAAGACGTGCACCTCCAGCCCGCGCTGCACGCCGATGAGGGCGGCGAGCAAGCCGATGGGCCCGGCCCCGGTGATGACGACGTGGTGGGGGTCCCAGTGGGCCCGGGCCCCGATGCGGTCGACCTGCTCCCACGCCTTGGCCACGACGCTGGTCGGCTCCATGAGCACGCCGAGCGCACCCAGGCCGGGGTCCAGCTTCACGGCGAAGTCGGGGTGGATGCGGTAGCGCTCCGAGCAGTACCCGTCGTGCGCCTTGATGCCGCGCTCGGTGTACTGCCCGTTGCGGCAGAAATCCCACTCGCCCACGCCGCAGTTCTCGCACGGCACCGGATCGGGGCGGCGGACGATGCCCACCACGAGGTCGCCCGCCGCCACCGACGCCCCCGCCGGTGCCTCGAGCACATGGCCGAGCGACTCGTGACCGAGCACCAGGCGATCCCGCCCCGGGGGCGCCCACCCGTAGGCACCCGACACGATCTCCATGTCGGTGCCGCACACCCCGATGGCGAGCGTCTGCACGAGCACCGGCCCGTCGGAGGCGGGCGGCTCGTCGACATCGTCGAGACGGGCCGAGCCCGCCTTCATGGGCTCCACGGTGAGTGCCTTCATGGGCTCAACCCCCGTTTCGGGGCATGCCGCCGGCGCACACCCGCGACCTTGCCCCCGTCCTGTGGTTCGGTGCCGAGCCCGCGTCCCCGCGACGCACGCCGGCGCCAGCGCGGCACGTCCATGCGCACCTCGGGTGCATCCATGTCGGGATGTCCCGTCAGGTTGTACGCGGCGTTGACAAGCGAGACGTGCGAGAAGGCCTGGGGGAAGTTGCCCACCTGCCGGCCCGCCCGCGTGTCGAACTCCTCCGACAGCAGGCCCAGGTCGTTGCGCAATCCGACGAGCCGCTCGAACAACGTGGTGGCGTCGGCGTGGCGTCCGATCAGGTGCAGGCAGTCGGCCAGCCAGAACGAACAGGCCAGGAAGGCGCCCTCGTGCCCGGTGAGCCCGTCTACGCCACCGCTGTCGTCGGTGCGGTAGCGGAGCACGAAGCCGTCCTCGGTGAGGTCACGGTCGATGGCTTCGATGGTGGAGCGGACCCGGTCGTCGGTGGCGGGCAGGAACTCCACCAGGGGGATCATGAGCAGGCTGGCGTCGAGGGCGGTGCCGCCGAAGTACTGGGTGAAGGCGCCCACCTCGGCGTTGTACCCCTTGGCGCACACCTCCTCGTGGATCTGCGCACGCAGGCTGCGCCACTCCTCGAGCGGGCCCTCGGTCCCGAACTCCTCGATCTGGCGCACGGCGCGGTCGATGGCCACCCACGCCATGACCTTGGAATGCGTGAAGTGCCGCCGAGGCCCGCGCACCTCCCACAGACCCTCGTCGGGCTCCTGCCAGTGGTTCTTCACGTATTCGACCAGGGCCTTCTGCAGGTCCCAGGCGGAAGCGCTCACCGGGCTCCCCACCACGCAGGCCTCGTACAGGGCGGAGAGGACCTCGCCGTACACGTCCAGCTGGAACTGGCCCGATGCCGCGTTTCCGATGCGCACCGGCGAGGATCGCTCGTACCCCGGGAGCCAGTCGAGCGTCCGCTCCTCGAGCTGGCGCTCGCCGGCGGCCCCGTACATGATCTGCAGCTCCGACACGTCGCCGGCCACCGCTCGCAGCAGCCAGTCACGCCAGTCGAGGGCCTCGTCGTGGTACCCGCCGCGCATGAGCGACTCGAGTGTCAGCGTGGCGTCGCGCAGCCAGCAATAGCGGTAGTCCCAGTTGCGCTCCCCCCCGAGCGTCTCGGGCAGCGACGTCGTCGCCGCCGCCACGATCCCCCCGGTGGGCTCGTAGGTGAGCGCCTTGAGCGTGATGAGCGAGCGCAGCACCGGTTCGCGGTACTTCCCCTCGAAGACGCACTGGTCGGACCACTCCTGCCACCACTGCTGGGTGTCGTCGATGGCGAAATGGGCGTCGACGGGGCGTGGCGGCGCCTCGTGCGACGGGTACCACGACAGCACGAACGGTGTGTGCTCGTAGCCCGCCATGGAGAAGTCGGCCACCGTGGTCATGCCCTCACCGCGGGTCTCCACCGGGGTCCACAGCGACACGGCATCGGGACCGGCGACTGCGATGGTGAGACCGGCGACGTGGCGCACCCACGGGACGACCTTGCCGTAGCCGAAGCGCAGGACGAGCTCCATGCGCATGGCGACGTTTCCCGAGACGCATGTCAGCATCCGCACCACCTGGGGATGCGACTCGCGCTTGGGCATGCAGTCGACCAGGCGGACAACCCCGTCGTCGGTGGTGAACTCGGTCTCGAGCACCAACGAGTCGCCGCGGTAGCGCCGCGTGACCTGGTACGAGTCGGTGGCCGGGGCGATGCGCCAGTAACCGTGGGTGTCGTCCCCGAGGATCCGGGCGAAGCAGGCCTCGGAGTCGAAGCGGGGCAGGCACAGCCAGTCGATCGAACCGTCGCGGCCCACGATGGCGGCCGTGTGGGTGTCCCCGATGATCCCGTAGTCCTCGATCAGCGCCACGGCGCCATTCTTAGCCCGGGCTCCCTACGAGGCGCAGCCACCCGTGCCCACCGTCCTCGACGTCGCCTCGGCCCGGGCGATGTCGGCGGAGACGGCCGGCATGGCGAGGGAGTAGCCCACGTCGGGATTCGTGGTGGAGCGGGCGAAGACCACCCCGATGACGGTCCCGTCGGCGACACCCCGGTCGCCGGACGCCACCAACGGGCCCCCCGAGTTGCCGGGCTGGACCACGGCGTCCAACTGGTAGATCTCGCGTGTCGTTTCGTTCTTGCCGTAGATGTCGAGCCCCACCGCCTTGAATGCGGCGGCGACGCCCGCCTTGCGGTACGTGAAGGGACCGCCCTCGGGGTAACCGAGCACCACCCCGGTCGTGCCCCGGCCCACCAGGGTGCGGTCGATGGCGAGCGGCGGGTCGGTGAGGCCCGGCACCCGCAGCACGACCAGGTCGAGACTGGGGTCGAACAGCGCGGCGGTGGCCGGGTGCCGGCCGTGGGTGTCGATGACGACGGGGTCGGCGATGCCCGCCACGACGTGGGCGTTGCTCACCACCAACCCCGGCGCCACCACGAACCCCGAGCCCTCCTGGATGACGCCGCATCCCGCCCCGGCGATCTGGACCGTCGAACCCTCGGCGGCGACGACCGCGGCCCGCTCGGCCGCGTCGGTGGGCAGGGTCACGGGTGCGGCCACCTGTGGGGGGAGGCCGGCGAACACCACCGGGAAGCCGTTCTGGGAGAGGAAGCGCTCAACGCCGGAGAACACGGTGGGAATGGGGGGAAGCGCATTGTCGAGGGCCCGGACGATGCGCGACTGCTGGAGCGCCCGGTCGAGGCTCGTGTACCGGCTGTCGGACAGCAGGCTCGCCACCAGCCACGTGGCCACGAGGGTCGCCACCACCGCCACCGCCACCCCGAAGAGCGAGTCGACGGGCCCGAGCCGCAGGCGGTGCAGCGCCTGGCTGGACCGCGCCCCGAGGAGGCGGCCGATGCCGCCGAGCACCGTGGCCATGCCGATCAGGACGACCAGCGCGATCACGGTCTTGGCCGTGCTGCTCTTGGCCAGGCCGGCCAGCGAGGGGGCGAGCAGCGCGCCCAGGAAGAGCCCCAGCCAGAAGCCCCCGAACGACAGCACCTGGGTGGCCGCACCCAGACGCAGACCGTGGATGGCGGATACGGCCACGATGAGGAGCAGCACCCAGTCGACCCAGTTCACTGTGCAGATCCTCCCCCACTCGACCGCCCCGGCGATACCACCGGGCTCGCCGTGACCCGGGCGGCGGCCGGACCTGGTCCCCGGTCGGATCGCCCCGGCCCGGACCGGGCCCTATGGTGACGGCGAAGACCGGCAGGAGGCGTGCCGATGGCTGAGCTCGTCGAGTTGTTGGCCGAAGTCGTCGGGGCGCGCCACGTCCTCGCCGGCGACGCCGTCCCCCCCGACTACGCCCACGACGAGGCGCTGACCGCCACCGCATGCCCGCCCCTGGCCGTCGTCAGGCCGGGCAGCACCGACGAGGTGGCGGCGGTCCTGCGCCTGTGCGACGAGCTGCACGTGCCGGTGACGGCCCGAGGCAGCGGCACGGGCCTGTCGGGGGCGGCCATCTCGCCTGCCGACGGCATCCTCGTCTCCTTCGAGCGGATGAACCGGATCCTCGAAATCGACGTGGACAACCACGTGGCCGTGGTCCAGCCGGGGGTGACGCTCGACGAGCTCAACGCCGCCGCGGCCGAGTACGGCCTCGTCTATCCCGTGGCCCCGGGCGAGACGAGCGCGTCGCTGGGCGGCAACGTGGCCACCAACGCGGGCGGTATGCGGGCCGTCAAGTACGGCGTGACGCGCCACCACGTCCTCGGCCTCGAAGCGGTTCTCGCCACCGGTGAGGTCATCCGCACCGGTGGCAAGTTCGTGAAGACCTCCACGGGCTACGACCTCACCCAGCTGCTCGTGGGGTCCGAGGGCACGCTGGCGCTCGTGACCGAGGCCACCGTGAAGCTCCAGCCCCGGCTGGCCCACGCCGCCACGGTCCTCGCCCCCTTCACCACCCTCGAGGCGGTGACGGTGGCGGTGCCCCGCATCGTGGCGGCGGGGATCGGCCCCGTCATCCTCGAGTACGTGGACATGATCACCATGGACGCCATCACGGCCAACGTGGGCCTCGACCTCGGCATCCCCGCCGATGTCCGTGCGGACGCGCTCGCCTATCTGGTCATCGTGCTCGAGAGCACCCATGACTCGCGCCTCGACGACGACGTGTCGGCGCTGGGCGAGCTCCTGGTCGAGCTCGGGGCCATGGAGGTCTACGTCCTTCCTCCCCATGCCGCCACCGAGCTGATCGGCGCGCGCGAGAAGGCGTTCTTCGTGGCCAAGGCGGCCGGGGCCGACGACATCGTCGACGTGGTGGTGCCCCGCGCCGCCATTCCCCGGTACCTGGCGGCGGTGGCGGCGGTGGCGGCCGAGCACGGAGCGCTCATCACGGGGTGCGGGCACGTCGGTGACGGCAACGTCCACCTGTCGGTCTTCCAGCCCGACCCCGAGCGGCGAGCCGAGGTGCTGCGCTCGGTCTTCCGCGCCGGCATGGAGCTGGGCGGAGCCATGTCGGGCGAGCACGGCATCGGTACCGAGAAGAAGCGGTACTTCCACGAGCTCGAGGATCCCGTCAAGATCCGGCTGATGCGGTCCATCAAGATGGCCTTCGACCCGCACGGCATCCTCGGGCCCGGAAACCTCCTCGACTGATGCGACCCGGCACGCCGTACCCTGCGGTGTCATGAACGGCGCCCACACCCTCATACGCACACTGCTCGGTTGCGGAGTCGACGTCTGTTTCGCCAACCCGGGCACCTCCGAGATGCACTTCGTCGCCGCCCTGGACGAGGTGGCGGAGATGCGGGCCGTCCTCGGGCTCTTCGAAGGCGTGGTCACGGGGGCGGCCGACGGCTACGGCCGGATGGCGGGTGCACCGGCCGCCACGCTGCTGCACCTCGGACCGGGGCTCGGCAACGGCATCGCCAACCTGCACAACGCCAGGCGGGCGCACACGCCGGTGGTGAACATCGTGGGGGACCACGCCGCCGATCTGCTCCCCCTCGACCCTCCGCTGGCGTCGGACATCGACAGCCTGGCCCGACCGGTGTCGCGCTGGGTGCGGTCGGTGGCAGCCGCCGAGGCGATGGCAGGCGACGCGGCCGACGCTGTGGCCGCGGCGTGCGGTCCCCCCGGCGGCGTCGCCACGCTGGTGGTGCCGGCCGATCTGACCTGGAAGGAAGGGGGCGACCCGCTGTCACGCCCGCCCCGGCCCGTCCTGCGCAGCGTGGACGACGACGTGCTGGCTGTCGCCGCCGAGGCACTGCGCTCCGAGGGTCCGACGGCGGTCCTGGTGGGTGGCAACGCGCTGCGCCGGGGCGGCCTCGTCGCCGCCGGCCGCGTCGCCGGCGCCACGGGGGCCAAGCTCCTGTGCGAGACGTTCCCGGCCCGCCTCGAGCGGGGGGCGGGCCTGCCCCCGGTGGAACGGCTCGGGTACCTGGCCGAGTTCACCATGGCGCAGCTGCAGGGGGTGCGGCACCTGGTCCTGGCGGACGCCACCGCCCCCGTGTCGTTCTTCGCCTACCCCGGACTGCCCGGCTCGCTCGTACCCGACGGCTGTGTCGTGCACACCCTGGCGGAGGCGGGCGACGACGTGGTGGGCGCGCTCGAGCACCTGGCCGACGCCCTCGGTGCGCCGCCGCATCCGGCTGTGGCCGAGGCGACGCGACCGGACCGGCCCACCGGCGCGCTCGACGGGGCGACGCTGGCGGCGGCCATCGGCGCGCTGCTGCCCGAGGACGCGGTGGTGAGCGACGAGGGCAACACGGCGGGGATCTTCGTGCCAGGTGCCACCGGCGGCGCACCGCCGCACGACTGGCTGTGCCTCACCGGAGGCGCCATCGGACAGGGCATGCCCGTCGCCACCGGTGCCGCCTTGGCCAGCCCGGGGCGGCGCGTCCTCAGCCTCGAGGCGGACGGCAGCGCCATGTACACGATGCAGGCGCTGTGGACCCAGGCCCGTGAAGGTCTGGACGTCACCACTGTCGTCCTCGCCAACGGCTCCTACGCCATTCTCGAGCTGGAGCTGAGCCGGGTGGGTGCCGGCGCGGCGGGCACGCGGGCGCGGCGCATGCTCGACATCGGCGACCCCAGCCTCGACTTCGTGGCGCTGGCCGGGGGGATGGGCGTGCCCGCCAGCCGCGCCGGCACCGCCGAGGAGTTCACCGAACAGCTCGAACGGTCCTTCGCCACCCCGGGTCCGGCGCTGATCGAGGCCGCGCTGGGTTGAGCGGTCGGTGCGGGCCGACGACGCCACCGGTCCAGGGCGATACTGGGGGCGTGCCGTCGGTCGACCTCAACGCCGACGTGGGCGAGGGGTCGAACCTCGACACGGACCTCCTCGACACCGTCACGAGCGCCAGCGTGGCGTGCGGCTTCCACGCCGGCGACCCCCTCCTCATGCGCCGGACGGTGCACGAGGCGGCCCACCGCGGCGTGGCGGTCGGCGCGCACCCGTCCTATCCCGACCGGCCCGGCTTCGGGCGGCGCGAGCTCGACATCGCGCCGGAGCAGATCGCCGCCGACGTGCTGTACCAGGTGGGCGCGCTGCAGGCGCTGGCCGCGGCATCGGGAGCCCGGGTGCGCTACGTCAAGCCGCACGGCGCGCTCTACCACCGCATGGCCGGGGACGAGGCCAGCGCACGTGCCGTCGTGGAAGCCGTGCGCAACGCCGGGGCACTCGTGTTGCTCGCCCCTCCGGCTGCCGTCGTCCTCGACGTGGCCGCCGCGCTCGGCGTGCCGACGGCAACCGAGGCCTTCGCCGATCGCGCCTACCGAGGCGACGGCACGCTGGTGGCGCGTTCGGAGCCCGGGGCGGTGCTGACCGATCCCGCCGAGGTGGCGCGGCGCGCCCTCGTGCTCGTCGTCGACAAGCGGATGCCCACCGTCGACGGCACCGTGCTCGAACTCGAGGCGTCGTCGATCTGCGTGCACAGCGACACGCCGGGATCGGGCGAGATCGCCCGGGCGGTGCGACGGATGCTCGAGTCCGCCGGCGTCACCGTGGCACCGTTCGCCCCGTGACCCCGTCGGGCGGATCGACAGAACGGCGCATCCGCTTCTTCGGGGACTGCGCCGTGGTGGCGGAGACCTCGTCGGTCGCCGAGGCCCATGGCCTCGCCCGCGCCGTGTCGGCCCGCCGGTGGCCCGGCGTGGAGGACGTGATCGTCGGCTACCGGTCGGTGTCGGTCGTCGTCGATCCCACCATCGCCGACCCCTGTGCCCTCGGGCCGGAGCTGGCCGGGATGGCGGCCGAGCCCGACCCCCGGGCACAGGGCCCGCGCCACGTGGTCGACGTACCGGTCGTCTTCGACGGTCCCGACCTCGACGAGGTGGGCCGACTCGCCCGCCTGTCGCCGCAGGCCATGGTGCGACGGCTCGTGTCCGCCCGGCTCGAGGTGGCCTTCGTCGGCTTCCTCCCCGGGTTCGCCTATCTCCACGGGCTCCCCCCCGAGCTGGCGGCCGTGGCGCGCCGCCACACGCCACGCCCCTCGGTGCCGGCCGGGTCGGTCGCCCTCGGTGGTGGCTTCGCCGGCATCTACCCGCAGGCCTCGCCGGGGGGATGGCAGGTGGTGGGACACACCGGCGTGCGGCTCTTCGACCCCGACACACCCCCGTTCGCCACGCTCGGCCCCGGAGACGTCGTGCGTCTGCGCGCCGCCGACGACGCCACGGTGCCGACCCGCCGCCCTCGTCGCACGCTGCGCGCCCCGGCCACGGCGGCGGGCCGCAGCGCCACCGTCCGCCACGCCGGCCTGCTCTCGACAGTGCAGGACCTCGGCCGAGTGGGAGTGGCCGCCCTGGGCGTCCCCCGGGCGGGCGGCGCCGATCCCTTCATGGTACGGACGGCCAACCGGTTGATGGGCAACGACGACGGGGCGGCGGTGATCGAGGTCACGGCGCAGGGCCCGACGATCTCCTTCGACTGCGCCGCCCACGTGGCGGTGGTGGGTGGCGCCGCCGTGTCGCTCGACGGACGCCCCGTCCCCGCCGACACGGTGATCCCCGTGGCACCGGGGCAAGTCCTCTCGGTGGGGACGACCCACGAAGCGTTGCGCGCCTACGTGGCGGTAGCCGGAGGGGTGGACATAGACGCCGTCCTCGGCAGCCGGTCCTCCGACATGCTCACCGGGCTCGGGGCGGGGCCGCTGCGACCCGGCGACGTTCTCGGGATCGGCGCGCCCACCCGACCCCGGGGGCGCATCGTCCCACTCGGCCTCGGGGGCGACCGGGTGCGTGTGGTGGCCGGACCCGACGACGTGGACCCCGACGCGCTGGAGGGCCTCGTGTCGGGGCCGTGGCAGGTGGGACCGGCGAGCGACCGAATGGGGGTCCGACTGGCGCGTCCGGAAGGGCCCGGGATCGCCCCACCGGCCGGTGGCATCGCCTCACGGGGCCTCGTCACCGGGGCCGTCCAGGTCACGCCGGACGGGCGACCGGTGGTCATGTTGTGCGACCACGCCACGGTGGGTGGGTATCCGGTGGTGGCCACCGTGATCAGTGCCGACGTGGGCGTCCTGGCGCGGTGCCGGCCCGGCGACGACGTGCGGTTCGAGCTCGTCGCACAGCGCGAGGCCCGGGCGGCCCGGACTGCCGCTGAGCGGGCCCTCGACGCCGCGGTGACGGGCTGGTACCCGGTGCGGACCGCCTGATCCCGGGGTCGACGGCGACCGGGCACTTCCCCGTGCCCGAAACAACAGGCGCGCACAATGCCGCCAACGCGCCCCGCTCGGGCCGCCGAGCGGGTAGGCCTGAGAGGTGACACGGCGCGTCGAAAGGGACGGTCCGGCCCTGCGCGGGGCCGGTCTCGAGATGGCGGCGGCGCTGTCGCTGTTGGCCGGCGTGGCGGTGGCCGCCGCCTACTTCGTGGCCCACCCGGGTCCGACGCCTCTCGACCGGCTCGGTTCTGACGTGGTGCCCGTGCGCCACAACGGCGGCGTTCTCGTGTCCGTGACGCGCCTGGGATCGCCGGCGGTGCTGCTCGCCGGTGCCGTCGGGGGAGGCTTGTGCGGGCTGCGACGGGGCCGGGCGCGGGCGCTCGCGCTCCTGGCCGGCCCGCTCCTCGCCGCGGTGGTGTGCGACTGGATCTTGAAGCCGGTGGTGGGACGACGCTTCGAGGGGGCACTGTCGTTCCCGTCGGGGACGGTGGCGGTGGTGGCCGCCCTGGCGACGGTGGGCGTGATCGTGACCCCCCCGGTGTGGCGCTGGGCCACCGGGGTCGTCGGCGGGGTCGTCACGGCGGCGCTGATCCTGTCGGTGGTGACGCTTCGCTGGCACTACCCCACCGACGCGCTGGTCGGCCTCGTCACCGGCGTCGGCGTGGTCCTGCTCGTCGATGCCGTGGTCCGCGCCGCCGACGGTGCTCCCCCGGGCCCGCCACGGCCCGACCGACACACCGGGGCGCGCCGCCACCGCGCCTCGGGACTCGGGACCGGCCTCGTGGTCGGAGCGGGGCGGAGCGCCGGGGACTAGAACAGCGCCATGGCGGCGATCGACGTCGACGTGGTCATCGTGGGCGCCGGCTTCTCCGGTCTGGCCACGGCGCGGGACCTGGTGCGCGCCGGGCGGAGCGTGGCGGTGCTCGAGGCACGGGACCGCGTCGGTGGCAGGGTCGACAACCGGCCCCTCGCCGAGGGCAAGATCGTCGAGGTCGGCGGCCAGTGGGTGGGGCCGACCCAGGACCGCGTGCTCGCCATGGCCGCATCGGTCGGGGTGGAGACCTTTCCGACCTACGACACCGGGTCCAGGGTGCTGCACTTCGGAGGCCGGCGCGGCACCTACAAGGGGACCATCCCCCGCATCAACCCGGCCGTCATCGCCGACGTGGGACAGGCCCAGGCCCGCCTGGAGGCCATGGCCAGGAAAGTGCCCCTCGACACCCCGTGGACCGCACCCAAGGCCCGGATGTGGGACGCCGTGACGTTCGACACGTGGCTCCGGCGCAACACCGTGTCGCGGGCGGCACACACGTTGCTCGCACTCGGCATCGAGGCCGTCTTCGCCTGCGAGCCCGGTGACGTGTCGCTCCTGCACGTCCTGTTCTACGCCCACTCGGCGGGATCGCTGCAGATGGCCATCGACACCGGCGGCGGCGCCCAGCAGGACCGCTTCGTCGGGGGATCGGTGCTCGTGACCGAGCGCGTGGCGGCGGAGCTGCCCGACGGGACGGTGACCCTGGGCGCCCCCGTCCGGCGCATCGCCTGGGACGAGGGCCACGCCACGGTGGGGACCGACGCCGGGACGTGGAGCTGCCGACGGGTGGTGGTGTCGGTCCCACCCGTGCTGGCGGGGCGCATCGACTACGAGCCCGCCCTTCCCGCCTGGCGCGACCAGCTCACCCAGCGCACCCCCATGGGATCGGTCATCAAGTGCAACGCCGTCTACGACGAGCCGTTCTGGCGGGCGGAAGGCCTGAGCGGCCAGGCCACCGGCGACGGGGACGGGGCGCGCGTGGTGTTCGACAACTCGCCGCCCGACGGTTCGCCCGGGGTCCTGCTCGGGTTCCTCGAGGGAGACGGGGCACGGCGCCTGGGACGGGCCGACGCCGCCACGCGCCGCACCGCGGTGGTGGACTCCCTGGTGCGCTACTTCGGCCCGCGGGCGGCGAAGCCGGTGGACTTCATCGAGCTCGACTGGCAGGCCGAGCCGTGGAGCGGCGGGTGCTACGGCACGTTGTTCGGCCCCAACGTGTGGACCCGCTACGGCCCGGCGCTGCGCCAACCCGTCGGTCCACTGCACTGGGCGGGCACCGAGACCGCCGAGGTGTGGACGGGCTACATGGACGGCGCCGTGTCGTCGGGAGAGCGCGTCGCCGCCGAGGTGCTGGCGTCGTTGGACGGCCCGCCGTGACGTGCGGTCCGGCGCCTCAGCCGGGCGCCAGGGGCACGCCGCCGGCCGCGGCCGAACGGTAGGCGGCGTCGACGAGGCGGTGGGCGACGACGGCGTCGTCGAGCCCCGGGTACGGGGGACGGCCCTCCGTCACGGCGTCGACGAAGGCCCGGTCCTCGGGGCAGTACATGCGGATGACGAGCCCCACGTCGTCGCGGCTGATGGGGAGGTGCTCGACCCAGTCCGCCAGCGGGCACGCCCGTACCTCCACCCCGGCGTCGGTCTGCACGTGGAGCGGCCCGATGTGGTCGTCCTCCAGCCACG
>JBEKVE010000077.1:0-14651 GCA_049514335.1 Acidimicrobiales bacterium
CCGGGTGCGTAGCCCTTCGGTGCCCGAAGCGCGCCGGACTGCGGCCTCCGCCGTGCCGAAAAAGCGGCGGACACCATGTAAGCAATACGGCACTCCGGCCTATGGAACACCCAACGTCTCGGACGAATCGGCACAAGAACCATCTGGGCACCTGGGTGCGGGAGCTTCGTGTCAGTTTAGATTGACACGTCAGTGGTGTCAGTCTAAACTGACGCACGTGGACATCGAAGAACTCAGCGTGAACCTCTCGTCGGATGACCCGGCAATTGGGCTTCGCGCCTCGTTGGCGCTCCATCGCCTGGCTGAGAGGGTCGAAGCGAACCACGTCGCGTCGGCCCGGGAAAAGGGCTGGTCGTGGCAGCAGATCGGAGACGCTCTGGGCGTCACCCGCCAATCCGTGCACACCAAATACAGCCAGGAGTCCTCATGACCACCGAGTCCGCTGTGCCAGAGACACTTCACGCCTGGGCCATCTGCATGCGGGCCGGTGAGGAGGCTCGTCGCCGAGGCGATCGCCGATACGGCACCGATCACATCTTGCTCGCCTTGTTCGAGGATCCCTCGATCGAAGTCGCCTTGGGCGTGAGCCTGCAGCAAGCTCGCCAGGCCCTCGAGTCGCTCGATCATGAAGCCCTGGGCTCCCTGGGTCTGGGGTCCGGCGCCGACGCTCCCGAACTGCCGATGCGCGCCGTGCCCAAGAAGCCGAGGATCAGAGATGTCGCGCAAAGAGATCGCCTCCGCATCACGCCGGCGGCAAAGAAGGTGCTCGAGGAAGCGTCGAAGCCCAACCGTCGAAGACTCAAGATCACGGCCCAGCAGGTGCTGGCCCAGATCCTCACTCTCCAGCCACCAGATCCCGCCGCGGTGCTGCTGGGCGCTCTCGGCGTGAACCCGTCAGAGGTTCGGCGCCGATTGGATGCGGTCACGCCCGACAGCTGAGTCCCCAGCGCTATCCACGACGGCGAGCGAGGGTGCCCGGATCGGGCCGTTCCCCGACAGGCGACAGTGGCGCGCACCGGGCTCCGCAGACCGAGGCAGTGCGTACGGTGTGAGGGTGGACCGCTCGATGGCCGAGTCGTCGTGCCGTCCGTCGATGATGGCCCCAATGGGCCAGAGGGCGGGGGTGTCTCGATATGGTCGGCGATGGCACTTGCAGATCGCAACCGGTTGTGCCGATCCGGAGATGGAGGAATGCGATGACAGCGCAGGACGTCACGGCGGAGATCCACGGCTTCAGCGAGCCGGACGCGACACCGACGTCGTCGCTCCCGCCATTACGCGACTTCCCCTCACTGCCAGGGTACATGAGGGTGGGGGTCTTGCTGCAAGGACCTCTGATGTGCTGAGACTGCACGCCTGGAGCCGCGTACCGGCGGGGGAGTGGTCCACCGTCGGAGTACGCCCGACGGGCTGAAGGGGACGTCAGACGGATGGACAGGTACGTGCTCGGCTTCGAGGAGATCGACCGGACGCAGGGTGCGGTCGCGGGCGGCAAGGGGGCGCACCTGGGGGAGCTCTCCCGCATCGTCGGTATCCGAGTGCCGGCCGGCTTCTGCGTGACGACCGACGCGTTCCGGCGCATGATGGCGGGCGTACCGTCGATCGACGAACGGCTCGACCGGCTGTCGCTCCTCGACCCGAACGACCGGGAGGCGATCCGCACCTCGAGCGCCGAGATCCGCCGGAGCATCGAAGCGGTCGCCATCCCAGACGACGTGGCGATGGCGATCACCGGTGCACTTGCCCGGCTCGGAGAGCACGCCGCCTACGCCGTCCGCTCCAGCGCCACGGCGGAGGACTTGCCCACAGCCTCCTTCGCCGGCCAGCTGGACACGTACCTGAACGTCGTGGGGCCGGCGGCGATCCTGGAGCACGTCACTCGGTGCTGGGCTTCGCTCTTCACCGAGCGTGCCGTGACCTACCGGAGGCGAAACGGATTCGGCCATCGGCTTGTCCACATGGCGGTGGTCGTGCAGCAGATGGTCCTCCCGGAGGCCGCCGGCGTCGTGTTCACAGCCGACCCCGTCACGGGCAACCGCAGGGTTGCCTCGGTGGAGGCCACGTTCGGCCTGGGCGAGGCCCTGGTCTCCGGATCGGTGAACGCGGATCGCTACAAGGTGCGCGACGGCGAGGTCGTCGCACGCGCCGTGGCCACCAAGCAGCTCGCCATCCACGCCCCACCGGCCGGCGGGACCCAAGAGCAGGCGATCGACCCGGCGCGCCAGGAACAGCCGGCACTGACCGACGTGCAGGTCCTGCAACTCGTGCAGCTCGGACGGCGGATCGAGGCGCATTTCGGTTGCCCACAGGACATCGAATGGTGTCTGGGCGACGATGGCTTCCAGGTCGTCCAGAGCCGGCCGATCACCACGCTGTTCCCCATCCCCACGGCCGGTGACGGGGAGAACCACGTCTACGTCTCCGTCGGTCATCAGCAGATGATGACCGACGCCATGAAGCCCCTCGGACTCTCGCTGTTCCAGCTGACGGCCTTCCGGCCGATGCACGAGGCGGGGGGGAGGTTGTTCGTCGATGTCACGAAAGACCTGGCCTCGCCATCGAGTCGCGCCGGCCTCGTGGAGGTCTTTCAACGGTCCGATCCGCTGACCGGGGACGCGCTCCAGGCCGTCCTCGAGCGCGACGACTTCGTCCCACCGCTCCCAGACGAGGGCGCCGGGGCCGGCCCACCCGGCGCCGTGCCGCCGGCCGGCGAGCAGGCCCCCATCGAGATCGATCCGGGCATCGTCGCCGACCTGATCGGGCGGGGCCGCGCGTCCATTGCCGCGGTGAAACGCGACATCCGGACGCAGTCCGGAACGGCCCTCCTCGACTTCATCGTGGCCGACATCCAGGAGCTGAAGCGGATCCTGTTCGATCGGCAGAGCCATCAGGTGTTCATGGGGGCGATCGAGGCCACGCAGTGGCTCAACGGTCAGCTGCATTCCTGGCTGGGCGAGAAGAACGTGGCTGACACGCTCACGCAGTCGGTCCCGCACAACGTCACATCGGAGATGGGGCTCGAGCTCCTGGACGTCGCGGACGTGATCCGACCCTACCCGGCGGTGGTGGCCTTTCTCCGACAGGTCGAGGACGACAACTTTCTCGACGAGCTGGCCGATGTGGCGGGGGGGCGCGAGGCGAGCGACACCATCCGGGCTTTTCTCGAGAAGTACGGCATGCGCTGCGTCGGCGAGATCGATATCACGAGGCCGCGTTGGAGCGAACGGCCCACCACGCTCGTGCCGCTGATCCTCAGCAACAGTGAGAACCTCGAGCCGGGCGCCGGCGAGCGACGCTTCGAGCAAGGTCGGCAAGAGGCGTGGACGAAGGAACAGGATGTGCTGGAGCGATTGCTGGCTCTGCCCGACGGGGAGCACAAGGCCCGAGACACCAAGCGGATGATCGACCGGGTGCGGAACTTCATCGGCTACCGGGAGTATCCGAAATATTTAATGATCAGCCGCTACTTCGTGTACAAGCAGGCCTTGCTGGATGAGGCCGAGCGCCTCGTGCGGGCCCACGTCCTTCGTGAGAGAGAAGACATCTTCTACCTGACGTTCCAGGAGCTCCACGACGTCGTGCGCACCAGCCACGTGGACGACCAGCTGATCCGCCGGCGCCGGGGCGAGTTCCAGTCGTTTGAAGCAATGACCCCGCCTCGGGTGCTGACGTCGGACGGCGAGGTCTTCGCCGGCGCATACCGACGCGGTGACGTGCCGGCGGGCGCACTCGTCGGTTTACCGGTCTCCACCGGGGTCGTCGAAGGACGCGCCCGTGTCATCCATGACATGGCAGAGGCGGACCTCGAAGCGGGCGACATCCTGGTCACGACGTACACCGACCCGAGCTGGTCGCCTCTGTTCGTGGCGGTCACGGGCCTGGTGACCGAGGTAGGAGGACTCATGACCCATGGCGCGGTGATCGCACGGGAGTACGGCTTGCCGGCTGTCGTCGGCGCTGAGCACGCCACCCGGATGATCAGAGACGGGCAGCGGATCCGCGTCCACGGAACAGAGGGGTACGTCGAGATCCTGTCCTAGGCGGCGGAGGGCCCTGACACCGAGCCGGCGTGTGAATGCCGAGTCGTTCGGGTACCCAGCCGGGATGAAGGTCCGCACCCAGGTGAGAGGAGAGGGCCCGTGACGGGATCCAAGCAGAAGGGCATGAGCACGGCTGAGAAGGATCGCCTGGCGGACAGCCAGTTCGCGTTCCCTGACGAGCGCAAGGAGCCGTTGAGCGACGCCAGCCACGTTCGAAATGCGATCGCCCGTTTCGACCAGGTCGAAGGGGTGAGCGACGCGGAGCGGGACCGGGCGTGGAAGCGGATCGTCGCCGCGGCGAAGAAGTTCGACGTCGAGGTGTCTGCCGAGGATTGGCGCGACCTCTGCAAGGGTAGCGAGACCTCGAAGCGCTGATCAAGAGCCCCACGTCCCGTTCGAGGTCCGCCGTTTCAAAGGTCGATCCGCATGCACGTGCTGTGGGGATTGGCGGTGTAGTCCCCGAAGGGCTCGCAGGCTTGGAAGCCGATGCGTTCGTAGAGGCGCCGGGCGGGGGCGAATGCGTCCATCGTCCCGGTCTCGAGGCTGACCCGCCGGTAGCCCTCTTGTTCGGCGGTGGCCAGCAGGTGGCGGACCAGGGCTTCCCCCACGCCTCGTCCTCGAGCCGCCTCACTGGTGTGCATCGACTTCACTTCGGCGTGAGAGGCGTCGAGCCTCCTCAGGGCGGCGACGGCGAGCAGACGGCCGTTGCTGCGGGCGCTGTAGAACGTCACGGCGACGTCTTTGAGACCGGGGATCTCCAGGGCGTGGACGTGACCGGGTGGGGTGACCTTCCGGGCGAATGCAAGGTGTCGCTGCAACAGCTCTCGCACGTCTGCTGCTTCGGGGTCGTCGACGGCGATCACGAGTCCCGTGTCCGGTGTCACGTCACTGCCGTCGCAGGGTCAGCCGGCTTCAGGGTCAGTCGCCGGCGGGCGAGCCGAAGCGGATGAGGTTGCCGTCGGGGTCGACGTGTGAGCCTTCGCGCATCCCGTAGTCCGTGAGCCCCACAGCGTGGGTGTGCCCCTCGATACCCGGGCGCGACCACTCCTCGTACAGGGCATCGGCGTCGCGCACGGACAGGTACGTCGAGGAACCGTGGTGCGTCGGATCGTGGCCGGCGTGCGTGGCCAGGTGCAAGGCGGCGTCGTCGCGTTCCGCGAATCCGTAGTCGGCGCCCTCTTCGTAGGCGAAGGTCTTGAAACCGAGTGTGGCGTAGTGGGCCATGGCAGCCTCCAGGTTCGCCACCGGGAGGATCGGGCTGAACCGTCCGAGCTGAGGGCCCTGGCCCGTCGTGCGGCGTCGCCCTGCGCCCGTTTCGAGGCCCGCCACCTTGATGTCCCCCATGACCTGCAGCACCCGGCGGGTGGCTTCGACGTCCTCGGCCGACACGCGCTCGCGCACCTGGCGGTCGACGGCGTCGACGGCGTCGATCACGGCCGCCACCACCCGCCGGCCCTGCTCGGTCAGCTCGAGGGCGTTGCGGCGGCGGTCGTCGGGATCGGGGCTGCGCGCCAGGAAGCCCCTGGTCACCAGGGCGTCGATCACCTTGCTGACGGCCTGTTTGGTCACGCCCAGCCCGGAGGGCAGGTCCTGGCGGGGCCCCCCGGAGGTGTCGATCCCGACCAGGATGAAGGCGCCGTTGCGGGGCAGGTCGTCGACCCCCATGGCCTGCAGGTGCGCCCGGATGGCCTGGGAGTACGCGCCGCGGGCGGCCCGCATCAGGGTCGGCGTGGCGTATGCGTCGGGTTCGTTCTCGCTCACGCCCCGACGGTATAGACAACTCTGTTGATAGTCAATGTAGTTGTCGATATGTTCCGGGCGGAGCCGTCGTCCCCGGGCCGCCGGCCGACCTGTGGCGTCTCAGGCCCGCGACGGTGCGATGACCGTCTCACCGTACTGGTGGAGCCCCTCGAGGGCCCGGGCGAGCGAGTCCCCGGGCATGCCGGTGTGCGCCCACGTGACGCCCAGGGCGCCCAGCTCGTCGAGGCCGGCGCGGTGCTCGTCGGGGTCGAATCCGTCGCTTCCCGCCGCGCCACCCCGCGGTGTGCCGAACGAGACGTCGATGCTCGACCGGTCCCGACCGGCCTCGTCGACGAAGCGCCACAGCTCGTCGAGCATCCGGGTCAGGTCGGCCACCGTCTCGAGCGGCGGCGTCTTCGTCGTCACCGATATGCCGCGGGGAGCCGGGAACGGTGTCCACCCGTCGCCGTAGGAGGCCACGCGACGGCGGGACTGCCGGCTGTTGCCCCCGATCCACAGCGGCGGCAGAGGATGGGGCTTCGGATTGGCATCCAACCCGCTGGCCGCGATGCCCTGCCCCTCGTAGGTGAAGTCGGCCTCCGACCACACGCCGCGCATGACGTCGACGGCCTGGTCGAACAAGGCGTTGCGTTGCTCGAAGTCGACGCCGAGCGCCTTGTACTCACCCCGCAGGTACCCGGTGGCGACCGCCAGCGTGAACCGGCCGCCCGAAAGCATGTCGAGCGTCGCCACCATCTTGGCCACGATGAGCGGGTGGCGGTAGGGGAGCACCACGATGTTGGGGATCAATCGCACCCGGGTCGTCACCGCCGCGCAGAACGACAGGGCCACGAAGGGGTCGAGGGCGTCGTGCCCGCCGGTGTGCAACCACTTGGCAGTCGGAGCCGGGTGGTCGGTGAAGCCGATCCCGTCGAACCCGCACTCCTCGGCGGTGCGGCAGAAGCGCTCCAGGGCGTCACGGGTGAGCAGGTCGGGGTGGTACGGATGCGCAACCAGCGGATACGTCACGGAGAATCGCACGCCGAGAACCTAGTGCCCTCCCGACGGACGGGCCTGACGGCGCGCCGGCCCGTCCCCGGGCGCGTCTGGTGCCGTGAACCGGTCGGCCATGTCGGCCAGCCACTGCACAACGGCGCGCTCATAGGCGATACCGAAGGCGATCACCGCTTCGGTGTGGGGATCGGGGGCGGTGATGCTGCTGTAGAGGTGGAGTCGCTCGGCGTGCTCGCGTCCGCTCTCCTCGACGAACGCGGCCAGGGTGGCGGGGTCGAGATGCTGTCCGAACCACAGCTTCACGAGAAGAGGGAAACGGATCTGCTCGGGACCCGGCGGCTGTGCCAGCCATGCCCGGAACGCCCGTCTTCCCGTGGCCGTGATGGTGAAGGGCCGGCGGTCGCGCGCCCCGGTCGCACCGGCTTTGACCAGCCGGCGTTCCTCCAGGGTCTTGAGCTCGCGGTACACGTGGCTGGGTGTGATGTTCCAGAAGCGGGCCAGCCCGCCTTGGACGTCCTGGAGCAGGTCCCACCCCGTGCGGGGGCCGTCGTGGAGGAAGCCGAGCAGCGAGCCCTGCGTGGCGTTGAGGTCGTCGGCCACGTTGACATTCCCTTCTGGAAGGTAGATGCTGGGCGTCACATTCCCTTAGGGAGGGTAGCGTGACCGAGGAGACGGTGGGGGGGATCGTGGCAGCCCTCGAGGCCGACGGCTACGCCGTGGTGCCGGCGGCCATCGACGCCGGGCAGGTGGCAGCGGCCCGCCACGCCCTCGAAGCCCTGCTGGCGCAGACGCCCAACGGGCGCGACGACTTCGAGGGGCGCCACACCCGGCGGGTGTATGCCCTCTTCGGCAAGACCCGGGCGCTCGACGCCATGGCGGTCCACCCTCTGGTCCTGGGCGTGCTCGACACCGTCCTCGGGCAGTACGCCCTCAGCGCGCCCACCGCCATCGCCATCGAGCCGGGCGAGGTGGCGCAACCGCTGCACCCCGACGACGCCATCTATCCCGTGGCCCGCCCGCACAGCGAGCTCGTCGTCAACGTCATGTGGCCACTCGGGGAATTCACCGTGGACAACGGTGCCACCCGCATCGTGCCCGGGAGCCACCGCTGGGGGGACGAGCGGCCCACCGCCGACACCGCCACCGTGGCGGTGGAGATGGCGCCAGGATCCGCCCTTTTGTACCTGGGAAGCGTGTGGCACGGCGGCGGCGCCAACCGCAGCGCCGGCACCCGTCTCGGGGTGGTCCTGCACTACGCCGTCGGATGGCTCCGCCCCGTCGAGAACCACGTGCTCGTCGTGCCCCCTGCGGTGGCGCGGGATCTCGAACCGCGCCTGCAGGAGCTGCTCGGCTACGACATCTTCCTGCCCTTCATCGGGTACGTGGACGGGCGCCATCCCCGCAAGCTCCTGACCGAGCAGGCCCGCTCCTGAACCGCAGTGCCCGCCGCGGTCGGAGGCGCATGCCCCCCGGCTGACCGTGACACGGGGCGGTCTAACCTTCGCCGCGTGCCTCCGCATCGGGACGTGGACGCCTTCGACGAACGTGCACCCACCTATGACGGGGGCTTTCTCGGACGACTCCACCACGACATCGCCGATCGCACCGCCGAGCTGGCGCTGTCGGGACCGTGTGCTCCGGCCCGCATCCTCGACGTCGGGTGCGGAACGGGGTACCTGCTGCAATCACTGGCCCGTCGCTGTCCGGAGGCGCTCGAGCTCGCCGGGATCGACGCCGCACCGTCGATGATCGACACGGCGCGGGCCCATGCCGGGGACGGACCGCTCGTCTTCGCCACCGGCGTGGTGGAGCACCTGCCCTACGACGACGCCACGTTCGACCTGGTCGTGAGCACCACCTCCTTCGACCACTGGTCGGACCAGCGCGCCGGGCTGGCGGAGTGCGCCCGGGTCATGGTGCGGGGGGGCACGCCTCGTCCTCGTCGACCAGTTCTCGACCCTGCTCGCACCGACACTGCTCTTCGGCCGCAAGGGCAAGGCCCGCACGCCGCGCCGTGCGTCGAGGCTCCTGGCCGAGGCGGGTTTCGACGATGTGCGATGGCACGACCTCTATGCCTCCATCATCAAGGCGGTCACGGCCTCGACGTGACCGTGCTCCGGCCGGGGCATCGTCGGGAGCCACGCCACGAGCCCCCTTGCCCGATCCCCCTTGCCCCGGCCCCGGATCTCCGTCGCCCTCGCCGTCGGGGCCGCTCGGGCCACGGGGCCCGTCGCCCTTCGATGGCCCCGTAGCCCTTCGATGGCCCCATAACCAGTCCATGGCAGTCCCGACTGCCAGCCCGGCGGGTGAAACTGACGCCACAGCGTGTCGGCAAAGAGCCTTTGTTTTATGGCTCTACGGTGGGTCTTTTCACCACGGGTCAAGGAACTTGCGGCGAGTGTCGAAGCCTCAGGGCAATGAAGCGGAGTACGTATCCAGATCCCCACGGTGCAGCGCAGGCCGTAGGGGAGCCGAGCTCGGGCGAGGCCGACGAGCACGGGCGCGATCCCGGCGCGTCCACGCGCTGGCATCCCGGTGTCCGCCTGATCCTCATCCTGCTCGTCCTGCTGCCCATCCTCGCCACCGGCGTGTTCACCGAGTCGGGCGTCGTGTCAGGGTGGTCGTTCCGCCAGCACGCGCAGGTGGTGGCGGGCGATGCCACACGTCTCGAGACCGTCGCCGCTGCCCGGGCCGAGATGAACCCGCTCCAGGTCCCCCTCCTGGCGGTGTCGTACGCGGAGCAGCTCGGCATCAGCGAGCACGAGCTCGACGCGCTGCTCAAGCCGGCGGTTCCGTTCGAGGTCCAGCTGGCCCAGGGGACCAAGGCCATCGCCGGGTTCCCCACCTTCTCGTCCACGCCCGAGCTCCGCCAGGACGTCATCGAGCTCCAGGCGCTGATCCCGCGTGTGCAAAGCGATTCCGTGTCGTTCAACGACGCCCGCTCGTTCATGGTCAAGATGGCCGACGACATAAACGGCATCTGGTACGGCGACTACGACCGGCTCCAGACCGACATCGCCGCCTGGCAGCCCCCGGGCTCGTTCGAGGTGCACGCCGCCGCACTGCGCCAGGCCTACGCCGCCTTCCTCGCCGGGGGCCAGGAGATCGAGGGTGCGCTCTTCGTGCTCGAGGGCATCGGGCCTGCCGACGCCAAGCAGGAGCTCATCCAGGCCGCTGGTGAGTACGACACGGCGACGTCGGAGTTCGTCGGGCACCTGAGCCCCAAGGCACAGGTGGCGTGGAGCGCCCTGCAGGGCAACCCGGCTGACCGCCACTTCCAGCAGACGGTCAAGCAGGGCTTGAACGTGGCGCTCAACAACCTGCCGGCTCCCTTCTTCGGGAACACCACCTTCGCAGGCAGCTCCATGGCGCCGGGCCTCGAGTACCTGGCCGGCCTCAACCGCCTGGTGACCGCGGCGTCCAGCGACCTGCACGACTCGGCTCTGGCCCAGGCGTCCAACGCCACCAGCCGCTTCATGGGGGAGATCGGCTTCCTGGTGGTCCTCATCCTCATCAGCGTGGGCGGTGTGGTGGTGGCCGGACGGGTCCTCACCCGCCCGCTCAAGCGCCTGGCCACGACGGCACTGCAGGTCCACAGCGGCGACTTCAACGTCAGGCCCCTCACCGAGACCGGGCCCCGGGAGGTGGTGACCACCACGGCGGCGTTCAACGACATGGCGTCCACCCTCGAAGCGGTGGAGGCCAAGGCCGTCGCCCTCGCCGCCGAGGATCTCTCCCATCTCGAGGCGCTCACCCCCCTGCCGGGGCGGACCGGTCGCGCCCTGCAGGCGTCGGTGGACACCCTGGCCGACCGGATCCGCGAGCGCGAGCTGCAGCGCCAGCTCCTGCACGAGGCCGCCACCCACGACCAGCTCACCGGCTTGTTGAACCGTGCTGCGGTCCTCGACCATCTGACCCACGACGTGGCCCGCCGCCGTCAGGCCGGCGAGACCGTGGCGGTCATGTTCGTCGACCTCGACGGGTTGAAGCCTCTCAACGACACGTACGGGCACGAGACCGGAGACACCGCCATCATGAGCACCGGGGTGGCACTCATGGAGTCGACGGGTGGCTGCGACGTGGTGGGCCGGCTCGGCGGTGACGAGTTCCTGATCGTGCTGTGCCACGACCACAGCAGCGAGGGGGAGGACATCGCCGAGAAGATCCGCCAGAGCGTGTCACGCCGCTCGATCCCCGTGGGCAACGCCTACGTGCCTCTCGAGGCGAGTGTGGGCGTGGCCCTCACGCAGTGTGACTCCGACACCGACCCCATGACCCTGGTGCGCCAGGCCGACGAAGCCATGTACGAGGCGAAGAAGGCGGCGCGCGCCGTCCGGGAGCGCATCGGCTCGTCACCGGCCTGAGCCACGCCCCCGGTCGCGGACGGGCCACATCGCCGGATCACCGCCCGATCACAGCCCCGATCACGGCCCGGAACAGGGGTGGCCAACGGGCACCCGGTGCCCGGCTTCGGCCATGATCGGGGGCGTGACCTCTTCCAGTGACCGCACCCCCGACCTCGCCGACATCCGGGTCCAGCTCGATGCGCTCGACCGGCAGCTCGTGCAGATCCTGGCCGAGCGGAGCCGGCTCGTCTCCCAGGTGATCGAGTACAAGCGGGCCCGCTCCATGAAGGTGGTGGATCGCCAGCGCGAGGACGACATGCTGGCGCACATCGAGATCGTGGCGCAGGAGGCGGGCCTCGACCCCCGGATCGCCCGCAGCGTGCTGAGCGCCATCATCGACGCCTTCACCATCCTCGAGGTGGAGCAGCTCGGCCCCGACAGCTGAGCTCAGGGGGCCCCGGCCGCCACCGCGTCACCGCCGGCGGCGGCGGAGCGGTAGGCAGCCTCGACGAGCTCGTGGGCGCGCAAGGCGTCGTCGAAACCCGGCGATGCCGGTGCTCCGTGCCGTACGGCCTCGATCCAGTGCCGGTCGGCGGGGTAGGTGTAGAAGACGAAGTCGCGCCGGGGCAGTCCGAGAGCGGCGAAGTGCGCCTCGCGCAGATCGGCCAGATCGGGACGATGCGCGGCGCGGTCGGGGAGCTGCACCAGGTAGCTGTCCTCGGGCGCGCCCACCACGAAGTCGGTCGTGGCTTCGACCGCACCCCGCTCGAAGAACACCTCGAAGCGGCGTTCCTCGCGACCGCGTACCCCGTTGAACACGCTGATCAGGGTGCCCACCACTCCCGAGGTGTGTTCGATGGTGAGTGCCGCCACGTCCTCCACGTCGTAGCCGAACACGGCGCGGGTGCGCGCCGACACCCGCCGGGCCGGTCCGAACAGCCAGCACACGAGGTCGGCGGCGTGGATGGAGTGCTCGAGCAGGGCACCTCCGCCGGCATGGACGCGCGCCGATCGCCACGAGCTGTGGCCGGGGACGACGGCACCGGTGGGCCAGTACTGGTCGTCGCGCAGCATGTACCCCATGGGCATGCCGAGCTCCGACGTGCCCACCAGCCGGTGCATGTCCACCATGATCGGGTGGAACCGGCTGTGGAACCCGACCTGGGCCGTGTGCGGCGATGCCGCCACGGCGGCGCACATCTCCCGTACCTGGTCGATGCCGGGGGCGAGCGGCTTCTCGCACAGAAGGGCCTTGCCCGCCGCCAGGACCTCGAGGACGAGGTCGCGGTGCGTCGCCGTGGGCGAGGTCACCATCACGGCCTCCACGTCCGGGTCGTGGATCACCCGACGGGCGTCCTCGCTCAGGTATCCGAAGGCGCAGTTGCGGGCCACGGCAAGGCGCGCCTGTTCCGAGGGGTCGGCCGCCGCCACGACCACCACGGTCCCGTCCTCGCACAGCTTGCGCAGCCCGTCGGCGTGGATCTGCCCGATCATGCCGCAGCCCACCAGTCCCACCCCGACGGGGCGCCCCCCCTCCGGCACCGGTTCGGCCGTCAGCCCGTGGGCAGGGCGGTCCGTGGCGTGGCGCGCCGCGACGGTCGACGCCGGGCACGCCCGGGCGCGACCCCGACGGGCACGGCCGGGTCGAGCCCCGCCGCCTCGAGCAGCTCGTCGAGGGCGATGGGGATGGCGTCGGCCAGCACCGACGCCCGAGGCACCGTCTCGGCGCACGCCATGAGACCCCAGTTGAGGACGCCGCGGTAGCTCATCACGGTGATGTTGAGCCCGGCCCCGTCCATGACCGGACCCAGGGGGAAGCCCGCCACCATCTCCGCTCCGGCCAGGTAGAGGGGGAAGTCGGGTCCGGGCACGTTGGAGATGACCAGGCTGTGGATGGGACGGTGGTGCTCGGCCAGCTTCAGGCGGGTGTAGGCCCGCGCCGCCACGGAGAACACGTTGGGGGTGGCGTGCTCGGCCCAGTCGCGCAGGACGTCGGCACCGAGCGCCTGGTGCTCCTCCTTGGCGCCCTTGGTGCCGTCACGGATGGTGTGGAGGCGCTTGACGGGGTCGTCGATCTGACACGGCAGGGCGACGAACATGGCCGACACCTTGTTGGCCCCCCGCCGGTTGCCGACCGAGGGGGCGACCGACACCGGCACGGTGGCCACGAGCGGCTCGTCCGGGAGCTCGTCACCCTCGAGGAGATAGCGTCGCAGCGCGCCGGTGCACACCGCCAGCACCACGTCGTTGACCGTGGTTCCGCACGCCCGCTTCACCCGCTTGACGTCCTCGAGCGATATCGACGAGAAGGCCACGCGCCGGTGCGGGGTGATGGCGGCATTCAGCGAGGTCCGCGGGGTCGTGAGGGGCAGCGCGGCGTGCCCCGTGCTGCGCGACCGCACCCGCCGGACGTCGAGCACCGCACGGCCCGTCTTCCATGCCAGGCGGGTGATCCCGACCGGGCGGCCGAGGCGCGCCCCGAGGGCGCTCGCCACGAGCTGCAGCTCCGACGGGAGCCGGTCGCCGGACGGTGGCGGTCCGAGGGCGGCGGCGTCGGGCCCGGACTCGGCGGCCGTCGGCTCGAGGTCGAACAGCTGGCCGAGCAGCTCGGCTCCCGACACGCCGTCGATGGTGCAGTGGTGGATCTTCGTGACCACCGCAACCCTGCCGCCGCGCAGGCCCTCGACGATGTACATCTCCCACAGCGGCTTGGTGCGGTCGAGCTGTCGGCTGCACACGTCGCCCACGAACTGGGCCAGCTCGTCCACCCCTCCGGGGGCGGGGAGCGCGCCGCGGCGCATGTGGTAATCGATGTCGAAGGTGGGGTCGTCCACCCAGTAGGGATGGCCCAGCCGGAAGGGCACCTCGACCAGTCGCCGGCGGAAGATGGGTGCGAGCGCCAGCCGGGAGCTCACGAGCGTCCGCAGCTTCTCGTAGGAGTACCCGCCCGGCACGGTCGACGGATCGAAGATCGCCGCCATCGACACGTGCATGTGCAGGCTCGGGGTTTCGAGGTACAGGAATGTGGCGTCGAGCCCCGTGAGCTGCTCCATGGTCGTCTCACCCTCGTTCGTGGGCCCCACCGGGCCCCCGACGTCCTGCGACCCCTAGGCGTCCGGTGACGCCCGCCTCGCCGGTGTGCGCCATCTTCGCACCGCGAGGGAGGATGGTGCCATGACGTGGGCGTGGGTCTACCTGGCCGTCAGCCTTGTCGGCGGTCTGCTGGTGATCAACGCCTTCCGCCCGGCGCGCCACCAGCTGCTGGTCGTGCCCAGCTTCTTCGCCGGCTGGTACACGGCCGAGATGCCGCTGTGGCACATCGGCTGGCAGGTGGCGGCCACCGTGTTGTTCGCCCTGGGGGGCGCCTTCGGTTCGTGGCCGGCCTGGGTCGGGCTGGGCATCAACGTGCTCGCCTGGACGGGCCTGGCCGTGCACGCCCGCGTGTCGCTCCACGCTCGGCACGTCTTCGCCGCCGCCGAGGAGGAGCTGGCCCTGCCCGCCGGTGACGCCG
>JBEKVE010000078.1:0-14517 GCA_049514335.1 Acidimicrobiales bacterium
TGAACGACGAGTTCCACGCCATCATGCTCGACGCCGCGCACAACGGGCGCCTGGTCCAGACGCTCATCCGCACCGTCGACCATCCGCTCGTCTTCCAGGCGTTCCGCCACTACAACTTGCCGGCCATGCGACGCTCGGCCCAGATCCACCACCTCATCTTCGAGGCCATCCGGGAGGGAGAGCCCACCCGCGCCGCCAACCTCGTGCTCGAACACGTCCTGCAGGGACGCGACCAGTTGCTGGCCGTGGTGGGCGACTCGCACTCGGTCGATGCCCTGTTCGACATGCCCGCACCGGCATCGGCGACGAGGGGAGCCGGTCACCGGATCACCTGATCGGCCCTGAGCTCGTCGATCTGCTCTCCACCGAGACCAGCCAGCGACCCGAGCACGGCGTCGGTGTCCGCCCCGAGCGCCGGGCCGGCGGAGCGTATCGACCCGGGCGTGCGCGAGAACCGCGGCACCACGCCGGGCATGGGGACCAGCTGCCCGTTGCCCGACAGCATCCGGACCACCATGTGGCGTGCCTTGTAGTGCTCGTCCTCCAGGGCGTCGGTGGCCGTGTAGACCCTCCCGCTCGGAACCCGGTGGGTGGCCATGACGGCCAGCACGTCGTCGCTCGCACACCGCGACGTCCATGTTGCGATGAGCCGGTCGAGCTCGCCGGCGTTGTCGCCCCGGGCCTGGTGGGTGGCGAACCGGGGATCGTCGGCCAGCTGCGGCTGATCCATGGCCACGCAGAGCCGGGCGAACACCCCGTCGGCGTTGGCGGCGATCAGCACCTCGGCGCCGTCGGCCGTCGGGTAGGCGTTCGATGGGGCCACCCCGGGGAGAACGCCACCGCTTCGGCCCCGCACGACGCCGGAGACCTCGGCATCGGCCAGGCTGGACTCCATCAGGGCGGCCACGGCCTCGTACAGGGCGACGTCGACCTCCTGCCCCTTGCCGCTGGTGGCGCGCTCGTGGACGGCGGCGAGGGCGCCGATCACGGCGAACATGGCGGCCAGGGAATCGCCGAGGCTGATCCCGGCGCGGCACGACGGTCCGTCGGCGGGGCCGGTGGTGTGGCGGATCCCGCCCATGGCCTCGCCGATGCTCCCGAATCCGGCCTCCGCCGCCCGCGGGCCGCTGCGCCCGTAGCCGGAGATGTGCACCATGATCAGGCCAGGGTTCTCGACGGCCAGACCCTCGTATCCGAGTCCCCACCGCTCGAGCTGCCCGGGATGGAAGTTCTGGACGACGATGTCAGCCGACAGGGCCAGGCGCCGCACGACGCCGGCACCGGCTTCGGTGTTGAGATCGACAACGACCGATCGCTTGTTGCGGGCGATGGCCGTCCACCACAACGACTCGCCGTCGTGCAGGGCACCCCACCGGCGCAACGGGTCGCCGGCGGGGGCCTCGATCTTGATGACCTCGGCTCCATAGTCGCCGAGCAGTTGACCACCGAAGGGGCCGGCGATCAGGCTTCCGAGCTCGAGGACCCGGAGGCCGTACAGAGGACCAGGCACGGTGGACATCGAGGGCCAAGTGTATGCAATGAAGGCCGGTATCTGCCAAGATACGCACCGAGTCTTGGGCCTGGTGGGGTAAGTGTATGCAGGGGGCGAGCGTGACAGCGCACGATGAGCAACCGTTGGATGTGCAGGGAGTCAGTCACCTCGCCCTGGTGTGCAGTGACATGGCCCGGACCGTCGAGTTCTACTCCGAGGTCCTCGGGTTCAAGCTGATCAAGACCCTCGAGCTCCCCGCCGGGATCGGTCAGCACTTCTTCTTCGACATCGGCAACGGGGACTGCCTCGCCTTCTTCTGGTTCGCAGACGCCCCCGGTCCGGCCCCGGGCATCGCCGCCCCCGTTGCCCGGCCTGACAACGGAGAGTCGACCTCGGCGGTGGGATCGATGAACCACATCGCCTTCGAGGTGGCACCCGACAAGATCGAGGCCTATCGCCGGCGGCTCATCGACCGCGGGGTGGACTGCTCCGTGGTGGTGAACCACGACGACAGCGAGTGGACGGTGTCGGAGGAGATGCACCCCGGCGTGTTCGTCCGGTCGGTGTACTTCCAGGACCCCGACGGCATCCTGCTCGAGCTGGCGGCGTGGACGAGACCGTTCGGTGCAGGCGATGTGGGCCACCGACCGGCCACGGCGAAGCGCGCCGTGGCGGCTTCTCCGGCGCGGGAGGCCTGAGTGTCGCGCCTGCGCCAAGTGGGTCGGTCCGAGACCGACGATCCCGTCGTGATCGGCATGTACGACATCGTCTTCGGCAAGGGGGTCGATCCGGCCGAGGGGACGAGCACGGGGAGCCAGGGGGACTGGTGGACGACCTACGCCCTCGTGCCCGACGTTCTGGAGCATGCGGTGGCCGGCTTCGTGCTGTACCGGAGTCCTGACCGGAACCTCGACGGCGTGCTGCGGGAGCTGGCGCAGGCGAGGGTGGGCTGGGCGGTGGGCAGCACGTTCGTCTACTCCCAGCACGTCCAGTCACTGCGGGGTCTGCACGCCGACCCGGCCAAGATCACCGACATCCCCGCCTGGGGGACGTCGGAGGCGTACTCCCGTGTCGAGCGGGCCGTGCTCGGCTATGCCGACGCCATCGCCTATGACGGCGGCCGGGTCAGCGACGAGCTGTTCGCCGTCCTGCAGGAGGAGCTGTCCGACGAAGCGCTCCTCGAGCTCACATATGTGACGGCCATGTACCTGCAACATGCGGTGATCAGCCGGGCGCTGCGCCTCGAGTGGGACGATCGCCCCGAACCGGTCGTCGAGATCGATCCCCCCGAGGACTTCGACGCCGAGCACTACATGGCGGTCGGGTCCGAAGCAGACGCCAAGCAGAAGCTCCGCGACGCCCGGAAATGAGTGGCGACGACGGCGGCGCGTCGATCGACGCGGTGCTCGACCGGTTCTTCGCCGCCCTCGAGGCCGGCGATATCGAGACCGTCGGGGGCATCTACGACCCTGACGTCCAGGTGTGGCTCAACGTCACGGCCCAGGCGATCAACCGGGACGAGAGTCTCGGCGTCCTCAGGTACTTCACCCATGGACTGGTGGGGATGCGCTACGAGATCCTGGAGCGACGAACCTGGGACGGCGGTGCCGTCCAGCGACATGTCGTGCACGGCAAGAGGGGTGACCGCGAGCTGGCCATCCAGGCCTGCATCGTCTTCCACCTGACCGACGGCCACATCACCCACGTCTACGAGTATCTCGACGCCAAGGAGACGGCGGAGGCGTTCGGGATCAGCGACGAACGCCTGTACGGATCCGGCTGACCTGGCATCCGGGTCGAGCATCACAAGGTCGTCCGACGGGGCGCTGTCACATCCTCCGCCTACGTTTCGGAGCCGCCGGACGGGACGGCACCTCCGGGGATCCGGAGGGCCCGGCCGTGGGCATCTCGGAGGGCACGCCAGGCGAACCTCTCGATCACTGAAGGGTTCGCACCGGCACGGTGCGCACACGATGAGGAGGATCGATGTGTCCCCCGCCCCTCCGCCCGACCGGTACCGCGCCTCCTTCGACATCGCGCGGTGCCACGGATCCCCACCTCGAGGAGATGATCCCGATGTGGGAGGCGTCCTTGCAGGCCAGAAACCGCAGCCCCAAGACGATCCGCTCCTACGGGGACACGGCCAGGCTCCTGGCCGCGTTCCTCGCCTCTCGGACATTGCCGACCACCGTGGGTGCCGTCACCCGGGAGCATGTGGAGCTGTTCATCGCCGACCAGCTTTGCCGGTGGGCCCCCGGAACGGCGGCGGTCCGGTATCGATCGCTCAAGCCGCTGTTCAACTGGCTGGTCGAGTGGGGCGCGCTTGCGACGTCACCGATGGCGCACATGCGGACCCCCCGGATCCCGGACCGGCCCGTTCCCGTGGTGGGCGACGCGGACCTCGCGGCGCTGCTGGCAACCTGTGGGGGAGACGGATTCGAAGACGTCCGCGACCTGGCGCTGCTCCGCCTCATGATCGATACCGGGGCGCGACTGTCGGAGGTGACGGGGATCCGCCTAGCCGACGTCGATCTCGGAGCCCGCACCGTCGACGTCGTGGGCAAGGGCCGTCGTCCGCGGACGATCCCGTTCGGGGCGAGAGCGGGTGGGGCCCTCAGGGCCTACAGCGAACACCGCGACGTCCATCCCCACCATGACCAATCGGCGTTCTGGATCACGGCCAAGGGGGCCCTCACACCCTCCGGAGTGGCCCAGCTCCTGCGAAGGCGATCCGTTCGAGCAGGCATCGAGCCCATCCATCCCCATCAGCTCCGCCACACCGCGGCGCACAACTGGTTGGCCATGGGAGGGAGCGAAGGAGACGCCATGCGGCTCTTCGGCTGGCGATCGCGGGACATGCTCGGGCGCTACGGTGCCGCCCTGGCGGACGAACGGGCCCTGGCGGCCTACCGCCGGCTGTCGCCCGGCGACAGGGTCTGAGTCACTGATGGCTCTCGGGCGACGACCCGACCCGACCCTACGGGTTGAAGATGGTGCGGATCAGATCGCCGGTCACCGTGTCCATCTCGGTGAGGGAGTTGCCTCCTTCGTTGACAACCCAGAGATCGGACCCCGACACCACCAAGGCCTGAGGGTTGTTGAAGTCGTACGGCCCGTTCGTGTTGCACATCATCCAATTGACCGATGCTGGCGACGGAGTGATCTGGCTCACCATGGGCGACCCGCCGGGAGGGCTGACGGCGAACACGTAACCATTCCCATAGGTGATCGGGCCGACCATCGGCAGGTTGCTACTCATGAGGACATTCAGCTCATCCAGTGTCGTCGGCGAGAACTCGGTCACCGACTCGTCGGCCTGGTTGGTCACCCACACGTTGGACCCGTCGAAGGCAACGCCCGTCGGAGTGCTGAAGCCGTACGACCCCCCTGACAGAGATGCAACGAACGCCCTGGTCTGCGCGTTCAAGACCGTGACGGTGTTGCCTGCACTGTTGGCAACGAAGATCCGGCCATCGGCGACGGCGAGACCGGTCGGCTTGTCGAATCCGAACACCGACCCCGAAGCCCTCCCGACCAACGCGCCTGTACCGGTGTCGATCTCGGTGACCGATCCGACGCCGTTGAGGACGAAAAGATCCGTACCGAATGACGCCAGGGCCATGGGATCAGCGAACCCGTACTGAGATCCCTCGATCGTGCGAATGTGCTTGCGGCCGGCGGCCCTCAGCTCCGTGACGGAGTTGTTGGCACTGTTCGCAACGAAGAGATCGTTGCCGACGGCCGCGACGGCCATCGGGGCGTCGAAGCCGAACCGCTTGGCGACGATCCTGGCCACGAACGCCCCATTAGACGTCCTCACCTCCGTGACCGAGCCGTTGGCGGCGTTGGTGACGAAGAGGTCCGAGCCGACGACGGCTGCGGAGCTGGGAGCATCGAAGTCGTAGCCGTGCACAGCCGCCTTGTTGGAGTTGATCGGCGCCCCCCGGGCCGCGACCGGCTCAGCCGCCGCAAGGGCACCGACTGTCACGAGGGTACCGGCACATGCAACTGCGAGACCGTAACGCCGGAGCGATCTACCCGTGGCCTTCATACGTGATCCCCGTCCCCCTTGCCGGTCGCCCCCGCCTGGCGCCCGCCCGCGATCTGCCCCTGATGAGGCACCGGAACGGTACCACCGCCCGCTCTATCGGACACGGTGAAGAGTGCCACCGGCGAGCGCCATACGCGCTATACCGACACGGTGACCGTCGCAGACGACCCCGACACTGTGCGCACGATCTTGGAGCTCGCCCCGCATCCCGAGGGGGGCAGCTATCGAGAGACGTGGGCCGACGCATCGGGCTCGGCCATCTACTTCCTGCTTCGTGAAGGCGAGGACTCCGCCTGGCATCGGGTGCACGACCGCGTGGAGATCTGGCACTTCTATGCCGGTGCCCCTCTCCTGCTCGAGATCGACGAGAGCGGTCCGGGGACCGACACGGCATTCTCTGTCGAGCTGGGAACGGATCTGGCAGCCGGCCAGCGGCCTCAAGTCGTCGTGCCGGCCGGCGCATGGCAGTCCGCCCGGAGTCTGGGCGCGTGGACACTGGTGGGGTGCACGGTGACGCCACCTTTCGATTTCGAGGCCTTCGAACTGGCTCCGGGGACCGGACCTCACCGGTCGGGTGACGGCCGTCGTTAGCAGCCTCCCCCATCCGGCGCCTCTCAACGCTCCATGCGTCAACGCCTGAGCAAGCCCCGGACGTAGACCGGGCACACCTGAGACGTGGGCCCTCGATCCCGCATCAAAGGGCCCACCGCTCCGTTAGAGAAGCGGGCGCCCATGTGGGCCACCTCGGCTTGCTCAGAAGGACGCCGCTCTCGATTTCAGCGACGAGAAGTGGACCGTCGAGAGATGCGTTGTCCCAGAAGGCTGCAGAGCTCGCCTTTTCCGCCGCATGTGCAACATACGTCCAGAGCCGCGTATAGCGCCCGCGGATCTTCTCGACGGGCACGGCGTGACCGCCACGCTCGACCCGGTACGCGACTCGGGCGACGGCGAGGTCCTCGGGAAGCATGAGGACATGGAGGGCGACGAAGTATCCTGCCGCCAGAGCCTCGTCGACGAGCTCAAGCTTGGACGGATGGGAGAACACAGTCTCTGCGATGATCTCCTTGCCTGCTTTGATCAGCGCCGACCGAGTGGCTTCGGCGATTTTTGCAGCCTCGTAGGCATGGGTCTCGGCGTCGTCCGGCCAGCGCTCGGCGGCGATGATGTCTGCGTTGACCAACAAAGCGCCAGGGCGCTGGGGCGCCAGGACTTGCTCCACGAAGGTCGTCATCCCGGCGCCGTTGGGTCCGACGACAAGATCGAGGCGGCTCAACCGGCACTTACCTCTTGTCCACCTTGGCTGTCGGAACGGAGCGGCCGACGTGATCCGTCAAGACAGAATTCCACGAGGGCCCCGTTTTCATCGAGGGCGACGGCGGTCAGGCCTGACCTCAACAGCGCACGCCCGAACGAGGCACCGGCGGCTCGCTCCCGGATGGACACGTCGAGCTCCACGTTGGCAACGAGGCGCTCTTCGGCACGCAAGGCGGAAAGGGGAAGCTCTCCCCGTGCTGCTGCAGTGATGCGCCGGCGGGTCGCCGTCTCTTGTGCCGAGAACATCTGGCCGATGCGGGTCCAATGCTCGAGCTGCTGGCGCCCCGAGCGATTCTCCCGATGCCCTTCGTCCACCGCAGCTTCGAACAAGTCGGCATCGAATCTCGTCATCCGATCAGCCATGGCTTGACCTCCACGTATCGTTCTGTATACAAGTGTAGCAGTTTGATACAGAACCGGTGTTGTCCTGCTGCTCGCGCCGAGGTGGTCCAAAACGGGCCAGGCCCGGAAACAATCGGGCCGGTGATCCGAGTCGATTTTGAGCGCGTGGAGGCCCTCGAGCTCTTGGGAACGACCCTCGCTCATCTGAACGAAGCGGAGGCTCGGACGGAGGTCTCGCTGCGGGTGGCTCTGCTCATGGCAATTCGCGACAGGGTCGCATCGGCACTTCGGGAGGATCGATGAGCTACACCGACGAGCAGGTGACATCGACAATCTCAGCCATGGACAAGTACAGGGGTGGCGAGAAAGGCGAGATGGGTGCCGCGCTGGTGGTGGTCGGTCTCAGCGCGAACCGTGCCGCCAAGGAAGCGCGCATCCGTGACGACACGATTCCTGTTGCGCATCGAACTGGTGCATCCCTTCGCCAGCTGGCCGAAGCGTCGGGACGACGACCCCGTGCCTTACGCGAGGAGTTTCGCCTTGAACTGATCGAACTCGGCATCGCTGATGATGCCTTTGGCCCTGAGGTCCGCAAGCTTGGCTAGTTCGTCTGCCGTGCTCGTCTTCCCGGTTACGTCATGCACCCACGATCGAAGCGCCTGGTCCTGCGCGTTGGCGATTCGGATATCACGCTCGTGCATCGAGCCTCCGCGGACAATCAGATAGAAGAGGACGCCCAGGAGCGGAAAGACGAGGATGAGAAGCAGCCACCCAGCCTTGCCCCACCCACCGAGATCGTGACTCCGAAAGATGTCCGAGACAACCCGGAAGAGGACCATGAGCCACAGAATGAAGATGAAGACATAGAGAATCGTCCAGAATGCATTCAACAGTGGGTAGCTGGATCCAATCATCAAAACCTCCCGTATGGATTGACGCTCAAATCGTTCCACGCATCGACATCGCGTGCCAAGAGGTTGTCGGCGGCGCGAGGGCGAGGTGATCTTCCATCCAGCAACGCGCTCGATTGCCTCGCTCGATGACGCTGGCCCGGACCTTCCGGCGAGGCAGACCTCGAGTCCCTTCGCCGACGAGCGGTTTACACCGGATCCATCGACGACGACACCCTTGTCCACCGGGTTGAGCTCCACGTCGTCGCAACGACACACTGCAAACGTGAACGCAAGGTCGACTTCGACGGTGGGCGGAAGAATCCGATCGCCATCAGTTCCTGCCCAGATGGCAAAACTCGCCTACCTAGATTGCGTGAACCGCAGCTTGTTTCCGGACGGGTCATGGAACTGGGCGTCAATCCCGTACGGCATCTCCGTGGGTTCCATGATGAATTCCACGCCGCGTTCCTCTAACTCGAGATAGGTAGCCTGGCAGTCGTCTGTGGAGAAGTGGTAGCTGCCAATCGCGCCCTGGGCAATGAGGTCGCGCAGTTGCTTGGCCAAATCACCATCGATCACGGGTGGACCCGGGACTGTCAGAATGAACGACACGTCGGGCTGACCCGGAGGACCAACCGTCAGCCAGCGGTAATTGCCCATTTCTGCGACCGTGACGTCCTCCCGCACCTCCATGCCAAGCTTCTTCGTATAGAAGTCAAGTGCCTCGTCCTGATCATGGACCCACAGCGTGACGAGCGTGAGCTTTCCCAACATGGCCATTCCTCCGTCGCTTGGACTCCGCAATGAGGTTAAGCAGTGTGCTCCACGTTGTCTTCTTGGAAACTGCTGTCTTGTGGACGGCTCCAGGCCTGAATCACACACGCTGGGATCCGAGCTCGATTGACCGCTGGCGGGAATTTCGCTCGATACGTCGTTGGGGAGCACTCGAAGTAACTGCAGAAGCTGGTAGTGAACGAGCCGACACTCTGAAGTCCAACGCTTACACAGATGTCCACGACCTTGCGATCAGTGTCGCGAAGGAGTGCCGCCGCCCGTTCCAGGCGACGCGTAAGGAGATAATGATGGGGCGTTTCACCGAAGGTCCGACGGAACTCCCGAATGAAGTGTGCCGGAGACAGCTGGGCAGAGCTGGCAAGGACTGGAATCGTCAGTGGTTCGAAGTACCTACGGTCCACTAAGTCCTTGGCCCGAAGGAGGTGGCGGGCACGAGGGACGGAGGCCACATTCTCAATGTATCGCGGGTGGTTGTCTCATTTCGGGACAGCGCTCCCGGAGGGCAGCCCCCCTCGGCTGAACGGTGGCCGTCACTTGGGGGAGCGCATAAGACCCTCTTATCGATCATCAGATGCTGCAGCTCAGACCCCGCACCCGTTGCTTCAGCTTCCTAGCTCTCTCACCCGATCGACGCGCTCATCGGTTGGCCCGACGTATCGGACGAGCACACCCAGGAGCCTGTCGACGTCGACGGTCCCCATGTCGACCATCTGCTCCAGGTCGGCCCAATCCTGGGTGCGGTTGAAGAACGCTTTGAAGACGGCCAGGTCCGTGCAGGCGAGAAAGGGAACGTCGGCGCCGGCGAAATTCTCGTAGTCGATGCGCTTGGCCGCCTCGTCGTGGAAGGCGGTCGTGCTCAGGAAGATGTCCACCGGCGTCCCTTCCCACCACACCCGCACCTGCCCCTCGTCTGTGAGCCGGACGCCATCTGCCTCCGACCAGTCCACGCCGTCTGGAAGCGCAGACAGGACCTCGGTGGCTCGATCGACGCCGGCGAAGACATTGAGGTCGATGTCGATGGTGCCGCGGGCCCGGCGGGTGCACCACGCCAGGGCGAGTGCTCCCCCGAACGCGTGCGGCAAGGCAGCCTCTCGCAGAGCCCGGTCGATCGCCACGATCTTCTCGGGAAGCCCCGTCACGTCGCGCCGAACCTCGGATAGCGCAGATCGGGGGAATGCCGGGCCGGAAACTGCGCTGCCAGCTCCAGCACCTGGACCAGCTCGTCCCCGCGTGGGTTGCCAGGTTCGCCCACAGTCGGGACCAGCTCGACCACAAGCTTGAAACCGGCGGCCCGGGTGATCCGCTCCACCGTGGGTAGCGACGGGTGGACACGCCCCGCCTCGTAAGCGGCGATGGTGGCGTGAGAGGTCGCCGCCAGGGCGGCCATACGCCGGAGCGAGAGACCTGCCAGCACACGGGCTCGCCGGACGAGGACCGCAGCGCTGTCCACAGATCTAACGGTATCAGATTCGATACCAGACCTCTAGTGGACCTGAATTCAGTACAATGAGCCCGTGACTCGTACAAAGCCACCCAGCAACTCCTCTGGCCCGACCAGACGCCTGTCTGTCGCTGGGGGGTTGGTAGCGGAAGCGCGTCGCCGTAGTGGCCTGAGCCAACGTGAACTGGCCCGTCGAGCGGGGGTTTCGCGCACGACCGTGGTCGAGATCGAGACTGGAGCTCGCGACCCGGGCCTCAACACCCTTCGGTCGGTATTGCGGGGATCAGGCGCCGACCTCGACCTGCGCCTTGCAGCTCTCGAGGACCACGATGCGGTTCTCGAGAAGACCCTCGACCACCTGACGGCCCAAAACCGCGCTCGGCTGGAGCAGGGGTTCGACCGGTTCTTGACGGGTCTCACCAAAGGTCTGGCCACGAGCCGTCCTCTCGTGAATCCAAGTGAGTGATGCGAGCAATGGTCCGGCCGACCTCGACATTGCCACCATCGTCGACGTCCTCAACGACCATCGAGTTGCGTACGTCGTCATCGGGGGGGTTGCGGCTCAAGCCTGGGCATCAAGTGTGGGGGTCGACATCCGGCCCACGTTGGACATCGATATCACCCCTGCGCCTGACGCATCGAACCTCGAACGGCTCTCCGAGGCACTTCACGAGTTGGAGGCGCGGACCCGAACCGAGTCCGATCCTGCCGGTCTCCCCTTCGATCACACTGGCGAGTCGCTTGCTCGAGCGCTGACCTGGACCCTGATCTGCTCCGCCGGCCCGCTTGATATCTCGATCATTCCCACCGGTACCGAGGGTTTTGCGGACTTCGCCCAGCATGCCCGAGTCGTCATCGTCAACGAGGTCGAGACGCCGCTCGCCGATCTGGCGGACGTGATCAGGTCTAAGCGAGCGGCGAACAGGCCGAAGGATATTGAGGTCCTTCCAGCTCTTGTCGAGGCACTCCGACGTCGCGACGCCGGTCAGGCCGATCACCAGACTTGATCGAACATTGGGGCCTGGGCATCTGAACAATCAGGCTGTCGAAGGGGTGCACCGTCCTCACCTTCGATACCTTCTTCCTTGGACTCCCTCAGGCCGATCGAACCAGGGAATGCGTGTTCACGGCCGTCCTGCTCACCCCCGTGGACGGCCTGATGGCGAATCCTCAGTGTCTCGCAAACGTGCCGGACGTGAGGTCCGACGTCCCCGGACCACACGCAGACTTAAGCTCGAAGCGCCTCCGCGGCAGCGACCGCCTCGGCCCCGAGAGTCGAAAGCCGGAAGTCCCTGGACAGGGTGGCAAGGCGAAACGCCAGGTCCCGCATTGGAAGGATCTGAATGTCCTCCGGAAGATCCACCAATGACAGAGCTGCTTGTTCACGACGAGCGACATCCCAATGGCCAGTAATCGCACCACCGCGAGAGTCTCACGGCCGCCCGACAACCCTCCGTGGCTCGATCGACGCCGACGAAGACAATTGAGGTCGATGTCGACGGTGCCCCGACTACCAGCCAGAACGGACGAGAACACGGGCTAAAACGACGATGTCCGATATGATACTGAGTAAGATGCCCATGTCCCTGACACGGGGGCTCTCCGACCGCTGGCCAGGGTGCTACGTTGACACAGAGCAGCGGTGTAACTACGCTGCGCGCTCATCGAATCTGGCGGGGTCCCGCTCCTCTGCTTGATCGTGATCCGGTGGCGAGGGTCTGGGGGGCCTTGGGGTGCGTAACGGGGCAACGACTCGTTCAAGAGGGCGGCAGCGGTCGGTCAATACCTGGGCCTCCGTGGGCGTGGTGGTCGCAGCCCTGGCGGCGCTTTCGACTCTGTCGCTCGGGTCTCCTGCGTACGCGGCTGTTCCCTCTCAGGGCACCCAGTCGCCGGCTCCGGGGCCTGTGCCACGCGTCCCCGCCCTTCCGGGCCCACACCAGCCGGACCGCACACCCTTCGGCAAGGGCGGCCAAAGGGTGTGCGGTCCGACAGCACCAGGGTTGGCCCGCTGCAACGCCATCTTGACAACCAACAGCAGTGGCACGCCGCTCAGCAGTTCGAGCCCGACCGCCGGCTATTACCCCGCCGACCTCCAGAGTGCCTACCAGTTGCCGAGCAGCACCGGAGGGAGCGGCGAGACGGTCGCCGTTGTCGATGCCTACAACGATCCGGAAGCAGCCTCGGACCTCGGCTCCTATCGCACCCAATTCAGCCTCCCGACATGCACAACGGCGAACGGGTGCTTCCGTGAGGTCAACCAGACCGGGGGCTCGTCCCTGCCTGCGAACAACGCCGCCTGGGCCCAGGAGATCTCGGTCGACCTGGACATGGTGTCGGCGATCTGTCCGAACTGCAAGATCCTTCTCGTCGAGGCCAACTCGAGTGCAATCTCGGACCTCGGGACCGCCGTTGACGAGGCCGCGACGCTCGGGGCCGATGTCATCTCCAACAGTTATGGTGAGGGCGAGGCAGCGGGCGACACAAGCGACGACGCCTACTACGACCACCCGGGCATCATGGTGACGGCGAGCTCCGGAGACAGTGGTTACGGGACGTCGTATCCAGCGGCGTCGCCGTACGTGACGTCGGTGGGTGGGACGACGCTGACCAAAAACGCGAACACGCCCCGCGGCTGGAGCGAGACGGCGTGGAGCGACGCCGGCAGCGGGTGTAGCTCGTATGAGCCGAAACCGGCTTGGCAGACCGACACGGGATGCAGCAGGCGCACTATCGCCGACGTGTCGGCCGATGCCGACCCGAACACCGGGGTAGCGGTGTATGACAGCGACAGCTACCAGGGGGCCTCGGGTTGGCTGGTGTTCGGAGGAACAAGCGTCTCCAACGCCATCATCGCATCCGTCTACGCACTGGGAGGGAGCACCGGAAGCCTCATCTACGGTTCGTCTCCGTACAAGAACATCTCTTGGCTCAACAATGTGACCTCCGGTAGTGACGGATCCTGCGGCGGGAGCTATCTGTGCACCGCCGGACCGGGGTACAACGGACCGACAGGCCTCGGCACTCCAGCAGGCGACGCCGCCTTCGGTGGTGCCTCGTCTCCACCAACCGTCACGGGGGTGAGCCCGTCGTCGGGACCCCTGACCGGGGGGACAGCCGTAACCGTGACCGGCACTGGTTTCGTGGCAGGGAGCACCTTCGCAGTCGATTTCGGGAACACACCGGCGACGAACGTCACTTTGGTCTCACCGGACCAACTGACCGCCACTGCCCCATCGGGCTCGGGCACGGCGAACGTCACCGTCACGACCCCGGCGGCAACCTCGGCGGCAACCTCGGCGGACGAGTACACCTACGTCACGCCACCGCCGCCCACTGTCACCGGGCTGAGTCCCGCCTCGGGCGCGACGGGCGGGGGCACGTCGGTCATCATCACCGGCACCAACCTCACGGGCGCCACGGCGGTGGTCTTCGGCACCACGGCCGCCACCAGCTTCACGGTGAGCAGCGGCACCTCCATCACCGCCACCTCCCCGCCGGGCTCGGGCACGGTGAACGTAAAGGTGACGACGCCGGGAGGCCCGAGCGCCACATCGAGCGCCGATGATTACACCTACGTCGCCTCGGCGGGAATCACCGCCGTGGGCAGCCTCACCAGCAAGAACGGGACCGACGTCACCACCCTTTCGGTGGTGCCCGCCAACGTGGGAGACGTCTTGGTCCTCGGGGTCAAGGTGTCCTCGAGCACCATCACGGCGTCGTCGGTGTCGGGCGGCGGGGCGAGCACCTGGACCAAGCTCTCCCAGCACAGCGCCGACGGGGTGGACACCGAGCTGTGGATGGGTCCGGTCGTCACCACCGGCCCTGCAACAGTCTCCGTGACCTTCTCGGCCTCGGTGACAAGCGTCGGCACCGAGCTCGTCGCCCAGGAATTCTCTTCAGGCCTGGGATCGTCCACCACATGGGCACTGGACAAGGCGGGCAGCCAGACCAACGCCTCGTCCACCACCGTCGGACTGCCGAGCCTTACCCCGGCCAAGTCCGGTGAGCTCTACGTCGGCTACGCCTGGGTGCTCCAGGAGGGCGAGACGGGGTCGACAGCCGGTGTCACCTACGACATCGTGCCGACCTCGGACAATGTGTTCCTCTACGACCCCACCACGTCAGCCACCCTGGCCCCCGCCGCCACCCAGACCCCGGCCGGCACCTCGGTGAGCGTGGGGGCGTTGCT
>JBEKVE010000079.1:0-14420 GCA_049514335.1 Acidimicrobiales bacterium
GACCCCCCGCAGCGGTTCCCGGTGCGGTTCTACCTGGTGGCGATGATCTTCATCATCTTCGACATCGAGATCGTCTTCCTCTACCCGTGGGCGGTGATCTTCCGGCAGCTGCGCAGCTTCGGCCTCATCGAGGTCATCGTCTTCGCCGGCGCGGTGTTCGTGTCGTTCCTCTACCTCGTGAGCAACGGAGCCCTCAACTGGGGCCCGGCCAAGCGGCTGCGTCCGGCGCTGCACGAACGCACCACGGAGTCCACCATCGCCCGTGTCGGGCCCAACCAGGGGCCGGGCACCGGGCAGGCTGCATAGGACGGGCGGCGGGGCGGCATGGGGCTCGAAGACCTCCAACACAATTTCCTCACCGGGCGCATCGAGGACCTGGTCAAATGGGCGCGCCGCAACAGCGTGTGGCCCGTCACCTTCGGCCTGGCGTGCTGCGCCATCGAGATGATGGCGGTGGGAGCGGCTGACTTCGACATCAGCCGCTTCGGCATGGAGGTGTTCCGCGCCTCGCCCCGTCAGGCCGACCTCATGATCGTGGCGGGCCGCGTGTCGCAGAAGATGGCCCCGGTGCTGCGTCAGGTCTACGACCAGATGATGGAGCCGAAGTGGGTCATCTCCATGGGCGTGTGCGCGTCCACGGGGGGGATGTTCAACAACTACGCCATCGTCCAGGGGGTGGACCAGATCGTCCCGGTGGACGTGTACGCGCCGGGCTGCCCGCCGAGCCCCGAGATGCTCCTGCACGCCATCCTCACGCTGCACGAGAAGATCCGCACGGGCGAGATCACCCGCCGTCGCCACAGCGCCGAGGCCGCTCCCGAGGAGCTCGCCGGCTGGGTCCCCGAGCGCCCCGACGCCATCCGCCTGGGGACACCGCGTTGACGCCGGATGCGGCACCGTCCGCGCCGTCGCTCCCCGACGTGCCCCGGACGGTCTCGACGGACGGTCACGAGGTCCTCTTCCCGGCGCGCGCCGACTACCACGACGTGGCCGCCGCCCACCGAGACGCCGGGTTCGAGATGCTCGCCGACCTCACCGCCGTCGACTACCTGGCCCACCCCGGGCGCACGCTGCCCGACGGCACCGCCTCCGAGCGCTTCGAGCTCGTGGCGTCGCTCTTGTCGGTCGAGCACCGCCGGCGCGTCCGGCTCCGGGTGCAGGTCCCCGAGGCCGATCCCGTCGTCGACTCGCTGTGGGACCTGTACCGCGGCGTCGAGGCCATGGAGCGCGAGGTCTACGACATGTACGGGGTGCTGTTCACCGGGCACCCCGACCTGACGCGGATCCTCATGCCCGAGGACTGGGAGGGACACCCGCTGCGCAAGGACTTCGGCGTGGGTCGCGTCCCCGTGCAGTTCAAGGAAGCGCCGGGGCCCCGATGACGCCCGACGCCGGTTCGACGCTGTCGTCGGAGACCTCCGAAGGGACCCAGGAGCTCGCCTCGCGCCACGACACCGCGCCCGCCGAGCTCGGGCGCGAGGTGGGATCGGTGCTGCGCCTGCCCGAGGGAGCCGTCCTCGACGCGTCCGACGTGGACGTGGAGCACCCCGACGACGAGACCATGATCATCAACATGGGCCCGCAGCACCCGTCCACCCACGGGGTGCTGCGCCTCATGATGGAGCTCGACGGCGAGACGGTGCTTCGCACCAAGCCCATCATCGGCTACCTGCACACCGGCATGGAGAAGACGGGGGAGGAGCTGACGTTCCAGCAGGGTGCCACCAACGTCACCCGCATGGACTACCTCTCGCCGCTCAACAACGAGCTCGTCTTCGCCCTCGCCACCGAGAAGCTGCTCGGCATCGAGCTCCCGCCGCGCGCCGTGTGGATCCGAATGCTCTTGTCGGAGCTCCAGCGCATGTCGTCGCACCTCATGTGGCTCGCCACCAACGGCATGGACGTGGGCTCGACCACCATGATGATCTTCGGCTTCCGCGAGCGGGAGCTGATCCTGGCCTTCTTCGAGAAGACCACCGGCGTGCGCATGAACCACAACTTCATCCGCCCCGGTGGCACCGCCGCCGATCTGCCCGACGGGTGGGAGGACGACGTCGAGGTCATCCTCGACAACGTGAGCGTCCGCCTCGGCGACTACGACGAGCTGCTCACCGGCCAGCCCATCTTCAGAGAGCGCATGGAGGGCGTGGGGGCGCTGTCGGCCGAGGAGGCGCTCTCGCTGTCGGCCACCGGGCCCATCCTGCGCTCCACGGGCGTGGCCTGGGACCTGCGCCGCTCCATGCCGTACCTGGCCTACGACCAGGTGGACTTCGACGTCATCATCGGCACCTACGGCGACAACTTCGACCGCTACGCCATCCGGCTCAACGAGATCAGGGAGTCGGTTCGCATCATCGACCAGGTTCTGGCCAAGATGCCCGGTGGCGACTACCGGGTCCAGGACAAGAAGGTGACCCCCCCGCCCCGGGCGCGCATCGACGAGTCCATGGAAGCGCTCATCCACCACTTCAAGATCTTCACCGAGGGCTTCAAGGTCCCCGAGGGCGAGGTCTACGTGGCGGTGGAGTCCCCCCGGGGCGAGCTCGGCTGCTACATGGTGTCGGACGGGTCGTCCAAGCCCTACCGCATGCACATCCGGGCGCCGTCGTTCGTCAACCTCCAGAGCCTGCCCGTCATGATGCACGGCGGCCTCGTGGCCGATGCCGTGGCCACCATCTCGTCGGTGGACCCGGTGATGGGGGAGGTGGACCGGTGAGCACCGCCGCGGCCGGACCGGGCCACCTGTCGCCCGACACCGTGGCGCGCGCCCACGACCTCATCGCCTTGTACCCCCATCCCCGCTCGGCGCTCATCCCCCTGTGCCACCTGGCCCAGGAGCAGGACGGCTGGCTGCGTCCCGAGGCCATCGAGGAGATCGCCGCGCTCGTGGGGATCACGCCCGCCGAGGTCCTGGGCACGGCGTCGTTCTACGAGATGCTGCACACCGAGCCGGTGGGGACCTACGTGGTGTCGGTGTGCACCAACATCGCCTGCATGCTGCGCGGCGCCTACGAGCTGCTCGACCACATCGAGCAGAGCCTGGGGGTGCGGACCGGGGGCACCACCCCCGACGGCACCTTCACCCTCGAGGACGCCGAGTGCATCGCCGACTGCGGGCGGGCGCCGTGCCTGGCCGTGAACCACCGCTTCTTCGGCGACGTCACCCCCGAGTCCTTCGACCGCCTGGCCGACGACCTGCGGGCCGGGCGCCTGGCCGACGACGTGCCCCCCCACGGCACCCTGGTCCGGGTGCGGCGCACGGGTGGCCTCCGGGTCGACGCCGCCACCATCAGGGCCGAGCGCGACCGCGCCGCCGCCAGCGCGTCGGCGGGCGAGGCGTAATGGCCATCACCGACGCCCCGCGCATCGTGACGTCGCGCCTCGAGTACGAGGACTCGCACACCCTCGAGCGCTACCTCGCCACCGGGGGCTACGAGGGCCTGCGCAAGGCGCTCGGCATGACACCGGAGCAGGTTGCCCACGAGGTGGACGCCGTCAGCCTCCTCGGCCGGGGCGGTGCGGGCTTCCCCGCCGGCCGGAAGTGGTCGATGCTGCGCAAGGCGCCCACGACGTACCTGGTGGTGAACGGCGACGAGAGCGAGCCCGCCACATTCAAGGACCACATGCTGGTCGAGCGCGACCCCCACCAGCTGGTCGAGGGTGTCGTCATCGCCGCCTACGCCATCCAGGCGTCGCGCGTCTTCCTCTACGTGCGCGGCGAGTTCGCCCTCGGCCTCGAGCGGGTGCAGCGTGCAGTCAACGAGGCCTACGAGCACGGGGCCCTCGGGGCCGACATCTTCGGATCGGGCTTCTCGGTCGACGTCGTGGTCCACCCCGGTGCGGGCGCTTACATCTGCGGCGAGGAGACGGCACTGCTCGAGAGCCTCGAGGGCAAGCGGGGGTTCCCCCGTATCAAGCCGCCCTACTTCCCCGCCGCCGTCGGCCTCTACGGCGAGCCGACGGTGGTGAACAACGTCGAGACCCTCTCCAACCTGCCGTGGGTCCTCACCAACGGGTCCGAGGCCTTTGCCGCCCTCGGGGCGGGACGCTCCACCGGCACGCGGTTGTTCGCCCTGGCCGGGCACGTCCGCAACCCCGGCGTGTACGAGGTCGAGATGGTGAAGACCACCTTCCGCGACCTCATCTACGCCCCCGTGCTGGGCGGGGGCATCCCCGGCGGGCACGAGCTCAAGGCCATCATCCCCGGCGGGGTGTCGGCCCCCTGGTTCGGGCCCGAGCAGCTCGACCTGCCCCTCGGCCAGGACGAGGTGGGCGAGGCGGGATCGATGCTCGGGTCGGGGTCCATCGTGGTCATGGACGACAGCACCTGCGTGGTGCGCGCCGCCTGGCGCATCACCCGCTTCTTCCACCGCGAGTCGTGCGGCCAGTGCACGCCGTGTCGTGAGGGCAGCGGCTGGCTGGAGAAGATCCTGCGCCGCATCGAGGACGGTGTCGGGCGCGAGTCCGACGTCGACCTGCTCATGGACGTGTGCGACAACCTCGCCCCCGGGGTGTCGTGGCCGCCGCAGCAGACCACCATCTGCGTGCTGGGCCCGTCCATCCCGTCGTCCATCGCGTCGGCCATCCGCATGTTCCGTGACGAGTTCCTGGTGCACGTGAAGGACGGGGGGTGCCCCCATGGCTGACCCCGTCGTCACGTCCCACCACGCCACGGCGCCGACGGTGGAGCCCGGCGCCACCGTCACCATCACCATCGACGGGCGCGAGATCACCACGCCGGCGGGCGAGTTCCTCATCGCCGCCGCCGAGCGCGCCGGCACCTTCATCCCGCGCTTCTGCTACCACCCGCGCATGAAGCCGGTGGGCATGTGCCGCATGTGCCTGGTCGAGGTGTCCGGTCCCCGGGGGTCGACGCTCCAGCCGGCGTGCTACATCCCCGTGGCCGACGGCATGGAGGTCGTCACCACGTCCGACAAGGCTCGCAAGGCGCAGGTCGGCGTGCTCGAGTTCCTCCTCGTGAACCACCCCCTCGACTGCCCCGTGTGCGACAAGGGCGGCGAATGCCCCCTGCAGGACCAGACCCTCGCCTACGGCCCGGGCGAGAGCCGGTTCCTGGAGGAGAAGCGCCACTGGGCCAAGCCCATCCCCATCTCCGAGCTCGTCCTGCTCGACCGGGAGCGCTGCATCCAGTGCGGCCGCTGCGTGCGCTTCGCGGCCGAGATCGCCGGCGAGGCCCAGATCGACTTCCTGGGGCGCGGCGACGAGGTCGAGGTCAACGTGTTCGAGGACCACGCCTTCACCTCGTACTTCAGCGGCAACACGGTGCAGATCTGCCCGGTGGGCGCCCTCACCGCCACGCCGTACCGGTTCACCGCCCGCCCCTGGGACCTCGACCAGGTCGAGTCGACGTGCACGCTGTGCGCCTTCGGCTGCCGGGTGGCGGTGCAGTCCTCGTCCAACCGCGTCACGCGCCTGCTCGGCATGGACAGCGATCCGGTGAACCACAGCTGGCTGTGCGACAAGGGCCGCTTCGGCTACGAGGCGGTCAACTCGCCCGATCGTCTGGCCGAGCCGCTCGTGCGCCGTCCCGGTACCGGGTCCACCCCGGCGGGCGGCAGCGGCGGCAGTGGCGGCAGCGGCGGCGCCGACGAGCTCGTTCCCGCCACCTGGTCCGAGGCCCTGTCGTCGGTGGCCGAGCGCCTGGCCCGCATCCGCGCCGAGCACGGTGCCGAGGCCATCGGCGTCCTGGGCGGGGCGCGCCTCACCAACGAGGACGCCTACGCCTGGGCCAAGCTGGCCAAGTCGGTGCTCGGCACGGACTCGGTGGACGCGCAGCTGGGAGACGGTCTTCCGGCCGAGGTGGTGCTGGGCCTGCCCCGAGCCACGATCGACGAGACGTGCGCGGCGCGCTGTGTCGTGGTGCTGTCGGGCGATCTGCGCGAGGAGCTGCCGGTGCTGTTCCTCCGCCTGCGCGGCGCGGCGGTCGACGGCGGGGTGCCCGTGGTCGAGCTCGCCCCCGAGGCCAGTGCCGTGGGCGAGTTCGCCGTGGCCTCGTTGCCCTACCTCCCGGGCGAGGCGGCCGGGCTGGCACGGGCGTTGGCGGCCGGGGACGGTCGTCCCGACGACGTGGACGAGGGGGCCTGGGACGCGGCCAAGACGGCCCTCGCCCGGGCCGGTGCCGGGGGAGAGGGCATCGTGGTGGTCGTGGGCCGCCCGTCGCTGGCGGAGCACGAGAACCTGGTGGCGTCGGCCGCCGCCGCCATGGCCGAGGCGTGGCCCCAGGCACGCTTCCTCCCCGCGCTTCGGCGCGGCAACGTCATGGGCGCCCTCGACATGGGACTCGCCCCCGGCCTGCTGCCGGGCCGGGTGGGACTGGACGAGGGCCGGACCTGGTACGAGGCGGCGTGGGGGACGGTGCCGGCCGGGCGCGGCCGCGACGCCGCCGCCATGCTGCGGGCGCTGGCGGAAGGAACCATGCAGGCCGTGGTGCTGGTGGGGTCCGATCCCGTGGGCGACTTCCCCGACCGCGCCCTGGCCGAGGAGGCCCTCGGCCGTGCCGGGTTCGTGGTGGCGGTGGACACCTTCCTGTCGGCCTCCGCCGCCCTGGCCGACGTGGTGCTGCCCGCCGCCATGGCGGCCGAGCGGTCGGGGACGACCACCAACATCGAGGGACGCATCACCCGCACGGCGCAGAAGCTGGTGGCGCCGGGCCAGTGCTGGCCCGACTGGATGGTGGCCGTCGAGCTGGCCGAGCGGCTGAGCGCCGGCCTCGGGGTGTCGAGCGTGTCCGAGCTGTGGGACGAGATCGAGCGGGTGGCCCCGTCGCACGCCGGCATCACCCGGCCCGTGCTCGACGCACGGGCGGCGCGCGACGGCATCGTGGCCCCGTTGGCCGCCGCGCCGGTGCGCATCACCACCCGTCGCACCCTCGCCCCCTTCGACCCCATGGCCACGCCCGGCATCGAGTCCGTCGAGCTGCAGGGGGCCCCGCCCCGGGCCGGCACGGCCGAGCCGCTCGGTGGCGACGAGGTGGCGGCCACATCGGGCAACGGGCACGACGGCGCCAACGGGCACGCCGCCGCCGCCAGTGGTGGCCCCACCCGGCCCCCGACCCTGCGCTGGCCGCAGCCGGTCGAGGCACCGCATCTCCCCGCCGACGACAGCTACTCGCTGCGGCTCGTGTCGACGCGTCGGCTCTATGACACGGGCGTGCTCGTCGGAGCGTGTGACCCGCTCGCCGCCCTCGCCCCCGCCGCCACGGTGCGGGCCAACCCCTACGAGCTCGACCGCCTCGGTGTCGGCGCGGGCCAGCGGGTCCGGGTGCGCTCGGCGCGCGGCGCCCTCGAGCTGGAAGCGCGGCCCGACGACGCGCTGCCCCGCGGTGTGGTGTCGGTCGGCTTCAACCTCGATGCCGGCGACGGGCTCGGCGCGTCGTCACTGATCGACGCAGGCGAGGCCGTCGTCGATGTGCGACTGGAGACGCTGTGACGGGGGGGTGGTGGTGATGGGCCACATCCTCGGCCTGGGCGACCCCCTCTTCGCCCACGGCGTGCACTGGGCCGTGCTGCTGATCGTGGTGATCAAGGTCCTGGTGGCATTCGGGGCCCTGCTCGTCTCGGTCATGCTCATGATCTGGTTCGAGCGCAAGGTCATCTCGGACATGCAGGCCCGCATCGGGCCCAACCGCGCCGGGCCGTGGGGGCTGCTGCAGACGCTGGCCGACGGCATCAAGCTCTTCTTCAAGGAAGACCTGATCCCCGAGCGCTCCGACCGGTTCGTGTTCAAGCTGGCGCCGTACCTGTCGATCCTTCCCGCCTTCCTGGCCTTCGCCATCATCCCCGTGGGGGGAGACGTCACCGTCTTCGGTCACACCTTCGAGCTCCAGGTGGCCGATCCCCCCGTGGGCATCCTGTTCCTGCTGGCCATGTCCTCGGTGTCGGTGTACGGCGTCATGCTGGCGGGCTGGGCGTCGGGGTCGAAGTACCCGCTGCTCGGGTCGGTGCGGGCCTCGGCGCAGATGATCTCCTACGAGGCCGCTCTGGGCATGAACGTGGCCATGGTCGTCCTGCTGGCGGGCTCGCTGTCCACGCGGGCCATCATCAACGCCCAGTCCCACACGTTCATCGGCAGCTGGTACATCATCCGCTCCGGCATCCTGCCGTTCTTCCTGTTCCTGATCGCCATCACCGCCGAGCTCAACCGGCCGCCCTTCGACCTGGTGGAGGCGGAGCAGGAGCTCGTGGGCGGGTTCAACACGGAGTACTCCTCCATCCGCTTCGCCCTGTTCTTCATGGCGGAGTTCATGAACACCATCACCATGTCCGCCGTGGTGGTCACGCTGTTCCTGGGTGGACCCGACGGGCCCACGGCGCACGTCTTCATCCTGTCGTGGGTCATCCCGGTGCTGTGGTTCCTGGGCAAGACCCTGGCCTTCTTGTTCCTCTACGTGTGGCTGCGCGCCGCGCTGCCCCGGCTGCGTTACGACCAGCTCATGGACCTGGGGTGGAAGGTCCTCATCCCCCTGTCGCTCGGCTGGGTGCTCTTGCTCGCCGCCTTCCTGGTGGGCCGGTGGTGGGGGTTGGGTGTGGTGGCCGCCCTGCTCGTCGGGTTCGGCCTGCTGCTGCGCTCCATCGTGGTGGGCACCGACCCCGAGCGCTCGGGTGAGGCCGCCGCCCTCGACGTGGGCAGCACCACCCCGGAGGGAGCACTCTGATGGGCCTCTTCGACAGCCTGCGCGACGAGCTCAGCTTCCTGGGTGGCTTCAAGGTCACCCTGGAGCAGATGGCCCGCACCCGGGTCACGTGGCAGTACCCGATCGAGAAGAAGCCCAAGCCCATCCGCCAGCACGGGCGTCACGTCCTCAACCGCTACGAGGACGGGATGGAGAAGTGCATCGGGTGCGAGCTGTGCGCCGGGGTCTGCCCCGCCGACTGCATCTACGTCCGGGGCAAGGACAACGACCCCGCCGACCCCGTGTCGCCCGGTGAGCGCTTCGGGTTCGTCTACGAGATCAACTACCTGCGTTGCATCCATTGCGACATGTGCGTGGAGGCGTGCCCCACCGAGGCCATCACCGAGTCCAAGCTCTTCGAGTTCTCCTTCACCAACCGGGCCGACGCCATCTACACCAAGAAGGAGCTCGTGGTGGGCGACGACGGCCGGCCCCAGCGCATGCCGTGGGAGGACTGGCGCGAGGGCGACGACCTGCACACCTCGGCGTGGATGCGGGCCACCTCGCCGTCGGGCGTGGCCGCCTACGAGGGCCGCGTCCAGTGGTCGGGGGAGCTGGGCTACGGGGTGCGGGCCCCCGAGGGCGGCCAGAGCGCCAACCGCGACGACGCCGCCACCGGCAACCGCCAGCTGCGCGAGGCGTTCTCGGCCCATCTCGAGGACGTGGAGCGGCTGCCCGACCAGCGCGGTCCGCGCGGCGTGGCCAACCGCATGCGGGCCAAGATGGAGCAGCGCATGGCCACGCTGCCCCGGCCCAAGCTGGTGCGCCACGCCCCGGCCGCCACCGAGGCGTCTTCGGCCGCACCCACCTCGTTCCCCAACACCACCCGGACCGGGGACGGCCGACCATGAGCGGGCTGGCCCTCGTGCCACTGTCGGGCACGGTCTCGACCGTCGACGCGTTGACCTTCGCCATCGCCGCCGCCATCATCCTGGCGGGCGCCGTGGGCGTGGTGGTGTCGCGCAGTCCCGTGCACGCCGCGCTCATGCTGGTCATGACGCTGTTCGGCGTGGCCGTGCTCTTCGTCGAGCAGCAGGCCAACTTCCTGGCCGCCGTGCAGGTCATCGTGTACGCCGGCGCCATCGTGGTGCTCTTTCTGTTCGTCATCATGTTCCTCGGGGTCGACCGCCTCGACAACCTGGCCAAGGAGCCCCTCCCCGCACAGCGCCCCCTGGCCCTCGTGCTGGTGGCGCTCGGACTGGCCGGCATCCTGCTGCTCGGCATCGGCGCCCACTGGGCCCTCGGCACCCACTCCGTGGCGGGCCCGGCGCAGGGCCAGTCCGGTGGCGACGTCGCCGCTCTGGGCCGGTCGGTGTTCACCACCTACCTGTTCGCCTTCGAGATCACCTCGGCCCTGCTCGTCATCGCCGTGGTGGGGGCCGTGGTCCTCGCCCGCCGGCCCTCGCCCACCGCCGAGGAAGTGGCCGAGACGACCGAGGCGGCCGACGCGGCGTTCGAATCCGAAGAGGAGAACCTGCCCGAGCCCATCACCGCCGAGGACCGGGAGGTGACCCCGTGACTCTGGGCGGCGGCTGGTACCTGGGTCTGGCGGCGGTGGTCTTCTCCATCGGCGCCCTGGGCCTGCTCGTCCGGCGCAACGTGCTCGTGATGTTCATGTGCGTCGAGCTCATGCTGAACGCCGCCAACCTGACCTTCGTCACCTTCGCCCGCATGCTCAACGACATCGGCGGGCAGGCGCTCGTGTTCTTCACCCTGGTGGTGGCGGCGGCCGAGGTGGTGGTGGGCCTCGGCATCGTCGTGGCCATCTTCCGCCGACGCCGCACCGCAATCGCCGACGACCTCCACATCATGCGGGGCTGACCGCCCCCGCCGACGACGCTCCCACCCACAACCCCCACACCCGCACACCCACACCGACCCGGACCGGACACCCACCACCATGATCCATGCCGCCTACCTGATGCCGCTGTTGCCGCTGGCCGGCTTCGTGGTGCTGGCCGCCGCCGGGCGGCGACTGGGCGACCCGTGGGCGGGCTGGCTGGGCACCGCCACGGTGGCGGGGTCCTTCGTGGTGGCGTGCATCGTGTTCGCCGGGTTGCTCGACCGGGCCTCGGGCAGTCGCAGCTTCACCCAGACCCTGTTCACCTGGATCCCCGTGGGGGGCCTGCAGGTGAAGGCGGCGCTGCTCGTCGACCCGTTGTCGATGACGATGGCGCTCTTCGTCACCGGCGTGAGCTCGCTCATCCACCTCTACTCCATCGGCTACATGAAGGACGACCCCGACTACCCCAAGTTCTTCGTGTACCTGAACCTCTTCGTGGCGTCGATGCTCATCCTCGTCCTCGGCAACAACCTCCTTCTCACCTTCGTGGGGTGGGAGGGCGTGGGGGTGTGCTCGTACTGGCTGGTGGCCTTCTGGTTCGGGCGCGACAGCGCCGCCAGCGCGGGGAAGAAGGCGTTCCTCTACAACCGGCTGGCGGATGTCGGGTTCCTCATCGCCATCTTCCTGGTCTTCTCCAAGACCGGCACCCTCACCTACACCGGGATCTTCTCCCACCTGTCGGAGATCGGCGGCGGCACGGGCACGGCCGTGTGTCTGCTCCTGTTCGTGGCGGCGGCGGGGAAGTCGGCCCAGCTGCCGCTGTTCCCGTGGTTGGCAGACGCCATGGAGGGCCCGACGCCCGTGTCGGCGCTCATCCACGCCGCCACCATGGTGACCGCCGGTGTGTACCTCATGTGTCGGATCAGCCCGATCCTGTCGCACTCGCACACCGCCCAGCTGGTGGTGGCCTCCATCGGCGCCGCCACCGCCTTCGTGGCCGCCACCATCGGCTGCGCCCAGCAGGACATCAAGAAGGTCCTCGCCTATTCCACGGTGTCGCAGCTGGGCTACATGTTCCTGGCCGTGGGCACCGGCGCCTACGAGGCGGCCATCTTCCTCATGGTGGCGCACGCCTTCTTCAAGGCCCTGCTGTTCCTCGGAGCCGGCTCGGTCATCCACTCCCTCGACGGCGAGCAGGACCTCAAGATGATGGGGAACCTCCGCCGCTACCTGCGCCTCACCACCCTCACCTTCGGCCTGGGGTGGTTGGCCATCGCCGGCATCCCGCCGCTGTCGGGCTTCTGGGCCAAGGGCGACGTGCTCGACAACGCCTTCGCCCGCTACAAGCCGCTGTGGGCCATCGGTCTTCTGACCGCCGCCCTCACCGCCTACTACATGACCCGCCTCATCGTCCTCGCCTTCGCCGGCGACGACCGCTGGCGGGCGCTGCTCGGGTCGCGTGACGGCCACGCCCCAGACAGCCACGGCCACGACCACGATGCCGCCCCCGGCGCGGGGCGGGGGATGCCCGCCCCCGGCCACGGCATCGACGCCACCCCCCACGAGTCGCCGCCGGTCATGGTCCTCCCCCTCGTCGTCCTGGCCGTGCTGGCGCTGTTGGGCGGCGCGCTCAACCTGCCCTGGCACAGCAGCTTCGACCCGCTCGGCTGGCTCCGGCCCGTGTTCGGCACCGCCCTGTTCGACCCCCACCAGTCGTCGGGGACGCTGTGGACCCTCGGCATCGTGGACTCGGTGGTGGCCCTGGTGGGACTGGGCGCGGGCTACGCCGTGTGGCGCCGCCGCACCGAGGCGCCGGCTCTCGAGCCCGCCTTCCTCCAGCGCGCCTGGTACCTCGACGACGTCTACGACGCCCTCATCGGCCGTCCCGGCCAGGCCTTCGCCACCTTCTGCGCCACCGTGGTCGACGTCAAGGTGATCGACGGTGCGGTGAACGGCGTGGGACGGCTGTCGCGGGTGGCGGCCGGCGGTCTGCGCCGGGTGCAGACCGGCTTCGTGCGCCAGTACGCCCTGGGCATCGTGCTCGGCCTCGTGGCCCTGCTCGCCTGGATGGTCTCGAGGGCGTGGTCATGACCCACGACACCACCTTCCCGTACCTGACCGTCCTCATCCTCCTCCCGGCGGGTGCGGCCGTCCTCGCCGCCGTCGTGCCCAAGTCGGTGGGAGCGCAGCTCCAGCGGCGGCTCGTCATGGCGGTGGGCCTGGCCGGCTCTGTCGCCACCCTGGCCCTGGCGATCACCATCGCCCTGCGCTACCAGGCCGGCAACGGCGGCTTCCGGCTCGTGAGCCAGCACGTGTGGGCGTCGTCGCTCGGCATCTCGTGGCACCTCGGGGTGGACGGCATCTCGGTCTTCCTCATCCTCATGGCCGCCGTGCTGTTCCCCCTGGCGCTTCTGTCGGGGAAGATCGACCGCCACCCCCGCTCGTTCGTGGCGTGGCTGCTCGTGCTCGAGGCGGGCTGCATGGGGAGCTTCGTCTCGCTCGACCTCGTCATGTTCTTCCTCTTCTTCGAGCTCACCCTGGTGCCGTCGTACTTCATCATCGCCGGGTGGGGATTCGCCCGGCGGGCCTACGCGGCCATCAAGTTCTTCGTGTACACCTTCCTCGGGTCCGCCTTCTTGCTGGTGGGCATCGTGGCGGTGGCCTTCGTCCACCAGAGCCAGACCGGGCACCTCACCTTCGACCTGGCCGTGCTGGAGCACACCCACCTGGGCCTGGCGTCGCAGGTGCTGCTCTTCCTCGCTTTCACCGCCGCCTTCGCCGTGAAGGCACCGGTGTTCCCCTTCCACACCTGGTCGCCCGACGCCTACGCCGAGTCCCCCACGGCCGGGGCCGTGATCCTGGCCGGGGTCATGGCCAAGCTCGGCACCTACGGCATCATCCGCTTCGACCTGACGCTGTTCCCCCGGGCGGTGGTCGACCTGGCGCCGCTGCTACTCACGCTCGGGGTCATCGGCATCCTCTACGGCGGCATCGTGGCCTGTGCCACGCGCGACCTGAAACGACTGGTGGCGTACTCGTCGCTGGCGCATCTCGGGTTCATCGTGCTCGGCACCTTCGCCCTCACCACCCAGGGGGTGACCGGGGGCGTGCTGCAGATGGTCAACCACGGCCTCGTCATCGCCGTGCTGTTCATCGTGATCGGGTGGATCTACGAGCGGCGCAAGACCTGGCAGCTGGGCGGGCTCCGAGGCCTGCAACGACCGGCGCCGGTGCTGGCGGCGGTGTTCACCGTGGCCATGCTGGCGTCCATCGGCCTGCCCGGGCTCAACGGGTTCGTGGGTGAGTTCCTGATCCTCACGGGGACGTTCCTCACCCACCGCTGGTGGGCGGTGGTCGCCACCGGTGGCGTGGTGCTGGCCGCGGTCTACCTGTTGTGGGCCTACCAGCAGGCCTTCCACCACGAGCCCGACGAGGCCAACGCCCAGGTGAAGGACCTGTCGTGGCGTGAGATGGCGGTGGTGGCCCCGCTCATCGCCCTGATCGTGGTGCTCGGGGTCTACCCGAAGCCCGTGCTCGACCGCATCACCCCGTCGGTGAACCTGCTCGTGCGCCACGTCGAGGGCGCCACCGGCACGCACCAGCCGACCGTGGCCACCGGGACGGCCGCCCCCGCATCGGCTCCCTGCATCGGCAACTGCGCGGCGGGCACGGCGCAGGGCCTGCACGCCGAGCACCGCGGTGCGAGGATCCACCTCGGGGCGTTGCCTGCGTCGGGGGTGCGGCCATGAACGTCCTCGCCACCCTGGGGGCCACCGCGCCGCTCGTGCTCCCGAAGATCGCCTACCTGTCGATCCTGCCCGAGCTGGTCCTGTTGGGCGGGGCCGTCGGCATCCTGGCCACGTCGTCGCTCGTGCGCCGCCCGCTTCGGCCCACCGTCGTCACCGCCATGACGGTGGCGGTGTCGCTGGCGGCGCTGTCGCAGTC
>JBEKVE010000080.1:0-14301 GCA_049514335.1 Acidimicrobiales bacterium
GCCGCTGTCGACCGCGGCGGCAGCCCCGTTGCCGAACCCCGACGTCGTCCCCAGCGAGGACACCAACACCTAGTGCCGGTATGATCTGGCCCGGTCGGACGAGTCCTGCGCCCCCCGGGTATCGGTACCTGTCCGGTGACGCACGAAAGGGGCCAAGACATGTCGGACAACCTCCGGGTCCTCGGGAAGTACAGCGCGGCGATGGAGTCGGGCGACAGCGACGCGGTCTTCGAGTTCTTCTCGGAGGACTTCCACAGTCACGTGACCGAGCGTGTCGCCCCTGATCGGGTCGGCACCGACCTGCGGGGTGACGAGCAGCACTGGTGGGAGCAAGCGCGCGCCGCATTCCCCGACATGACCTTCAGCGTCGACCTGCTCATCGAGTCAGGTGACCTGGTCGTGTCGAATTGGACGGTCAAGGGCACCCACACCGGGGCGGCGTTCTACGACGTCGCGCCCTCGGGCAAGCCCGTCACGATCAACGGCACCGCCATCCTCCGGATACGCGACGGGCAGATCGTCGAGCATTGGGGCGGCCCGCACTGCCAGGAGGCACACGGCCTGATTCGCTAGGACCGCCGGCCTCCCACACACCGCGCCGACAGGACCGCGGTGATCGAGGGGCGCTCGAGCGGGCGAGCGAATCCGCTGCAGGGAGTCGGTTCGTCGGTCGGCGATCCGTCCGATCGGCCACGGTCGATCGACACGTGGCGATTGCTTCGGGATCGATTCTCGTCGAACGTCCCTCCGCCGAGGTGTTCAGCTACCTGGCCGACCCTCGGACGCATCATGAGTGGCAGCCTGACCTGCTGCGGACCGAGCTCGTGACGGATGGAGAAATTGGCGTCGGAACGCGCGGCGTCGAGGTCCGCAGGCTCCTCGGTCGGGAGATTCGCGCGCCCTTCCAGATCACGAGGCGCGAGCCACCGACGCGCCAAGAATTCCATACCACCGGGGGCCCCGTCCGGCCCGACGGGACGATGCGATGCGAATCGATCGGAGAAGCGACCAAGGTCACGTACGAGTTCCAATTGCACGGGCCGATGGGACGGTTGCTCGCTCGGGTGATCGGCAAAGGGCTCTGCCCGAACCTTGCTCGGCTGAAGGAGCGGCTCGAAGCCGGGACATGATCCTGATGTCGGAGGCCGAACCCTGCGGGCCCGGTGCGCCGTCGCCGGTCCGGTCAGTCAGGCGGGGAGGCGCCCCGACACGCGGTGGCGGGCGGCGAAGGGGACGGCGAAGTCCGGATCGTCGAGCAGCGCCAGCATGGCGTCGAAGTCGGTGTCGCTGATCGCATCCCGGCCCAGGGCGGCCATGCGCGGCGCGTCGGTGACGAGCGGGCGGATCGTGGTCAGGGTCCTGATCCAGAAGGCGGCGCCGGGCGTGGCCCCGTGCAGCACGTTCTCGCGGACGTCGTCGTGCACGTCGTGCAGGCCGAGGTGCTCGAGCACGGCGGCCAGGTCCCGGGCCCACGTCCAGCGGGCGGCCAGGGGCACCATGACGGCCCGGAAGGCGGCGGGCAGGCTGGCGTCGTCGGCGACGCGTTGCGCCGGTGCCCCGTCCGCCTCCTCGAACAGCACCACGCCCCCGGGGGCGAGGGCCCGGACCACGCGTTCTACCACGCGCTGCGGGTCTTCCACGTGCATGAGGACCGAGCGGGAGTGAGCGAGGTCGACGCAGCCGGCGCCGAGCTCCACCGTGGCCAGGTCTCCGCGCACCACTGAGACATTGGCGCGGAAGCCGAGGTCGGTCAGCAGAGCCGTGTCCTGGTCGATGGCGGTCACCGAGCCGCTGTCACCGACCGTGTCGGCCATCCAGCGAGCGATGGAGCCCGCCCCGGCACCGAGCTCGAGGCAGCGCCACCCGGGCGCGATTCCCAACCGCTCGAGCTGGCGGATGGTCGAGGCGTCGTGCAGCGACTGCAGTGCCGCCAGGCGGTCAGCCTCGTCGGGTGCGGCGTTGCGCAGTGGATAGTGGGCGCGGTCGGCCGGCACGGCGGAGCCGCGCCTCAGCCGAACTCGATCTGGCTGAATTCCCGCAGCTTGTCGAGGGCGTGGCGGGCGCTCACGAAGCGAACCGTCCCCGAGCGCGAGCGCATGACGAGCGACTGGGTGGTCGCCCCGTAGTCGTGGTATCGCACGCCCTGGAGCAGCTCGCCGTCGGTGATGGCGGTTGCGGCGAAAAAGCAGTTGTCCCCGCGCACAAGGTCCTCGGTGGTGAGCACCGCATCGAGGTCGTAGCCGGCCGCCACCGCCGCCTGCCGCTCGTCCTCGTCGCGGGGCCAGAGCCGACCCTGGATCTCACCGCCCATGCACTTGAGGGCGGCGGCGGCGATCACGCCCTCGGGGGTTCCCCCCGTGCCATAGAGCATGTCGACACCCGAGTCGGGCCAGGCGGCGGAGATGGCGCCGGCCACGTCGCCGTCCGAGATCAGCATGATGCGCGCCCCGCTCGATCGGACCTCCTCGATGAGCTCGGTGTGCCGGGGCCGGTCGAGGATCACCACAGTCACGTCGCGCACCGACTTTCCGAGCGCCTTGGCCACCGCCTCGATGTTCTCGGTGGGTGCCCGGCGGACATCGACCGAGCCCACCGCCTTGGGCCCGACGGCCAGCTTCTCCATGTAGACGCAGGGTCCGGGGTTGAACATGGTGCCCCGTTCGGAGACGGCCAGCACGGCCACGGCCCCGCCCCGGCCGAGCGACGTCAGGTTGGTGCCGTCGATGGGGTCGACAGCGATGTCAGTGGCGGGCGGGGAACCGTCGCCGATGCGCTCACCGTTGTAGAGCATGGGGGCGTTGTCCTTCTCCCCCTCGCCGATCACCACCACCCCGTCCATGGTCACGCTGTGGAGCACCACGCGCATGGCCTGGACCGCGGCGTTGTCGGCCCCCTCCTTGTCCCCCCGTCCCATCCACCGGCCGGCCGCCAACGCCGCCGCCTCGGTGACGCGGACGAGCTCCATGGCGAGGTTGCGGTCCGGGGCCCGTGGATTGGGTGCCACGCTCCGACCATAACGCGCCCGGTCCGCAGCGTCTGACAGGGGTGGCGGAAATGGGGTGGCGCCGGCGGAGGATCGGCACGAGATCCCCGCAGAACACAGGGAGGGGCCGGGAGACCACGGGCCGGCCCGTTAGGCTGGGGTGATGGCCTCCACCCCCGACGAGGACCCCGGCGCCGGCGGGGCGCGGTGGCGCCGGGAGTTCGACAGGTCGACGCTCCGTGACGCCGACTTCGAGACCATGTCGGGGACGCCGTTGCTCCCCGTGTACGGGCCCGACGACCGGCCCGCCGGCCAGGAGGCGACGCGGGTGGGCTGGCCCGGCTCGCCGCCCTACACGCGGGGCCCGTACGCCTCGATGTACCGCTCGAGGCTGTGGACCATGCGGCTCTTCGCCGGGTTCGGCACGGCCGAGGACACGAACGTGCGCTTCCGCGAGCTGCTCCGGGCCGGCAGCGGGGGGCTGTCGGTTGCGTTCGACCTCCCCACCCTCATGGGGCGTGACTCCGACGACCCCCACAGCGAGGGCGAGGTGGGGCGCTGCGGCGTGGCCGTCGACACCCTGGCCGACGCCGAGGACCTCTTCGCCGGCATCGACCTGGCCCACGTCACCACGTCGATGACCATCAACTCACCCGCCGCCATCCTCTTCGCCATGTACGTGGCGGCGGCAGAGCACGGTGGCTCGGCCCGGCGCGATCTGGGCGGCACGCTGCAGAACGACATCCTGAAGGAGTACCAGGCCCAGAAGGAGTACATCTTCCCGCCGCGCCCGTCGATGCGCCTCGTCTGCGACGTCGTGCGGTTCTGCGCGGCCGAGATGCCCAAGTTCCACCCCGTGTCGGTGTCGGGCTACCACATCCGCGAAGCGGGCTCCACCGCCGCCCAGGAACTGGCTTTCACCCTTGCCAACGGCTTCGCCTACGTCGAGGCGGCCGTCGCCGCCGGACTCGAGGTCGACGCCTTCGCCCCCCGTCTCAGCTTCTTCTTCAATGCCCATCTCGACTTCTTCGAGGAGATTGCCAAGTACCGCGCCGCCCGCCGCATCTGGGCGCGTTGGATGACGGGCCGCTACGGGGCGCGCGATCCTCGCTCGTCGCAGTTGCGGTTCCACACCCAGACCGCCGGGGTCTCTCTCACAGCCCAGCAGCCCGAGGTGAACATCGTGCGCACCGCCATCGAGGCGTTGGCGGGTGTGCTCGGGGGCACCCAGAGCCTGCACACCAACTCCATGGACGAGGTCCTCGCCCTCCCCACGGAGAAGGCGGCCCGCATCGCCCTTCGTACCCAGCAGGTCATCGCCCACGAGACCGGCGTGGCCAACGTGGCCGATCCTCTCGGGGGGTCGTGGTTCGTCGAGTCGCTCACCGACGACATCGAGCAGAGGGCCGAGGAGGTCTTCACCCGCCTCGACGAGTGGGGTGGGGGATCGATGCTCGAGGGCGTGCTCCACGGCATCGAGGAGAACTGGTTCCAATCCGAGATCGCCGACGCCGCCTACGCCTTCCAGCGAAAGGTGGCGACCGGCCGGCGCGTCGTGGTGGGAGTCAACGCCTTCACCGAGGGCAACGACGAGCCCGCGCCCCCCACGTTGCAGATCGGGCCCGAAGTGGACGAGGCGCAGCGCAAGCGGCTGGCGGGTGTGCGCCAGCGGCGCGACGGCCGTGCCGTGGACGAGGCGCTCGCTGCCGTGGGCGCCACAGCCGCCGTGCCCGACGCCAACCTGATGCCCGCCATCATGGATGCGGTACGCGCCTACGCCACGGTGGGGGAGGTCGTGGGCGCGCTGGGCGCGGTGTTCGGGCGCTGGGCCGAGAAGCCCGTCGTCTGAGGGCGCGGCGCGACCCCGTGGACCGCTTCGTCGTACGCCCCGGCGGCCCCCTGGAGGGGACGGTCCGGGTCGGTGGCGCCAAGAACTCCGCCCTCAAGCTCATGGCGGCCTGCCTCCTGGCCGAGGGGCGCCACGTGCTGTCGGGCGTGCCGCGCATCGTGGACGTCGACATCATGGCCGAGGTACTCGGCGCCATCGGGGTGCGTGTGGAGCGCCGGTCGGCGCCCACCGACGGTCCTCCCGGCGACCTCGTCATCGACACTCCCGCCGATCTCGTGCCCCGCGCCCCCTACGAGCTCGTAGAGAAGATGCGCGCCTCGGTGGTGGTGCTCGGGCCGCTGCTGACGCGCACCGGACGGGCCAGCGTGTCACTGCCGGGGGGTGACGACTTCGGCAACCGCCCCATCGACATCCACCTCCACGGCCTCTCCGCGCTCGGAGCGGAGTTCGACATGGTGCACGGCAACATCGAGGGCCGCGTCCCGGGGGGAGACGGGGGAAGGCTCGTCGGTCACCGGGTCGTGTTCGAGTACCCGAGCCACACCGCCACCGACAACGTCCTCATGGCCGCCGTGCTGGCCAAGGGGACGACGGTGATCGAGAACGCGGCGCGCGAGCCCGAGGTGTCCGACCTCGCCGACCTGCTGGTCCACATGGGAGCGCGCATACGCGGTGCCGGCACGTCGCACATCGAGGTGGACGGGGTGGAGGAACTGCATCCCTCGCCGACCGCCCACCGTGTCGTGCCCGACCGCGTGGTGGCGGCCACCGTGCTCGCCGCCGTCGGCCTGGCCGGCGGTGACGTGGTGATCGAGGACGGCCGCCCCGACCATATGGACATGCTGCTGCGCAAGATGGGCGACATGGGTGTGACGGTGGTGCAGGGACCCGAGGGGATGCGGGCCACCTCGGTCGAACGTCTCCACAGCGTGGACGTCGCCACACTCCCGTATCCGGGCGTGGCCACCGACTACAAGCCCTTCCTGGTGACGATGCTGAGCGTGGCCGACGGCATCGGCATCGTCACCGAGAACCTGTTCTCCGGACGCTTCCGCTATGTGGACGAGCTCCGGCGGATGGGGGCGGACATCCGCACCGAGGGGCACCACGCCGTCGTCCGGGGCGTGCGGCGACTGTCCGGCGCACCGGTACGGGCCCCCGACCTGCGCGCCGGCGCCGCCCTGGTCCTGGCCGGCATGGTGGCCGAGGGGGAGACCGTGGTGTCGGGCGCGGCGCACATCGACCGGGGCTACGAGGACCTGGCGGCCACGCTCCGGTCGCTCGGCGCCGACATCACCCGGGGGTGACGGCGCGATTTCCGGGGCGCCGCGCCGGTCTCGTACGCTCGGCCGCACCGTGAGCACCCCGTCCGCCGCCGACCCACCTGCCCGGCCCGCCGGGGACGACCCTGAGGCCCTGTTCGCGGCGTCGGCGGCCGGCAACCGAGCTGCCCTGGCCCGCCTGCTGACCCTCGTCGAACGGGGAGGCGCCCCCGGCCGGTCGGTGGCGGCGCTGGCGTACCGCAGCGGCAGCGAGGCCCGCACCGTGGGGATCACCGGCCCCCCCGGGGCGGGCAAGTCCACCCTCGTGGACCGCTTGATCACCACCGTGCGTGCCGCCGGCGTCGAGCCGGTGGGGGTGCTGGCGGTGGACCCTTCGTCCCCCTTCTCCGGCGGCGCCATCCTCGGGGACCGGGTCCGCATGCAGGACCACGCCCTCGACGCCGGCGTCTTCATCCGTTCCATGGCGTCACGCGGGCACCTGGGTGGCCTCGCCGTGGCCGTGCCCGAGGCCATCCGGGTCCTGGCCGCAGCCGGTTTCCCCCTGGTGCTGGTGGAGACGGTCGGCGTCGGCCAGGTCGAGGTCGAGGTGGCCGGCGCCACCGATACCACCGTGGTGGTGCTCAACCCCAGGTGGGGAGACGCCATCCAGGCCAACAAGGCCGGGCTCCTCGAGACGGCCGACATCTTCGTGATCAACAAGGCGGACATGGCCGGAGCGCGCGAGACGCGGCGCGACCTCGAGCAGATGCTCGACCTGAGCAGCCTCGGCGACTGGCGTCCCCCCGTCCTGGAGACGGTCGCCGCCACCGGTGAGGGGCTCGACGCGTTGTGGGACGAGATCGGCCGCCACGGCCGGCACCTCGAGGCGCACGGCTCGCTGGGCTCGGCGCGCTCGGCCCGTCGAGAGCGCGAGTTCCGGACGGTGCTGGCGGCGCGCATCGGGCGTGAGGTGGAGGTACTGCGCCACGACGGCGAGTTCGCCGGGCTCCTGCGGGGTGTGGCCGAGCACAGCGTCGATCCCTACGAGGCCGCCGACCGTCTCCTCGACCACGTCATGGGTCGTCGCACCGGCACCTGAGGGCCGCCTTCGAGGCGTCTCACAGGCCGGTGTCGATGGCGCGCCGTCCGGGCCCCGTTCGGGTACGGTGCCGAGGATGGCCGAGTCACGTCCCGCCCCGTCCGGCACGGAGGGGCTGGTGGCGGTGGAGCGCCGCCACGACGGGGTCGCCCTGGTCACCCTCGACCGTCCCAAGATGAACGCGTTGTCGGTGTCGTTGCTCGGCCGGCTGGCAGACACCGTGGCCGGCCTCCGCCACGATCCGCCCGGCGCGCTCGTGCTGTGGGGCGGCCCCCGGATCTTCGCCGCCGGTGCCGACATCGCCGAGTTCTCCGAGCCCGGAGCGGCGAAACGCGTGTCCGACGCCTTCCTGGCCGCCACCGGTGCGCTCGCCTCCTTCCCCGCCGTGACCATCGCCGCGGTGTCGGGCTACGCCCTCGGCGGCGGGCTCGAGCTGGCCCTGGCCTGCGACCTGCGCGTCGTGTCCGAGGACGCCAAGCTCGGTCAGCCCGAGGTCCTGCTCGGCATCATCCCCGGTGGCGGTGCCACGCAGCGCCTGTCGCGTTTGGTGGGGGTGGCCCGGGCCAAGGACATGATCTACACCGGCAGGCAGGTCGCTGCGGCGGAGGCGTCGCGCATGGGACTGGCCGACCGGGTGGTCCCCCGCGACGCCGTGCTCGACGAGGCCCTGGCGCTGGCGGCGAGCCTGGCGGCGGGGCCGCGGGTGGCGCTGGCCGCGGCCAAGCGCGTCATCGACGAGGGGATCGAGCGCGACCTGGCCGCCGCCCTGTTGTTGGAGGCGGACGCATTCGTCACCGTGAGCGGGTCCGAGGACGCCCGCCTCGGCGTCGCCTCGTTCCTCGAGCACGGCCCGGGACGAGCCCGGTTCGGGGGGCGCTGAGATGGCCGGGGGTGCCGACGCGGTGATGCGGAGTCCTCTTGGCGGTGGCGTGTCAGCGGTGTCGGCGCTGCCCGGAATGGCGCGTCCGTGATGTCGAGGCCGGCGCGCATGCCGCGGCCGCGGCGCACCGGCGGGACGACGCCACCGCTGCGTCGGACCGGCGGGGCCCGGCTGCCCGGCATCCGCCCCACCGCCCTTCCCGCTCCCGAGGAAACCGACTGGTACCGCCGCGGCGTGTTCTACGAGGTGCTCACGCGTGGGTTCTTCGACTCCAACAACGACGGCATCGGCGATCTGGGCGGCCTGCGGGCCAAGCTCGACTATCTCGAGTGGCTCGGGGTCGACTGCCTGTGGCTCTTGCCCTATTACCCGTCGCCCATGCGCGACGGTGGCTACGACATCAGCGACTTCCTCACCGTGCATCCCGATCTCGGCTCGCTCGACGATCTGGTCGAGTTCCTCGACGACGCCCACCGGCGCGGCATCCGGGTGATCGCCGATCTCGTCATGAACCACACGAGCGACCAGCACCCCTGGTTCACCGAGTCCCGCTCGTCGCGCACGAATCCCAAGTCCGACTGGTACGTGTGGAACGACGACGACCAGCGCTGGCCCGAGGCGCGCGTCGTGTTCGTGGACGTCGAGACCTCGAACTGGACCTGGGAGCAGCAGCGCGAGCAGTACTACTGGCACCGCTTCTATTCGCACCAGCCCGATCTCAACTACGAGAACCCGGACGTGATCCAAGCCATGTTCGGCGTGGTGCGGCACTGGCTCGATCTCGGCCTCGACGGCTTCCGCCTCGACGCCGTCCCCTATCTGTTCCAGCGGGACGGCACGACGGGGGAGAACCTCCCCGAGACCCACAACCTGCTCCGCCAGCTGCGCAAGGAGGTCGACGCCGCCCACCCCAACCGGGTGCTCCTGGCCGAGGCCAACCAGTGGCCGGCGGACCTCGTCGACTATTTCGGCGACGGCGACGAGTGCCATATGTGCTTCCACTTCCCGCTCATGCCCCGGCTCTTCATGGCCGTGCGGCGCGAGCAGCGCTTCCCCGTGACCGAGATCCTGGCCCAGACGCCGGAGATACCCCCCGGCTGCCAATGGGCCATCTTCCTGCGCAACCACGACGAGCTGACGCTCGAGAAGGTGAGCGAGGAAGAGCGCGACTACATGGTGGCGGAGTACGTGAAGGACCCGCGCATGCGCCGGCACATGGGGATCGGCCGTCGCCTGGCGCCGCTTCTCGACGGCGACCGTCGCCTGGCCGAACTGCTGCACGCCGTGCTGTTCTCGCTGCCGGGCAGCCCGGTGATCTACTACGGCGACGAGGTCCTCATGGGTGACAACGTGTACCTCGGTGACCGGGACTCGGTTCGCACGCCCATGCAGTGGAGCCCCGACCGCAATGGCGGGTTCAGCCGCGCCGACTTCGCCCAGCTCTACCTGCCGCCGCTCATGGACCCGGTCTACGGATACGAGGCCGTGAACGTCGAGGCCCACGAGCGCAACCCGAGCTCGCATCTGCACTGGCTGCGCAGCATCCTCCAGACGCGCAAGCAATTCCCGGTCTTCGGGACCGGTGCCTTCGATCTGGTGTCGTGCGTCAACCCATCGATCCTCGCCTACGTGCGAAGCCCCCAGCCCGACCAGCACGACGGTGCGGCGCCTGGCCGCCGCCCCGGGCGTGGTGGACGCTCGGGGCGAGCCGGGCGCAGCGGTCGGGGCAGGGGTGCCGACAGCGCCCAGAACCCCGTGCTGTGCGTGCACAACCTGAGCCGTTTCGCCCAGCCCGCCGACCTCGACCTGTCGCGGTGGGCCAACCGGACGCCCGTCGAGCTCCTCGGGCGCATTCCCTTTCCGCCCGTGGCCGCTGCTGCCACGTACGGCGTGACCCTTGGGCCCTACGGGTTCTACTGGTTCGAGCTGCTGCCCGAGGAGCTCGCCGAGACCGTTGCCTCAGAGTCCGGGGTGCTCGGGTGATGCCGCCGGACGCCGGTGCGCCCCCGCTCGCGCCCGGGGCCGCAGCCGCGCTCGCCGACCTGGTCGCTGCGTACGCGGCACGCCGATCGGGATGGGACGCCGACTCGCCGGTACGCGTGATCGAGGCCGAGACGCTCGTGGCGGGCAGGCCGGGTCTTCTCGACGTGGTGGCCCAGGTGGGCGACCGGCCGACCCACATCACCTTCGGTCTGCGCGACCCCGGTGAGGACGGTCGGCCCGCCGGCGACGGTGACGACTCGGTCATCGGCGTGTTCGACGACGGCGACGGGGCGGCGGTCGTGGTCGACGCCATGCACGACCCTGTCACCGCCACCGTGCTCCTGCGGCGCGTGTCGGGCGAGGAGGTCGACCCCAGCCTGGTCCGTCCCGTCCACGAGGACCACACCTCGGTCACCCTGGCGATGGAGGACCGCCTCGCCTTCACCCTGTACAACCATGTCCTCGAGGGTCCGCGGCCCGAGATCGAGATGTTCCTCGCCCTCGACGAGTCGGGGTTCAACCACCTCGCCGCGCCGGTGGGTGTGTGGCGCCGATCGGGGCGCGACCTCGGCCTCGTCCAGGAGTACCTGCCCGGCGCCTCCTCGGGCTACGCCCTGGCCATGACGTCCGTGCGCGATCTGTACGCCTCCGGAGGGCCGCCGGAGCTGGCCGGGGGCGACTTCGGGGCCGAGGCCCACCGGCTCGGCACCATGACGGCGCGCATGCATCTCAGCCTCGACAAGGCCTTCGGCCGCCGCAGCGGGGACCTCGCCCAGTGGGCCCGCGACATCGAGCACGTGCTCGAGGAGCTCGACCCCGGCGCCGGGGAGCGACCCGACGTGGAGCAGCTGCTCCACGAGCTGCGCGCCCTGCAGGTGCCGTCCCAGGCCATCCGCAGCCACGGCGATTTCCACCTGGACCGCACGTGCCGCACCGAGCAGGGCTGGTACGTGGTCGACTTCGCCGCCGGCGGGTTCCCCACCTCTGTGGCGGGGGCGGTGGCTCCTCCCGACGCCCGGGGGCCGGTGTTCCGCTCTCCTGTGGCCGACGTGGCCGACATGCTGTGGTCCTTCGGGTACGTGGCGAGGAGGGCCGCTGACGAGCGGGACCCCTCGGGCCACGACGGCTTGAGCGAGCTCGCCGACGCGTGGGAGGAGCGCAACCGCCGGGCCTTCCTGGCCGGCTATCTGGGGGTGCCCGGCATCAGCGGTCTCGTTCCCCCGGGGCGTGAGGCGCTGCGGGTACTCACCCGCTCGTTCGAGGTCGTCCGGGAGGCCGTGCACGAATCCCGGCTCCGTCAGGCCTGAGCACCCGCCCAGCACGGCCGGGCCGGCCACCCCGGTCCTGGCCGCCTCCTGTCCCGGCTGCTCTGACCGGTCCGCCCGCTCTGACTCGGTTCGGCCGGGATCAGCACCACCTGGGTCCGGCGCATGTCTCCCTAGGATGGCCGGATGCGCATCGGGATCCTCACCGGCGGCGGGGACTGCCCCGGGCTCAACGCCGTCATTCGCGCCGTCGTGCTCACGGCGGCGAACGAGCACGGCGACGAGGTCGTCGGCTATCTCGACGGGTGGAAAGGCGTCCTCGGTGACGACTCCTCGCCGCTCGAGGTGGGCCGCTGTCGCGACATCCTCGCCCTCGGCGGGACCATCCTGGGCACGTCGCGCACCAACCCCTTCACCGTGGAAGGCGGCCCCGAGCGGGTCGTCGCCAACCTCTCGGCCGCCGGCATCGATGCCCTCATCGCCGTCGGGGGCGAGGACACCCTCGGCGTCGCCAACCGGCTCGGGGCCCTCGGGGTCCACGCCGTGGGGATCCCCAAGACGATCGACAACGACCTGTCGGGCACCGAGGTGACCTTCGGGTTCGACACGGCGGTGCAGATCGCCACCGACGCCATCGACCGCCTGCGCACCACCGCCGAGTCGCACCATCGCGTCATCGTGTGCGAGGTGATGGGGCGGCATGTGGGGTGGATCGCCACGTACGCCGGCATTGCCGGCGGGGCAGCTGAGATCCTCGTGCCCGAGGTTCCGTTCTCGCTCGACGCCGTGTGCGAGCGGTTGCAGCGCCGGCACCTCGGTGGGCTCTTCTCGTCCATCGTGGTCGTGTCGGAGGGCGCCGCGCCGGCCGAGGGCGCCGACGCCGAGGCGGCGCGTAGCGCGCTGTCGGGCTCGAGCGTCGACCAGTTCGGGCATCCCCGTCTGGGGGGCATCGGCGCGTGGCTGGCGGAGCAGATCGAGGCGCGCACCGGGTTCGAAGCCCGCGTCACCATCCTCGGTCACATCCAGCGGGGTGGCTCGCCGTCCGCCTTCGACCGGGTGCTCGCCACCCGCTTCGGCGTGGCCGCCGTGTCGGCCGTGCACGATGGCGCCTTCGGGACGATGGTGGCGCTCCAGGCGGGTCAGATCGTCCGCATCCCCATCGCCGACGCCGTGGCCCGGCCGAAGACCGTCGACCTTGATCTCTACGGGGCGGTGGCGGGGGTGTTCCTGGGATAGCGGCGCTCGCCGCCGCCCTCAGGCGGGAACGGCGACGCGCAGCTCCTCGGTGGCCTGCTCGGGCGCCACGATGTTGATGAGCACCCCGGTCCCGGCCTCGAACCCGGCCGCCGTCGTGAGCTTGGGCCACACGTGGATGTGCCAGTGGTAGGGCTCCGGGGCCCGGTACGGCGCGGAGTGGAACACCACGTTGTAGGCCACGTCACCGAGACGGTCGTAGAGCGATCCGAGCACCATGCGCAGGGCCCGGCCGACGGCAGCCAGGTCGGCCGGGGTGGCCCGGTGCAGGTGCGGCCCGTGGGCGCGGGGGATGACGAGCATCTCGTACGGCGTGCCGCTCCAGAAGGGGCACACCACGAGCACCCGCTCGTTGGCGTACACCACGCGGTGCCCGGCGTCTTCCTCGGCGTCGACGGTGGTGCACAACAGGCATCGTCCCGCGAAGCGGGCGAAGCCTGCCTGTTCCTCGGCGAGCTCGCGCGGTACGAACGACATACCGAGCAGCTGGCCGTGCGGGTGCTCGATCGAGGCGCCCGCCTCGCGACCGGCGTTCACGATGGCCTGGCTGTAGCGAAGGCCCGGCACCGCCGAATGCTCCTCGATGCGGTCGCGGATGGCGGCCATGACGAGCGCGGCCTGCTCCTCGGAGATCCCTTCCCAACCGTGGTCGTGGCTTGGGGACAGGACGAGAACCTCGTGGATCCCCCCCGCCGTGGCCTGGGTGAACACCGGGCCGCGGTTCTCCACCACGAACGGGTGGTCGCCCTCGAAGGCGGGGTAGAGGTTGGGTACCACCCGGACGAGCCACGACCCGCTGGAGCCGTAGGTCTCGAGGGCCGGAGGCGTGGATTCCTCGTTGCCAGGGCAGAAGGGACAGGGCCGGCTGGTGTCAGCCTGGACCGGGGTCGCCCGCGGCGCGAAAGCGAACGGACGCTGAGAGCGGTCGACACTCACTACCACCCACCGGCCGGTGAGCGGGTCCAAGCGGAGTTGGTTCATTCCATGCCCCCCGGCGGAATCGCTCCGGTCACCGTAGCCGTGGCTGCCCCCATGATCTCATGACCAGTCAGTAAGTTAACCGTCCCCGGCTGAGGTGGTGCGAATACGCTGCTCATCTACCCTGTCCGTCTTGCATCTCCCGTGCGATCGCCCTTCGTCGCTCAGCCTCCAGGCTAGTCGTCCTGCATCGATTGGCGGATCCATGGGCGATCGTTATCTGGGGCGTGGGTGTGGGGACTGCGCTTTCTGCGCCCGATGCGCATGGTGGGCCCGGCGTGCACGATGAGCACGACGTTGCGGTCGTGACGGTCAGGACCCGACGTCGCCGCGCCTGGCGCGGCCCGTCGGGCGGCGGCGACGATGGCGCCATGAGGCGGTCGTGACGGGGCCCGGGCCTGGGCCGACGGGCTGGGTGGGTCTCTGCAAGGTGGCGCGGCGGACGCTCGGCCCGCGGCCGCTGGAGGCTCTCGCCGCCCGGCGCCCGGTGATGGATGCCGCCCACGCCGTCGGTGCCGTCCACGCCGTGCCCACCGGGCCGCTCTACGCCACGCTGCTCATCCTCCACGTGCTGTGCGCCGTCGTTGGCTTCGGGGCGACGGTGTTGACTGGGGTGCAGGCGGCACGGGCCCGACGTGGCCCCTCGTCTGCGACGGCCGACGGGGTTCGGCGGTACTTCCGCCCTGGCGCCAATTGGGCCGGCCGGGCCCTCTACGGCGTCCCGGTCTTCGGGTTCGCCCTCATCGGC
>JBEKVE010000081.1:0-14058 GCA_049514335.1 Acidimicrobiales bacterium
CCGTCGGGGCCGGCGGTGAGCGTCCAGGTCGAGATGGCCGGGTCCACGACCACCGTCGTCACGACACCCGACGTCGTGATCCGGTCGACGGTGTCGCCAGACGGTCCGGCGAGGAACCACAGGCTCCCGTCAGGGCCGGGGGTGATGGTCGATGAGACAAGTGGAACCGGGTAGGTGGTGATGGCACCTGCGGTGGTTATGTGTCCGATGACGCCACCGGACCCGAGCGCGGTGAACCACAGATTCCCGTCGGGGCCGGTGGTGATCCCTGTGGTGATGAGTGACCGGCTCCCGTAGTAGCTCACGGCACCCGACGTCGTGATCCGACCGACCGCACCTCCACCGGCCCCGGCGAACCACAGCGCGCCGTCAGGACCGGCCGTGATCTGTCCGGGGTACTCGAAGAGTGCCGACACGCCATAGCAGTTCGTCACGACGCCCGAGGTGGTCATGCGACAGATCTCTGCGCTGCCGCCGGATACGGTCATCCCTGCGATCCACAGGGCACCGTCGGGACCGGCGACGATGCTGGACGAACCACCCGTCGGGGCGGGGTACAGAGAGACCGCACCGGAGGTGCTGATCCGTCCGACACCCCCTTGGGCAGTGAACCACAGGGCGCCGTCGGGGCCTGTCGTGATTTCATAGGGATCGTACTTCTCGCCGCACAGCGTGCCGGGAGAGATCGGGTAGATCGTGAAGGGGCCGCTGCCGGGACCACAGGTGGCACCCACCGTGAACGTCCCTGACACCCGTTTGTCGGCGATCCCATTGCGCCGCGCGCACAGCGAGGCGAGGTCTGACGGCACGCCGACGGTGGCCACGGCGGTGGGATCAAAGGAGTTGATCGTCACGCCGTCGGTGATCCGGCTCGCCATGAAGTGTCCAGGTTTGCCTGCAATCGAACCCCTCCACCGAGCGAGGCCGGTCACGGGTGCACCTGGTGCGGAAGCCGGTGAGCAGCTGAGGGGGCTGTGGGAAAAGGAGGCGTCGTCCAGTGTCCCGCCCGTGATCGTCTGTCCGGCGGCATTGTCGGTGCAATGCGACAGTCTCACTCCTGTGAGGTGTGAGGGTCCCGTCCCGCCGCCGGTGGCCGAAAGTGGTGGCGAGAACCGCACGCTCGCCTGAAAGGAGCACCGAACCGATCCGGCAGCTTGTATCGGACCCGATCCTGCTGCTCGCACGGGGGACGCCGAGGCCGAAGCTGCCAGCGCCAGTGGCCCCAGGCATGCCGAGACGACGGTCAGAAGGACGAGGCGCCGGCCCACGTGTCGAACTCGAAGGTCGCCGCTCCCAGCCGCGTCGGCCATGCCCCACCTCCCGCCGTGCCCAGTGTGGGTGTCGCCGGCCAGACGCTACACCCGAGGGCTCTGATCACGCCCCACTCTCGGTGGCACTGCTTCGCCACGAGCTGTGACACCGCCGCCGTGCCCTCAAGTCGGGGCGATTGGCACCCGATGCCTCCGTCCATGGGTGTGTCATGGCAGACCCCGACAGCAGTGCAAACGAGCGCGCTCGACGAGATCCGTTCGCTGAAGGCGTTGCTGGCAACGGCAATGTCGCTGTCTGATGCGTCCACGTGGCTTCGCACCCCGAATGGCGCGCTGAAAGGCGCCAGGCCCCTCGATGTCTTCTTCGACGAGGGCCTGGACGCAGTCATGCCGGCCGTTCTCGCCTACCAGACGCCCAACCGACTCCGGAGCTGACGCCGCCCACCGGGTCGACCTCGACAGCAGCTCTGCCTCCAGCGTGACGGATCCGCTGATGGTTCGGGCCCGAGCGATTGCTCGGCTCAGGGCGGCTGAAGCCTCTCCGCTGGAGGTGTGCCCTCGGGGAACGAGAAGAACATCATCTGCGTGCCGTAGGCGACGAGCCCGGCGGCCGGGTCCCACAGCGCCATCTCCACCGACGCGTATCCCTCATCGGCGTGCCGGGCGCGGTTGTGCGCCAGCAGCCACGGTGACACCGCTCGCCCGAGCAGATGCACCGTCAGGTCCGCGCTCGGCCCGAACCACATGGGGATGCCCGGCCCCATGCGCTCGCCCACCGCACCCGGCATGGTGTCGCACAGCACCACCAGGGCAGCGGGGTCCCATGCTCCGTCGGCGTCGACGGGCGGCTCGTCGAATCGGTACCAGTAGGCGCGTTCGGAGGTGGTGGGCTCCCAGTCGTCCCAGGGCAGGCTGCCCATGGCCATGCGGGACTCGACCTTGCCCCAGAACGACGCAGTGCGGGCCCATGCGAAGCCCTCGGGCGCGGGGTCACGAAACGACCGGCACTGCTCGGGTGGCGGCACCGACGGGAAGGTCAGGTCGGTGAACGAGAACCCGGTGCGGGGAGCGCCGAACACCGCCATGGCCGTGTGCCCCGCCTCGTCGCCCCGGTTGCGCACGGTGGCCGTGGCCTGGCTCATGGTCCGGCCCCGCCGCAGGACCGTGACGTCGATATCGAGCGGACCGGGCGACACCTGGGCGGCGAACACCGTCGTGACCGAGCGCAGGGACTGCTCGGGGTGAGACAGCTCGGCGGCCATGGCCCGCACCGCCAGGGCCGTGACCATGCCGCCGTGGGGCAGGACCGGCGCGTTCCACCCGTCGCTCATGGTGGCCCGGTAGTGCCCGGCTGCGCCGGGGTCCGGTGTCACCGCGCTCTGGCGCTCGAACGGCGTCGTGCCCATGGGGCACCGATGGTACCGACCCGGTGTGAGCGCCCGGTCGTGACGACCGAGCCCGGTCAGGCCGTCGGCGACGGGGCGACGGGTTCGGGTGCCGCCAGCACCGATCGGACCAGCTCGACGATCGCCGGAGGCGCCGTGGCGGGCGAGCCGGCGTCGAAGGGCGGCTGCGGGTCGTACTCGATACCCAGCTGGATGGCCCTCGCCATGTCGTCCCCGGCCAGGCGGGCCGCCAGCAGGAGGGCCATGTCGATGCCCGCCGAGACCCCCGCCGCCGTCATGATGCGGCCCTGCTCCACCACGCGGCGCGACACCGGGATCGCACCGTAGGAGGCCAGCGTCGCCATGGAGTTCCAGTGGGTCGTCGCCTCGAGACCGTCGAGCAGCCCGGCAGCGGCGAGGACGTGCGAGCCAGTGCACACCGACGTGGTCCACGTGGTGGTGGCGTGCAGGGCGCGCACCCACGCCAGGACCTCGCCGTCATCGACGAGCGTCCGGGTGCCGGTTCCACCGGGGACGACGAGGACATCCGCGCTCGTCACGTCCCCCGATCGGCCGTCCACCTCGAGACCCAGTGGCGGTCCCCCGGTGCGCACCGGCCGTCCTGTCGGGCTCACGAACGTGAAGGTGGACCCCGGGAGCCGGGACAGGACCTCATAGGGGCCGACGGCGTCGAGGGCGGTCACCCCGTCGAACAACAGGCACACGATCTGCACGATGCTCCTTTCATGGGAGGTCCGTTCGACCTCCGTTCGACTTCGGTTCGGGTCAGGCCGACGCGGCCCGGCGGGCGAAGCGTCGGCGATAGTCCCCCGGCGCCACATGGACGGTGCGGTTGAACACGCGGTACAGGGTCTCCACCGTGCCGAAGCCGCACAGCCGGGCGATGTCGGGGATGGGCCGGTCACCGTCCTCGAGCCACCGGCGGGCCGCCTCCACCCGGAGTCGCAGCACATAGGCCGCCGGTGTCTCCCCCACCTCGTGGCGAAACGACCGCGAGAACGTCCGGACGCTCATGCCGGCGCGTCGTGCCATGGCCGCCACTGACAGGTCCTCGGCCAGATGATCGGCGAGCCACCCCTGCAGGTCGGCCAACGCCGGGCGCGATGCCTGCTGGTCGCGCAGGTGGCCCGAGAACTGTGACTGCCCGCCGGGGCGCTTCACGAACATGACCAGCCAGCGCGCCACCTCGAGAGCGAGCTCGCGGCCGTGGTCCTGCTCCACCAATGCCAGCGCCAAGTCCATCCCTGCGGTGACGCCGGCCGAGGTGGCGACGGCACCGTGATCCACGAAGATGGGCTCGGCGTCCACCTCGACGGCGGGAAAGGCGCGCGCCAGCTCGTCGCACCACGCCCAGTGGGTGGTGACCCTGCGCCCGTCGAGGAGCCCCGTCTCGGCCAGCACGAACGCACCGGTGCACACCGACGCCACCCGACGCGAGCGCTGTGCGGCCCGCGCTATCCACTGCACCAGGGCGCGATCGCGCTGGGCTTCGGCGCTGCCGAGGCCGCCCGCCACGACGAGAGTGTCGATGGGACCGCGCACCGATGCCGCCCGTCGGGTCCGGACCTCGATCCCCGAGGACGCGGCGATCAGACCCCCGGCCTCCGAGACCACCTCCACCCGGTAGCCGGAGCCGGGCGAAGACAATCGCGTGGCCGTGGCGAACACCTCGAGGGGTCCGGTGGCGTCGAGCGACTGGAACCCGGGGAACACCACCGCCACCACCCGCCGCACGCTCACCCCGTGATTGTGCGCACCCCCTGGTGATGGCTGCAATGCCCATTCTTTGATGATTTCGGCCAGCACCGTGCCCGGGCCCGATGGTGGAGGAGACCGCCTGCGCCGTAGGATCGCGGCCGTGGATCACGCCGTGCTCACCCGTTACCGGGTCCTCGCCTATGTCACGGCCGTCCTGCTCATCGTGCTCGTGTTCGTGGCCGTTCCGCTCCAGGTGGCGGGGCATCCGGCCCTGGCCAGCGTGGTCGGCATGCTGCACGGCGGGCTCTACTGCGTCTATCTCTTCGTGGCATTCGAGCTGACCCGCACGCTCCAGGTGCCCCTCGGTCGGACCCTGCTCGTGCTGCTGGCCGGCACCATCCCCTTCGGGGCCATCGTGGCGGAGCGCAAGCTGACCGCGCTGTACCGCAGCCGGGCGCTCGAGGACAGCGCCGGCGCGGCGACGGGGACAGCGGCGCCACAACAGGCCTGAGGCGACCGTGGCGACGCCGCCGGGGGCCGGATCCGCCGAGGGGCGCCGACGGGTGTGGACGACACGACGGGCCGTCGTCGCCCATGTGGCGCTGGCCGTGTGGGTGCCGGGATGCGCCGTGGCCTGTTGGTGGCAGGTCGGCATCGCCCTCTCGGGCGACTCGCTCGGGTGGATCTACTCCGTGATGTGGCCGTGCTTCGCCGTCTTCGCCACCATCTTCTGGTGGCACTTCCTCCACGACGACCCCGACACCCTGGGCCGGCGGGGCCTGAAGCGCGTGCAGAGCACCGCCGCCGGCGGCGACGTGGTCGACCGGGAGCTCGGTGCGCTCGCCATCCGCGAGGCAGAGGCAGACGACCCGGAGCTGGCCGAGTACAACGCCTATCTGGCCGCGCTCGCCCGCGACGACCGCAGGGGGAGCCGCCGACGCTGACGCCGGTGGCGAAGCGCCGGCCTCAGCCCGCCGGCGACAGGCGCACCAGCGCGATGGGGCGTTGCGTCTTGGCCTGGTAGGCGTCGTAGCGGCCGTGGTTGTTGTCGTTGACGAGCCGCCACAGCGACGCGTAGTCCTCGTCGCCGGGGACGAGGACCGAGGCCGTGACAGACAGGCGACGCGTGGCGACCTGGACCGAGACCTCCGGGGCGGCCCGCACGTTGGCCAACCAGCCCGGAGGTGTGTCCGCTCCCCCGTTTGACGCCACCACGACGTAGTCGGCGCCGTCCATGGCGTACACGAGGGCGGCGGTGCGGGGTTGACCGGTCTTGGCGCCGGTGGTGTGCAGCAGCAGGGTGGGAACGCCGATGAGACGGTGCCCCACCCGGCCCCCGCTCGCCTCGTACACCCACTGATGGAAGACGAGGAACCCACTCTGGAGTCGGTCGAGGGCGGCCACGATCGTCACTGTTGCACGGTCACGACGGCGCCGCTCGTCCGGGGCGGCTGGTGCACGACCAGCCGCACGGCGCCGGCGAAGTCGTCCTGGCGGCGACAGGACCCGTAGCGCTCGTCCCAGGTCCCCGATTCGAGGTCGTGGCGCAAGCGGGCGACGCAGCGCTCCTCCACCCCGGCCTCGAGGAACCCCCACGCCGACTGGGCCCGGCGGATCCGGGGGTCGAGGAATGCCTCGGGCCGGCCGAAGAACGCTTCGGTGAACCCGTCGGTGCAGGTCCGAGGGATGGGGACCTCCCACACCGCCGCCCCGCCGCCGAGGGCGGCGTCGATGGCATCGAGCGGTGGGTAGCGGCGCCGTTCCACCTCCATGAGCTCAGGCGCGTAGTGGGCCAGCCAGTAGCGCTCGAGCGCCTCGGGATCGAAGGTGAGCACCACCACGGGCCCGCGCGCGATCCGGCGCATCTCCTGGAGCCCCGCCGACCGGTCGCGCCAGTGATGGACGGTCAGGACCGCCAGGGCGGCGTCGAACGACGCCGGCGCGAACGGGAGACGCTCCGCCACCGCGTCCACCACGGGCCCGACCCCAGGAGGGCGCCGGGCACGCATGGCGGCGGATGGTTCGACGGCGACGACCCGGCGTGCTTCTGGCTCATAGGAGCCGGCCCCGGCCCCTACGTTCAGCACGGTGCGCGCCGGACCCAGAGCGCTTGCGATCCGTGCCGCGATGGAGGGATCGGCGCGCCGGACGGCGTCGTAGCTCCCCCCGTCACGCTCGTAGTCGAAGTCGCCGGACCGGGCCCGGGGCATGCTCAGCTCCGGAATCGGTCCGTGGCCACCACCACGGCCTCGGCCATGGGCTCGGCGCCGAGCGTGTGCCCGGCCCGGGGTACCACCACCAGCTCGGCGTCGGGCCACGCCCGGGCCAGGGCCCAGGCGGTGGCGAGCGGGCTGGCGAGGTCGAGTCGGCCGTGCACCATGACGCCGGGGACGCCTGTCAGCGCACCCGCTCCCCGCAGCAGGGCACCGTCTTCGAGCCAGGCGTCGTGGCGGAAGTAGTGGGTCACGATGCGGGCCCGGGCCACCTGGAAGGCGGGCTCCGCCCACGTGGCGGGGGGCTCGGTCCCCGGGTCAGCCACGCTCAGGGCCCAGTCCCAGGCGTTGAAGTGGCGCGCCGCCCGCAGGCGCACCGCGTCGTCGGGATCCTCGAGGAGGCGGGAGTACGCCTCCACCAGGTCGTGAGCGTCGGCGTCGTCCGCCGCCACCACCCCGGCACGGAAGCGTTCCCACTCGGCGGGGAACAGCGGCGCCACCGCTTTGTAGAGCCACTCGATCTCCCAGGGCCGCGTGGTGGCCACCGCCGCCAGGACCAGGGCGCGCACCCGCGCTGGATGGCGCTCGGCGTAGGCGAGGCCGAGGGTCGAGCCCCACGAGGTGCCGAACACGAGCCAGCGCTCGACGCCGAGATGGATCCGGAGCCGCTCGATGTCGCCGAGCAGATGCTCCGTGGTGTTGGCGCCGAGGTCGGTGGCCGGGTCGGCGGCATGGGGACGGCTGCGCCCGCAGCCCCGCTGGTCGAACAGCACGATCCGGTAGGCCGCGGGATCGAAGAACCGGCGGAAATGCGGCGAGCACCCCGATCCCGGTCCGCCGTGCAGCACCAGCGCCGGCACCCCGGCGCGGGCGCCGCAGGTCTCCCAGGCGATCCGATTTCCGTCGCCGACGTCGAGCATGCCGGCGTCGTGCGGCTCGGAGTCGGGATGGAGCATCGGGATCACACCCTGTCACAGCGGACCGCACCCGCCCAGCTCGGGGAGCGTCCCGGGCCCGGCGCGGGGCGCGGCCGCGACCGAACACCGTGTCGGTACCATCGCCTTCGCTGCACGGGCGCTTTTCCGGGCGCCCGCACCCCGCCCCCCCGTCCCCATGCGCCCGACCCCGTCAATCGCCCCCCGGGCGCCGTCGCCGCCCTCGTCACGGGTCCGCGTCCGCCGTCGCCGGGCGGCGGCGGTCCTCGCCGTGGTGCTGGCGGCGGGAGCGGTGACAGGGCTCGCCCTCGTCGGTAGCGAGCACAACGCTCCCGGGCGACGCCACGACACCATCCCCGTCCCGATCGGAGGCATGGCGCTCGAGCCCGGCCACTTCGCGTCGGGGGCGTGCGTGGCATATGCGCCCACGGTGGGCGACCGCCACGAGACGGTCTTTCTCGACGCCGGCCACGGTGGCATCGACCCCGGGGCGGTGGGGGTGACCACGGCGGGCCAGACCATCTACGAAGCCGATGCGACGCTGCCCGTCGAGCTCGACACCTTGGCGCTGCTGCGCGCCGAGGGGTTCCGCGTGGTGGTGTCGCGCACCACCGACTCCACCGTGGCGCGGCTCGGACGGGCCGACAGCGCCGGCAGCGAGCTCACGCTGCAGGGCTCCCACGACGACGTGGCGGCCCGAGCCGCCTGCGCCGACGACGCCGGGGCACGCGCCCTCGTCGGCATCTACTTCGACGCCGGCCTGTCCGCTCAGGATGCCGGCAGCCTCACCGCCTACGACGCCGCCCGTTCGTTCTCGAACGCCAACCTGGCGCTCGCCACTCTCCTGCAGGACGACGTCCTGACGGCCATGAACGGGCGCGGGTGGGGCATCCCCGACGCCGGCGTGCAGGACGACACGATGCTCGGCTCCTTCGTCGGGGACCCCCAGGCCGGCGGTATCGCCGGAGCCGCCGCGTCCTACGACCACCTCCTGCTCCTCGGGCCCGCCGCGGCCGGGTTCTTCTCCCAACCGAGCCGGATGCCGGGTGCCGTGATCGAACCGCTCTTCGTCACCGATCCCTTCGAAGCGTCGATCGCCGCCAACGCCTCGGACCAGGCGGTCATCGCCGGCGGGATCGCCCACGCCGTGGAGCAGTTCCTCATCCCCCCGGTTCCGAGCGGCGGACACAAGGACGCTGCCGCGCACCACGCTCGGCACTGACCCGACCACATTTCGCTGATCACCCCCAGGTCACGACGCGGCGTCCGACACTGCTCCTCGTCCCTCGGTCATCGAACCGCCCGTTGCCTCACGACACGCAACGCGCTTCGCACGCCGAAGGCCGTTGACACGAGCGCGACACGGACTTACCGTCATTTGTGTCGGCGCGGTGGAGCCGGCCGACGGAGTGGGGGCCACGGGCATGATCGCAGCAGTGGCGCGATCCCTTCTGCACAACGCGGTGCGACGAAGCGTCGCCACCCTGGGGGCGGCGGTCGTGGTGATCGGCACCATCGTGCTCACGGGCGGCGCTGCCGTGGCGTCCATCCCGACCGTCAACGTGGCCAACGCCACGGTGTCGTGCCAGGACGTCACCGGCGGGGCCACCTTCTCCCCCGCGCTGCGGGCAGCGGGGAACGCGCAAGGGTTGGAGACGGTGCACCTCGATCTGGCCTTGACGGGATGCTCCTCTGCCTCCCTGCCCGCACCGGCCATACTCGTCGGTCATCTCACCGGGTCGATGGCGGCCGACGACGGCGACACCTGCGCAGCCAACCTGACCGGCATGCGGTACGCGTCGCTCGGGGACTTCACCGTCCGGTGGAAGGCACACCATGCCAAGATCGCCGCGCTCAGCACCTTCTCCCCCGGCCGGGTCCGTCCCGTCAAGGTCCGAGGCAAAGGCGGCCTGACCAACGAGTCGATCAAGCTGGGCAAGGCGGGGGGCGGGCGGGCCACGGTCCTCGGTGCCTTCACCGGCGGGAACGGGGGCAGCGGGTCGTCGCTCGAGCTCCGGTGGAGCACCTCGGCCGCCACCTGCGCCGCAGCGCTGCACGCACTGCCGATCGAGTCGGGCAGCCTGAGCTTCTCCTGAGGCGCCAGCCCCGTCAGCTGCGGCGAAGCAGCCCCGACGAGGACAGCCGGTCGACCACGCCCGACGACTTGAGCGCGCTCTTGGCCAGGTGCAGGGCGCGAACCGACGGCGACGAGAAGGCGGACACCTCGAGGGTGTCGTAGGCGCCCGTGCTCCACTCCCGCTTGTAGGGGGCGTCGCGCGGACCGAAGTCGAACTCCGTGCACCCCGACGAGAAGGCGTGGCCCAGGACGTGGCGGAACAGGACCTGGCCCGGCGTGAAGCGCGAGAAGCTCGGATCGAAGCGCAGTCCCCCGCCGCTGATGAGGTTGTTGCTGCGGAAGGTGAAGGACGTGGCCACGGGCCGGTCCCCGAGGTAGAGGACGAACAACGCCAGGCGCGACAACTCGGCCGCCCGGTGCAGGATGTCGACGGTGAAGGGCCGGTAGGCGCCGGCGAAGAAGTGCGTCCTCGGCCGGGCCCGCTCGGCGATGTCGAAGACCTCGGTGACGTCGGGCAGGCGCTTGTCCACATCGTCGCGGTCGAATGCCACCTCGATGCGATACGGCATGCCCTCGCGCTCGGCCAGGCGGTCCATGCGGTCGAGCTCGCGCCGGAAGCTCCGGCGACGGCTCTGCCAGTAGTCGTCCCAGGACCCGTCGATCGTCACGAAGGGACCTGCCGGACCGAGCTCGGCGCGCCATGCCCGGTCCCCGACGTGACGCAGGGCATCGATCCCGGGCCCCGCCAGCCTGTACTGGTGCAGGTCGAGCATGGTCCGGGGCTCGTCGAGCAGGTTCGTCCACAGCTCCCTGCCCGCCTGCTCCTCCCCCGCTGCGACCAGCACCTCGCTCACGCCGAGCATGTCGGATCCGAGGAAGCGAAGCGTGTCCACCCCCAGGCGCCGGCTCCGGTACAGAGGGGCCAGGGCCAGCAACTGGCCCTTGGACTCCGCCACGGCCACGTGCAGCTCGCCGTTGCCGAGGTGCTTCCACCACGACAGCGCCCAATAGGGCTGCACGTAGTGCCGGGACGCCGAGGCGTCGGCCAGGGCGGCCCACGATTCGGTCACCTCGTCCACCTCGGACAGCGTGCGCAGGACCCTGACGGACATCTCATCGATGGTAATTCAGGGCTCGGCGCTTTCCGGGACCAAACACCCAGAAACCTCGGCCATGCTGTGGGGGTGGACCAGGTCATCGCCCTGGAGGAAGCCCTCGGGGTGCAGCTCGAGGTGGTCGGTCGCCTCGATCCGAGCGAGATGCGCCGTCCCTCGGCGTGCCCGGGATGGTCACTGCGCGACGTCCTCAACCACTCGGTCGGCGTCACGCGCAAGTTCGCCGAATTCGCCTCCGGATCGACCGACGCGCCGCGTACCCCCGAGGGCGACCTCGTCGGCACCGACGCACAGGCGGCCCTGGCCGCGGTGGCGTCGACGGCTGGTGCGGCCTGGCGGGGTGCGGACCGACGTCGGATGTGCCGCCTGCGGTTCGGCACCTTCACCTCCGACCAGGCGGCGGGGATCAATCTTTTCGACGTGCTGGCCCATACCTGGGACGTGGCCTCGCCTCTGGACATCGCCGTCGACTGCCCGGACACGCTGTGGGACACGGCCCTGGCGGCGTTCGATTCGGTCTTGCGCCACGGCCGAGACTCGTCGCACTACGGGCCCGAGATCCCCTCCCCGCCGGGCGCGTCGTCCATGGACCGATTCCTCCATGCCACGGGTCGGAGCACCCCACCTCGACGAGCCGACCGCTAGCCGTGGGGGCGGTATCGTCAGCCGACCGCTCCATGGTCACCGGGACCGTGGGGCGGCGGGGGGACCCATGACCGACGCAGATGCGAGAGGCGAGATCTTCATCGATCCCGTCGCCTACACCGACCAAGAGCGCTGGCATGCCGTCGCCGCCGAGCTTCGCCGCGATGCCCCCGTGCTGCGCGTCGAGTACGAGGGTTTCACGCCGTTCTGGGCGGTGACGCGCTACGAGGACGTCTTCGCCGTGTCGCGCAACAACGCCCAATTCCTCAACACGCGGAATTCGGTCCTGGGCCCCGATGCCCAGCTCGAGTTCCTGAGCACCATCGGCGTCGAGCCCAAGACCCTCATCCACATGGACGGCACCGAGCACCACGATCACCGCGAGGTGGCCAACGCCTGGTTCCGTCCCAGAGCCGTCAACCGCCGCCGGGAGGCCATCGACGCCATCGCCGACGAATTCGTGGCGAAGCTCCGGGACATGGGGGGTGCGTGCGACTTCGCCCAGGACATCGCCGTCCCCTACACGCTGCGGGTGATCATGAGCATCTTCGGCGTGCCGCAGGAGGACGAGCCGACCATGCTGCGTCTCACCCAGGGCCTCTTCGGAGCGGCGGACCCCGAGTACCTCGGAGACCTGAGCGACCCGTTCGCCCTGGTCGTCGACACCATCGAGCAGTTCGACCAGTACTTCCAGGCCCTCGCCCAGGAGCGGCGGGCACGACCCACCGACGACCTGGCCACCGTCATCGCCAACGGTCAGGTGGGCGGCTGTCCCATGGACGGTCACGCCACCTTCTGGTACTTCACCATCGTGGCCACGGCCGGGCACGACACGACCTCGTTCGCCCTGGCCGGTGGCATGGAAGCGCTGCTGCGCCGACCCGAGCAGGTAAAGGCGCTCCAAGCCGATCCCTCGATCATCGGCAACGCCGTCGACGAGATGATCCGCTGGACGTCCCCGGTGCGGCACTTCCTGCGCTACCTGACCGAGCCCGCCACCCTGTCGGACGTGGAGATCCCGGCCGGTGACCGGCTTCTGCTGTCGTATCCGTCGGCCAACCGCGACGAGACCGTGTTCGAGGACCCCATGACCTTCTCGGTCACGCGACCCAACGCCAACCGGATGATCGCCTTCGGCGGTGGTGAGCACTTCTGCCTGGGGTCCACCTTCGCCCGCCGCGAGCTGCGCACGTTCCTGCCCCGGCTCCTCGACGCGATCGACGCCATCGAGCTCGACGGAGCGCCGGCCTGGGCCCAGGCGAACTTCGTGGGCGGCGTGAAGCACCTGCCCGTGGCGGCCACGTTCAAATGAGCGGCCGGCCCACGCCGTCGACGGTCTGATCGGCGCACCTGATGCCGGCCACCGAGATCGACGAGTACCTGCGCAGCCTGGACGAGCCCAAGCGCAGCACCCTGGGCCGACTGCGCCGGGACATCCTGGCCGTGGTGCCCGACGCCGACCAGTGCCTGTCCTACGGCGTCCCGGGATTCAGGGTGGCCGGCAAGACGATCGCCGGCTTCGCCGCCTTCAAGAACCACCTGAGCTACCTGCCCCACAGTGGTGCGGTATTCCCCCAGCTGTCCGAGGAGCTGGCGGGGTACGACAAGACCACCGGCGCACTGCACTTTGCCGTCGACGAGCCGCTGCCGGCCGCGCTCGTCGCCAAGCTGATCGCCGTCCGGCTGCGCCAGGCCTTTCCCGTGCCCGATGGCCGCACCAGCAGCTAACGGTGAGCCGCTGGCCGCCCGTCGATCAATAAACAAACGGCGCACCCACAATCACCACCGGATGCCGCCCGGTACAACAAGCCACGTCTCCCGGTTCACGAGAGCACGCGAACCACTCACGGTTCCGTTCGGCGCCGTGGACCAACCCGGAACGTAGGATTGTGGCGTGAGCGTGGGGTTAGCAGGGGAACACCTTGAGGGCCATCCCCCAGCGAAGGCTAGCATTGCGACCGGCGTCCTCCTCACCGCCATCGCATGGCTGGTCAGTCGGATCGTCGTCGGTGCCGCCTGGGGACCCGCACGCGACCCGTTCACTTTTCGGACCTCCCTCTGGAGGCGCTATGACTCCCGCAACTATCTCACTATCGCCATCCAGGGAAGGACCTTTGGACGATGCGGTACCCCTGGCTTTCCAGAAACCGCCCTCATCCGCTACGCACACCTGCAGTGGTGCGGATCGGCGGGGTGGTTGCCCGGGTACCCAATCCTCATACGGGCGGTACACGTGCTCGGGATCTCCAGGCCGAGCTCCGGACTGCTCATCTCGTGGATCGGGCTGGCGGCGGCGCTGTTCCTGGTGTGGCACGGCTGGGGACGAGATCTCCGGCGCCGACGTGCACTCGCGATGCTCGTGCTCTTCGGTCTATTTCCTGGCGCCGTCTACAATTTCGCCATCTTCCCGACGTCGGTCGCCCTGGCCCTCGAGGTCGGCGCGATCCTGACCGCTACGAGGGGGCGCTTCTTTTCGGCCGCCGTCCTCATTGCCGGCGCCGGTCTCTGTTATCCCTCTGCTTGGTTCGGAGCCGTCGGTCTCACTCTTGCTCTCGCCGTCGTGGCCGTCCCGTTGGGCGGGCGGGTCATCGCCCGCCGCACCCTGTGGGGGCTCGCTGGACTCGTCTCGCTAGTGGGTCTCGGCGTCCATGACCAGTACGCATTCAACCACTTCGACGCCTACTTCCTCGAGCTGAAG
>JBEKVE010000082.1:0-13691 GCA_049514335.1 Acidimicrobiales bacterium
GGTCGTCGCGGTCGTCGCGGTCGTCTCTCGCAGGGTGCGACCGATGCCCCCCGCCCCCGCCACCCCCGTCGTCGTCACCGGCGCCACCCCCGTCCCCGGATGAGCCGCCTCCCGACGGCGGTTGCGTGGGGATGGTCGTCGTCGGTTCGGGGGCGGGGCTCGGCACGGTGGTGGCCGTGGGCGGTACCGGCGTGCCTGGCCCGGGTGGGGGAGCCGGTCCGGTACCCGACGAGCCAGGCGGCGCGGGCGGGTGCGGAGTGGCGACCGTGCTCACCGTCGGCGGCGCGCCGACAGGTGCCGGTGCCGGCGTCGGCGCCGTCGGCCGCTCGACCGCGCTGATGAGCGTCCGCACGAGGCCGGTGCCACGAGTGCTCTGCCCCTCGGCTTCTGTGCCCGTCGGGACCACGCCGGTTCGCAACACCCCTGCCGACGACCGCGCCGGTCGAAGTCCGGCGGGTGCGATGACGGCGAGGGGCCAGTGGAACGGACCCGATGGCGGTTCCGACCCCGACATGGGTGGAACCGGTGTGTCGATCCCGGCCCCACCCGAACCGGCGCTGCCCGTGCCCGCGCCGTGGCCGAGGTCGACCGCCAGGGCGGCGGCACTGCCGGAGACGACGAGGACAGCGCCCGCCACCGCGGCGGCGACGATCGTCCGCCGCCTGGCCCCGGCGCGTCCCGAGGTGCGACGCCACTGGCGCCGGCGGGCATAGAGATCCGCGTCCGCCGCCTGGAGCAGTACCTGCGGATCGTCGGGGGCACCGGGACCCGCCCCCGTCAGGCTGGCGACGCCCCAACTGAAGGCCGGTGCGCCGAAGTGCACGGCCCGGCGCAGCATCGACGCCGTTCCGGCGATGTCTGTGTACGGGGCGAGGACCACGAACTCGTCACCCCCGACGCGGTACAGGGAGTCGGCGCTGCGCAGCGCGCCCCGCACGGCGTCGACGAGGGCCAGCAGGCAGGCATCGCCGGCGGCGTGTCCCTCGGTGTCGTTGATGCCCTTCAGGCCGTCGAGGTCGAGGACGGCGACCGAGACGTCGAGTCCGGAGCGCACCGCTCCCCGCACGGCCCGACCGAGCTCCTCGTCGAGGGCCAGCCGGTTGGCGCAAGCGGTGAGCGGATCGGTGCGGGCGGCGGCCCGCAGCAGCGCCGATGCACCCTCCACCGCCTCCATGATCAGGTGGTCGAGGACGCGTTGTGCCTCGGCCCCCGACACGGCCAGCACTTCGCGCAGGCAGGCCAGCGTGGCCACTGCCTCGGCCGGCGACGCGCAGCGGGCGCCCCAGCTCCGCCCGGCGCGGGCCAGCGCCGGCGTGGTGCTGCCTCGTCGGAGGGCAGGGCCGAGCGCCGTGACCAGGAACGCAGCTTCGGGCCCCGAGCAGTGCTCTGGATCGGCGGAACGTTCGCGGCACCGTGCGCGCCACGTGTCGAGGACCTCGTGGCGTGGCGGGAGTCGGCTGACGTGCGAATTCAGCTCGGCCACCTTCCTGTGTGCGATGTGTGATCTCTGAAGGGCGTGTCGAAGTGGCCCTGTGCAGGTCCTCGGGACCGGGGGACTCCGTGTCGGGTCCGCCGGTTTGCCCACCGCCGGTCGGACTCACCGCAGCGGCTTGAACCCGATGCCGGCTTGAACCCGCTGCCGGGGTGCGCCCGCTGCCGGCTTGAAGCTCGCTGCCGGGGCGCGCGCCGCCAAGGGGTGCACCATGACGGGTGCAGGTGGGGCGACGTGGCGCGCCCACCGGGCGATGGCGCCTGTGCCCCCTTCCCCTCTTCGGCGCCCTCGGGTCCGACTTCGACTGAGGCGATCATCGCGCTGAGTAGCCGTTCCCTCACAGCTCGCGTCGTCGCGTCTTCCCAGGTGGACGCGGCGTTGCGCGGAAATTGCGAAACGATTCTGTTGACGGAGTGCAGGGTGTGCTCGGAGGGTCAACGGAGCAGAATGGTGCTGTCACCGCCCCGTCGTACGCTGGGTGTCGTGCGCGTGCTCGTAGCCATGTCGGGCGGGGTCGACTCGTCGGTGGCCGCAGCCCTCCTCGCCGAACAGGGCCACGACGTGGTGGGCGCCACCCTCAAGCTCTGGGGCGGACCCAGCGACAGCGGGTGCTGCTCGGTGGCAGACGTCGATGACGCCCGACGTGTGGCCGACCAGCTCGGCCTCGACCACCACGTGTTCAACTTCACCGAGTTGTTCGAGGACGCGGTCGTCTCCCCCTACGTCGCCGACCACGCCTCGGGCCGGACCCCCAACCCGTGTATCGAGTGCAACCGCCGGGTGAAGTTCGGTCACCTCCTCGAACGTTGCGTGCGCCTCGGCTTCGACATGCTCGCCACCGGTCACCACGCCCGTGTGGTCCCCGCCGACGGGGCGCCGCGCCTGTACCGGGGGGTCGACCGGGCCAAGGACCAGAGCTACGTGCTTGCCGGGCTCGGGCTCGCTGAGCTCGGGCGGGTGGTGCTGCCCGTGGGGGAGTTGACCAAGGCCGAGGTCCGTTCCCGCGCCAGCGCCCTCGGGCTCCGCACCGCCGACAAGCCTGACAGCCAGGACGTGTGCTTCATCCACGGTGCCACCGGTCGGCGTGGGTTCCTGTCGCAGCGGACCACCCTTCACCGCGCCGACCTGGTCGACGTGTCGAGCGGCGCGGTGGTCGGAACCGTGCCCGCCGCCGAGCTCGTCACCGTGGGCCAGCGCCGGGGCCTGGGCGTGTCGGGGGACGGTCGGCGTCGCTATGCCCTGTCGGTCGATGTGGCGGCCCGCCGAGTGACGGTGGGTGACGCGACGCAGGCCACCGCCACCGATGTGCGGGTTGGTCCGCCCCGTTGGTCGGGACCGGCCCTCGCCCCCGGTGACCGAGCCTGGGCCCAGACGAGCGCCCACGGAGCGCCGGCGCGCTGCACGTGGAGCCGAAGAGCCGTCGTCTTCGACGCCCCGCACCCCCTCGTCGCTCCCGGCCAGACCGTGGCGCTGTACCACGATGCGGATCCGGATGCTGTGGCCGGCGCCGTCATCGCCGAGAGCACGCCCGTCGCCGAGAGCACACCCGTCGCGGAGGGCACGGTCGTGGCAGGGGGCGCGGCGGTCACCTCGTCCAGCACCCGCATCACGGGCTGAGCACCGGTACGCTCCCGCGCATGTCGGACGAGACCCGCCCGGCTTCCGACGCCCGGCGGGCGGAGGAGCTTCGGCACCTCATCTCCCACCACATCGAGCGCTATTACGCGCTCGACTCCCCCGAGATCGCCGACTCCGAGTACGACGAGCTCGTCCGCGAGCTCCGGGCCCTCGAGGACGCCAATCCCGATCTCGTCACACTGGACTCGCCGACGCGTCGTGTGGCGGGCGAGCACTCCGTGCTGTTCTCCCCGGTACACCACCGCACCCCCATGATGAGCCTCGACGACGCCTTCGGCATCGACGAGCTCCACGCCTGGTTCGAGCGGATGCTGCGCGTGGCGCCCGAAACGGCCGAGGCCGCCTTTGTGTGTGAGCTGAAGATCGACGGACTCGCCATGTCGCTCGTGTACGAGGATGGGCGTCTGGTCCAGGCGGCGACGCGTGGCGACGGGGTCACCGGTGACGACGTCACGGCCAACGTGGCGACCATCGCCGTGGTCCCTCCGGCGATCACGTGGCCAAAGGACCACGGTCGACGACCGTCGCGCCTCGAGGTGCGGGGAGAGGTCTACATGCCGGTGTCCTCGTTCGAGCAGCTGAACCGGCGTCAGCTCGAAGCGGGCCTGAAGGTGTTTGCCAACCCCCGCAACTCGGCAGCCGGGTCGCTGCGCCAGAAGGATGCCAGGATCACCGCCTCGCGGGACCTGTCGTTCTGGGCGTACCAGCTGGGCGACGTCGAAGGCGGGGGCGCGCCGGTCACCAGCCACAGCGACGCCCTGGCCTTGCTCCGGCGGTGCGGGTTCCCGGTTGAACCCGAGGTCTCGGTGGTGCGGGGCACGGCTGACGTGGAGGCCTACTGCCGGCGCTGGGAGGAGCACCGCCATGACCTCGACTTCGAGATCGATGGCGTGGTGGTCAAGGTGGACGACCTCGACCTGCAGCGGCGGCTGGGGACGACGTCGCGCGCCCCGCGCTGGGCCATCGCCTTCAAGTTCCCACCCGAGGAGCGCACCACCACGCTGCGAAGCATCATGGTGTCGATCGGGCGCACAGGGCGGGCCACGCCCTTTGCCGTGCTCGATCCGGTGTTCGTGGGTGGTTCGACGGTGGGGCTCGCCACGCTGCACAACGAGGACCAGGTCCGATTGAAAGACGTTCGCCCCGGCGACACCGTGATCGTGCGCAAGGCGGGCGACGTCATCCCCGAGGTGGTCGGGCCGGTGCTCTCCGCCCGGCGCCGCGGCGCCCGGCGGTGGCACTTCCCGACGACGTGCCCGAGCTGCGGCAGCCCCCTGGTGCGGTTACCGGGCGAGAGCGACACGTTCTGTACCAACATCGACTGCCCCGCCCAGCGCGTGCAGCGCATCGTCCACTTCGCCTCGCGTGGTGCCCTCGATATCGAGGGTCTGGGGGAGAAGCGCGTCGTGCAGCTGGTGGAGGCGGGCCTGTTGTCCGACCCCGGCGACATCTACGCGTTGCGCCCCGAGGCGCTCGTGGGTCTGGAACGCTTCGGTGACCTGTCGGTCGACAACTTGCTGGCTGCCGTGGAGGCATCGAAGAGCAGGCCGCTCAGCCGACTCCTCGTCGGTCTCGGCATCCGCCATCTCGGTCCCACCGGGAGCAGGGCCATGGCGCGCGCCTACGGCTCGCTCGACGCGCTCATGGATCTCGACGTGGCCGAGCTTGCCGCCGTGGACGGCATCGGGCCGGTCATCGCCGACAGCGTGGTGGAGTTCTTCACCTCGCCGCCCAACCGCGCCGTGATCGACAGGCTGCGCGCCGCCGGAGTCGGCCTGGTCGAACCGGGCAGCCCCGCCGCCGGTGTCGGACGGGGTCCGGCCGGCGCGGCATCGGCTCCTGGCGCCGCAGGGGAGCAGGGTGCGCCAGGCCCCGGCGGTGCCGTCTCTCCGACCCTGGCGGGACGGTCCGTGGTCGTCACCGGGACGCTCGAGGGTTACACCCGCGAGGAGGCGGAGGAGGCCATCTTGGCTCGGGGAGGCAAGTCCCCCGGAAGCGTGTCGGCTCGGACGTGGGCGGTGGTGGTGGGCACCGAGCCGGGCGCGGCCAAGCGAAAAAAGGCAGAGGACCTGGGGATACCCGTCGTCGACGGGGACAGGTTCGCCGAGCTGCTCGACACCGGCGAGATCCCCGGCTCCTGAGCCCTGGGCCACTGGCCCGGCACGAACGCGGCCGTTCGTTCACGTGCGGTGGCCGTCCACCGCTCGCGGGCCGGCCGTCGGTACCCTGGATCGGGCCCATGTCGACGATCACCGAATCAATCGGGCGGGTCCTGGCCGGCCGCTACCGCATCGAATCCGCGCTCGGAAGCGGCGCGTCCGCCAACGTGTTCGCCGCCTTCGACACCACCCTGCAACGGCGGGTGGCGGTGAAGGTGCTGCACCCCGCCCTCGCCGCCGACGCAGGCTTCCTCCGTCGCTTCCGATCCGAGGCCCAGTCGGCCGCTGCCCTCACCAATCCCCACGTCCTCGCCGTGTACGACTGGGGGGAGGACGTCCAGGGCCCGTTCCTCGTGCTCGAGTTCCTGGGAGGCGGGTCGGTGCGCGACATGCTCGACCAGGGCACGCGCCTGAGCGTCGCCCAGGCCGTGGCGGTCGGGATCCAGGCTGCCGATGGGCTCGCCTACGCCCACGGCCGGGGCTTCGTCCACCGCGACGTCAAGCCTGCCAACTTGCTGTTCGACACCGAGGGGCGCTTGCGCGTTGCCGACTTCGGCCTGGCCCGCGCCCTGTCCGAGGCGGCCATGACCGAGCCCGAGGGCACGGCCGTGGGAACGGCCCGCTATGCCGCGCCCGAACAGGCGCAAGGACAGACGATGGACGGCCGGGCCGACGTCTACGCCCTCGCCCTCGTGCTGTACGAGGCGGTCACCGGCGTCGTCCCCTTCACTGCCGACACGATCATGGCGACGCTGCTCGCCCGTGTCGGTGCTCCCCTGCCGGGTCACGACGCACTCGGCCCGCTGGCCGCGGTCCTGACCCGGGCGGCCGCGCCGGACGTGGACGACCGGCTCGACGCCGCCGCCCTCGCCGCCGCGTTGCGCCGTCTCGCCACCGAGCTGCCCGCGCCCGAGCCCCTCCGTCTGGCCGGCGCCGGCGGTGTGGGTGTCATGCCCGTGCGGCCCGTCGCCCCCCCCGAGCACCGCGACCTCACCGAGCACGGCATGGTGGCGCCCCCACCATCGACCGGAGGGGGCCGCCGTCTGCGTGGTGGCGACGATCCCGACGTGCTCGCCTTCGCCGCCGCCGTGGGTCTCACCGCCGACCCGCCCGTGGCCCGGCGTCGGCGCCGGCGCTGGCCCTGGGTCACCCTCGTGGTGGTGCTCGTGGTCGCAGCCGCCGGAGCCGGTGTGTACGTCACGCTCAAGAAGACGAAGCTCCTGACGCCCAGCCACAAGCTGGCGGTCATCACCGGGCTCACCACCACGCAGGCCGACGCCGCGCTGCACCACGACCGCCTCACCGTCGCCGTCGTGGGTCACCGCCCCTCGATCACCGCGCCCGTGGGCCAGATCCTGCGCCAGATCCCGGGACCGGGGACCAAGCTCAAGGAGGGGAGCACGGTGTCGGTCGTCGAGTCGTCGGGGCCGCCGCCGGTGGCGGTGCCCTCCCTGGCGGGCCTGACCGGAGACTGCCCTGCGGCCTCCGCCGTGCTGACGAAGGCCCACCTCGTGCCGGCCTGCACCGACACCAACTCCACCAGCGTGGCCAAGGGAACGGTGATCGACTGGAACCCGAAGAACTCCGCCCTCTACGGCTCCACCATCACCGTCACCGTGTCGTCGGGACCACCGCTCGAGAACATCGCGTCGCTGACCGGGCAGACGTGCCAGGGGGCGACCACCACGCTGACGGCCGTCGGCCTGGTGGGGGCGTGCACCCAGCAGTACACCACCTCGGGGGTGCCGACCGGCCAGGTCATCAGCTGGAGCCCGACGGGGCAGGCCCCCGAGGGCTCGACCGTGGCCATCGTCATCTCGGAAGGCCCTCCGCTCGTGACCGTGCCGGCCTCCATCGTGGGTGAGACCGTGGCCGAGGCCATCACCACCCTTCAGAACGCCAATCTCGTGCCCGGCACCGACCAGGGCCCGCTGTCGGGGCACGTGTTCGACTCCGATCCGTCCCCGGGCGCGCAGGTCCCCGAGGGCTCGACGGTCACGCTCTACAGCCGGTAGCGCGGGTGGCGAAGGCGGGGTGCGAGCTGTGCCAGGCGGCGCGGCTCACCACCTGGTACCACGAGGACGACGTGTGCTGGGTGGCGGACTGCGAGATCTGCGCCGTGCCCATGGTCGTGTGGCGGGTGCACGCCACCGATCCTCCGCCTGACGCCCGCCAGCACATGTTCGACGAGCTCGGTCGCGTCGCCGACACCGTCCTCGGCGCCGGCACCTGGTCCGTCGACGCGGTCATGCGCCAGATCCCCGACCACTTCCACGCCCATGCCCGGGACCCGGGCTGGTGGATGCGCCGTTTCGGCGCCGGCCCCCGGTAGCCGGCGTACCGGCAGGCGGGCTCCGGTGCCGTTCGTCGACCGTCGTGACGCGGGCCGACGGCTGGGCCTCCTCGTCCGCGACGCTCTCGTCCGCGACGCGCGCGCTCGCCAGGCGGTCGGTGCAGACGCCGCCCCGTCGCGCGCCGTGGTGGTGGGCATGGCCCGTGGTGGTGTGCCCGTCGCCTTCGAGGTGGCCGAAGCCCTCGGCGCGCCCCTCGACGTCGTGGTGGTGCGCAAGCTGGGTCATCCGTTGCAGCCCGAGCTCGGCGTGGGCGCCATCGGCGAGGACGGTGTCTGTCTGGTGAACGAGACGTTGGTGGCCGAGCTCAACGTGACGCCCGCCATGATCGACGCCGTCGCCGCCCGGGAGCGCAGCGAGCTCGAGCGTCGTCTGCACGCGTACCGCGGGGGACGACCCCCGGTCGACGTGGGAGGCCGGACGGCGGTGGTGGTCGACGACGGCATCGCCACCGGGTTCACGGCCCGCGCCGCCGTGGCGGTCATGCGCCACCGGGACGCGGCGCGCGTCGTGCTCGGCGTCCCGGTCGGGCCCCCGGGTGCGGTGGCTGCACTGGGCGAAGTCGCCGACGAGGTCGTATGCGTCGAGATCACCGAGCGCTTCTTCGGGATCAGCCAGTGGTACAGCGACTTCCGGCAGGTGGGGGACGACGAGGTGGCGAGCCTGCTGGCGCTGGCGCGGGGCGTTCGGTGATCAAGTACCTCGGCTCGAAGCGCCGGCTCGTCCCCGTCCTGGGTGACATCGCCCGACAGGCAGAGGCCCGCACCGCCCTCGACCTGTTCACCGGCACCACCCGCGTCGCCCAACGGTTCAAGGAGGGGGGCGCGCTGGTGACGGCGGTGGACAGCACGCGCTGTGCCGCCGTGCTGGCGCGGTGCTACGTGGCCACCGACAGCGACACCGTGGACCGTGCTGCGCTCGACAGGGCCGTGGCCGAGCTCAACGCCGTTCCGGGCCGACCGGGTTACGTCACCGAGACGTTCTGCCACCAGTCGCGGTTCTTCCAGCCCGCCAACGGAGCGCGCATCGACGCCGTTCGCCACGTCATCGAGCGCGACCACGGCGGGAGTCCGCTCGAGCCGGTGCTGCTCACCAGCCTGCTCGAGGCGGCGGACCGTGTGGACTCGACCACCGGGGTCCAGATGGCCTATGTGAAGCGCTGGTCGGACCGCTCGTTCCGTCCCCTCGAGCTGCGCGTGCCGCAGCTGCTGCCGGGTCCGGGCCACGCCGTGCAGGGCGACGCCCTCGCCGTCGCCGGCGAGATCGGCGAGTTCGACCTCGCCTATCTCGACCCTCCGTACAACCAGCATCGCTACGAGGCCAACTACCACATCTGGGAGACGCTCGTCGCCTGGGACGCGCCACCGTTCTACGGCGTGGCGTGCAAGCGCACCGACGTGCGCGACGGGCCGCGCAGCGCGTTCAACTCCCGCCGCACGATGCCCGAGGCCCTGGCCACGGTGGTGGGCGCGGTGCGGGCCCGGCTGGTGGTGCTGTCGTACAACGACGAGTCGTGGATGACCCTCGACGAGCTGATCGAGATGTGCGAGGTGCGCGGCCACGTGGAGGTGCTCGCCTTCACCTCGGCCCGCTACGTGGGCGCCAGGATCGGCATCCACAATCCGGACGGGAAGCGGGTGGGCTCGGTGGGGCGGCTCGAGAACCTCGAGTACGTCCTCGTGGCCGGGGAACGTGACGAGGTCCGGCGCGTGGTCGCCCCGTGGCGGGACTCGGCGGTGGTGGACCGGGCCAGTTGAGCGCGCCTCGCGGCCCGGACGCCACGAGCTTGCTTGACCCCCTACCGCCACCCTGTCAACGTTGGCGTCGCCCGGAACCCCGAGCGCAGGCGTCACGCGCGACGGGCACGGGGGGGACCAGGGAGGGAATCCCGCCGGTCCGGGCAGAAGGGGAGGCCAGACATGGGTGCGCTCGAGGGGAGGGTGGCGATCATCACGGGGGCCGGTCGCGGCATCGGCCGCGAACACGCCCTGTTGTTCGCGGCCGAGGGCGCCAAGGTCGTCGTGAACGACCTCGGGGGGGCGGTGGACGGCTCGGGGGATGACCGGACCTCGGCCGAGCAGGTCGTCGACGAGATCCGGGCCATGGGCGCCGAGGCGGTCGCCAGCGCCGACGACGTGGCGTCGAACGACGGGGCCCGCCAGCTGGTGGCGGCGGCGGTGGAGACCTTCGGTGACCTGCACATCCTGGTCAACAACGCCGGGATCCTGCGCGACCGGATGCTCGTCAACATGTCCGAGGAGGATTGGGACTCGGTCATCCATGTCCACCTGAAGGGCCACTTCCTCCCCACGCGCTGGGCAGCCGCATACTGGCGCGAGCGGGTCAAGGACGGACGTGAGGTGCGCGCCTCGGTGGTCAACACCTCCTCCACATCCGGCCTGCTCGGCAACCCTGGCCAGACCAATTACGGGGCCGCCAAGGCCGGCGTGGCCGCCTTCACCGTGATCGCCGCCCGGGAGCTGTCGCGTTACGGGGTACGGGTGAACGCCATTGCTCCGGCGGCGCGCACGCGTCTGACAGAGCAGACACCGGGGCTCGGTGACATCGTGCGCGCCCCCAACGACCCCGGGACCTTCGATGTGTGGCACCCGGCCAACATCTCCCCGGTCGTGGCCTACCTCGCCACCGAAGGGTGCCCGCTCACCGGCCGCGTGCTGTTCGTGCAGGGTGGCCAGATCCGGGTGTTCCAGCCGTGGACGATGACCGACACCCTGGAGCGCAACGACCGTTGGACCGTCGAGGAGCTCGCCAAGGAGCTGCCGGCACTGTTCGACCGCCACGACACAACCGATCATCGGCGGTAGCGCCGGCTCCGCCTGAGGCACTGCCCGCCGGGCTGCAACCGTCGGCCCGCCCTGGTGCCGGCCCGGCGGCTGCCCCCGGGCCCGGCGGTAACCTGGCGGCGCGGTGAGCCCACCCGCCCCATCGTCGGTCCGAGGGCGCGTCGCGTCCGCGCTCCAGGCGCGCCTGGAGCGCATCGGTGCTCGGGCGCGGTCGAGCCCTCGCTACCGCTGGTGGGTGCTGTGGGTGTCGCTGTCGGGCCTGCTCGCCACCAACCTGCTGTTCACCGTGTTCGTGGTGGCGCTCCCCGAGATCGCCAGGGGCCTGCACACGAGCCTGTCCGCCACCACCTGGGTGGTGACGGGGCCCATGCTCGCCTTCGGTGTGGCGGCGCCCCTGGTGGGCAAGGCCGGGGACCTGTTCGGGCACCGGCGGCTGTTCCTGCTGGGCATTGCGGCCGAGATGACCGCCGCCATGACCTCGGCACTCGCTCCCAACATCGGGATCCTCATCGCCGCACGGATCCTGGCCGGACTGGTGGGCGCATCCATCGGGGCGGCCTCGATGGCACTCGTGATGTCGGTCTTCGACAAGCACGACCGCGTGAAGGCCCTGGGGTTCTGGTCCCTCGTCGGGGCGGGTGGCCCCGTCATCGGCGTGGCCGTGGGCGGGCCCGTTATCCAGCTGTTCGGCTGGCGCGCGATGTTCTTCCTCCAGGTCCCCCTGCTGGCGATTTCTGCGCTCCTGGCCATCGCCGTCCTCCCCGAGCGCGCCGCCGGGCGCAGGACGCTCGTGTGGGGCGAGCTCGATCTGGACTGGGCCGGGGCGTTCGCCATCGCCGTGTGTGTCGCCTCGTTCCTCCTGGCTCTGACGTTCCTGCCCGGACGCGGCCCGACGGACCCGTTGATCGCGGGCCTCTTCGCCCTGTCAGTGGCGGCTGGCGGCGCATTCTGGGCGGCGGAGCGCCGCGCCGCCGAGCCCATCCTCGCCTTGCGGCACTTGCGCAAGCGCAACGTCGTCTTCCCCCTCGCCGCCCAGGCCTTCTCCAACTTCGGGTATCTGGGCGCGTTCTTCCTGACCCCGCTTCTCCTCGAAGAGGCGTTCGGCTACGCGCACGACCAGTCCGCCGTCGGCTTCTTGTCGTTGCCCCGCCCCATCGTGTTCTCGGCCCTGGCACCGTTCGCCGGATACCTGGCAGTGCGCATCGGGGAGCGGACCTCGGCGGTCATCGGCACGTCGGCGGTGGTCCTGTCGATGGTGGTCTTCGCGCTGGCCGGGCACAGCGGGGGCCTCGCGCTCGTCGAGGTTGCTCTCGTGCTGTCGGGGATCGGACTGGGCGTCGCCTCCCCCTCCCTGTCGGCCACCATCGCCAACGAGTTCGCTCCCGAGGAGCTCGGCACGGCGGCTGCGTCGCAGCAGCTCATGAACCAGGTGGGAACGGTGGCGGGCATCCAGGTGATGGAAACCGTGCAGCAGGCGGCCGTGCGCGCCCATACGTCGGTACTCGCCTCCTTCCACCGCGCCTACCTGGTGGGTGGAGCCGTGGCGCTGCTCGGTGTGGTGGCCGCCATCATGTCGCGCTCCACCATCCGTGCGGTCGAGTCGGTGAGCGAGTACCCGCCGCCGGCAGGTGGCAGCGACGCGCCGACCGTGTCACAGCCAGCGGCGGCACAGCCAGCGGCGGCACGGCCGGCCGTGTCACAGCCAGCGGCGGCACAGCCAGAGGCGGCACGGCCGGCGGTTGCGCAGCCGGCGGTAGCGCAGCCGGCGGTAGCGCAGAACACAGCGGCGACCACCGGCGTCGTGCTCCCCACCGACGTCGCCTGACGCAGCGCGCCGGACAGGCAGGCGCCCCCGTGCGATCAGGCGGTGATGTCGCGCAGGCGCTGCGCCACGGCCTGGGCGTTGGTGTCTGGAGGAGCGCCTTGCAGCATCATCAGCTTGGCCATGTCCCCCTCCACCCGGACCCTTCCCTGCATGAAGGCCTGCATGCCGACCTGGGGGTTGCCCTCCACCAGGATCGCCTTGGCCGTGGCGTAGTCGAGCGTCACCTTGAGATCGACCGGGTCGATGTGCCCGGTCTCGAGCTTGAGCTGGCCCTCGGAGGTGTCCATGTGGGCGTCGATGGCGCCGGGGCCGAAGGGCACGTCGGTGATGACCAGGTTCATCCGCATCTGGTGCGGCACGGTGGCGGCGGATCCGGCGTATTCCTCGCGGATCCGGCGGGCCTCGTCCACCCACTCGTCACTGAGGAAAGGGTACTGGTCCATCGTCGCTGCGCTCCTTGCTGGTCACGCTGATACTGGTCGTCCTGCATGCTGGTCGAACTGCGGCCGCCGCTCCGCGCATAGGTCCCTTGGATGCGGCGGGCCTCCACCCTATCCGCAGCACCGGCCGGCGCCGTGGCGTCGCCTAGCATGCGCGACGTGCCCGCCCCTGTCATCCCCGGTGCCGAGCCCTTCCACAGCGACGGCGGTCCCGCCGGCGTCCTGGTGCTCCACGGCTTCACCGGCAACCCGCAGTCGATGCGCGGCCTGGCCGAGGCTCTGGCCGACCAGGGCTACACCGTCGATCTTCCCCTGCTCCCCGGCCATGGGACCGCCGTGGAGGACATGGTCGCCACCCGATGGTCCGACTACCTGCGAAAAGCCGAGGACTCCTACCGTGACCTCGCCGACCGGTGCGACCGGGTGGCCCTCGTCGCGCTGTCCATGGGGGGCACGCTGGCGTGCCGGCTGGCGGAGCTCCACAGCGAGATCGCCGGCATGGTCCTCGTGAACCCGTTCGTCGACCCTCCGGCGGAGAGTTTCCGCGAGGTCATGCGCGGCGTGCTCGAGTCCGGAACCGAGCTCGCCCCCGCCGTGGGGTCCGACATCGCCAAGGAGGGCTCGGTGGAGCTCGCCTACTCGAGCACCCCCGTGGCCGCCGCCCTCAGCCTTTTCGAGGGCATCGACGAGGTGGCGGCGGACCTCGGTCGCATCGCCTGTCCGGTCCTGCTCATGTCGAGCCGCCAGGACCACGTCGTGCCGTCTTCGTCCGGTGACGTCCTCGTGGCAGGGGTGTCGGGTCCGGTGGAGAGGGTGTGGCTCGAGCAGAGCTACCACGTGGCTCCCCTCGACCACGACGCCGACCTCGTGGTGGCGAGGACCGTCGGCTTCGTGCACGACGTGCTGGCCGAGGCGGGAGCGGCCCGAGAGGCCCACGGATCGGCGGCGGGGACGGCGGGGTGATGGCGGGTGAGCCCGAGCT
>JBEKVE010000083.1:0-13674 GCA_049514335.1 Acidimicrobiales bacterium
CCGCATGGTGTGCGGGCCCACCTGTTGGGAGAGGTAGCGGCCGCCTGGCCGGAGGACCCGCGCCACCTCGTCCCACCAGGTTGTCACCGGATGTCGGCTGACGACGAGGTCGAACGTCCCCGATCCGAACGGCAGCGCGGGCTGGTCCTCGTGGGCGAACACGACCGACGCACCGAGCGGGTGGAGGCGCTGTGCGGCACGACGGACGTTGGGCTCCCACCCTTCGGTTGCCACCGTGAGCGGGGGCAACCGAGGAAGCTCGGACAACAGCTCGCCACCGCCGGTCTGGAGGTCGAGCAACGACGCCACGTCCTTCGCCCGTTCGGCCGCCAACCTGGAGTAGCCCCAACTGGGCCGTTGCTCGGTGGCTCGCCCATCGAGCCAGCCGAAGTCCCATCCTTCGACGGGGGCCGCCTCTGCCTCCTCGATCAGCGCCTCGCACGAGCCCTCCACGATCCAATGGTGGCACGGGTATGCGGGCTCCCAACGAGCCGGTGCCTGTCGGGGCCCGGTTTGTGCGGCGGACGGGCCCGTACCGGTTGCGGCTGCTGTGTCGCGCTGCAAGAGTTTCGGGCGTGGCGAAGATCTACTTCGACGAGGACATCGCTGCCGGCTACGACCTCGACACCACGGGGATGTTCGATCCCTCGGTCATCGGCGCGGCCGTCGACGTCCTGGTGGAGTTGGCCGGCACCGGGGGCGCGCTCGAGTTCGGCATCGGCACGGGGCGTATCGCACTGCCCCTGCGCCAGCGCGGCGTGCCCGTGCACGGCATCGACAACTCACCCTTCATGGTCGAGCGCATGCAGGCCAAGCCCGGTGCAGCCGACGTGGCTGTGACGATCGGCGACTTCTCCACCACCCGGGTAGACGGGACGTTCTCGCTCGTCTACCTGGTGTACAACACCATCACGAACCTCACCTCCCAGGACGAGCAGGTGGCGTGCTTCTGCAACGCCGCCGCCCACCTCGAAGCGGGAGGATGCTTCGTCATCGAGGTGGGCGTGCCCGACCTCCGACGCCTGCCGCCCGGGGAGGTGGCCCGGGTCTTCAGCCTCCGCCCTGGCTACGTGGGTGTGGACGAGTACACCGATACCGCCGCACAGCAGTCCACCTCGCACCACTTCTGGGCCGTGGGCGACAGGGTGGGAACGTTCTCGGCTCCGTTCCGCTACGTGTGGCCGTCGGAGCTCGATCTCATGGCACGGATCGCCGGCATGACCTTGCGCCACCGCTGGAGCGGGTGGAACCGCCAGCCCTTCAGCGGGGACAGCACCTCGCACGTCTCGGTGTGGGAGAAGACGGCGTAACGGCCGGGAAACCGCGTCTACGGGCCGAGCCCTTGGGCCTGGCGGGCCACGGTGAGGATGATGCCCGTGGCGTCGAGGTGCCGGGCGCCGCGCCCGGCCAGGCGGACCGGGAGCAGGGGCGGTCGCCCCGGCCAGTCATGCCCACCGCCCTCGATCCGGTACAGCACCACCGGCGGGCGTTGCGGCGCCGACCAGCGCATGCAGGTGACGGGCAGGTCCCCGGGCGGGCCCGGCACCCTCTCGACGGCAGGCGGTCCGGACACGCCGTTGGCGGCGGCCCAGTCGCCGGCCACGGCTTCGGCCCCAGCCACCACCGGGGGCCCGATCCCCCCGCTGCGCCGCGCCCGGCGCGCCACGAGCATGCCGATCAGCCCGCGTCCACCGATGCGACCGCCCCCGGAGGGAACGATCCGGTCGCCGGTGCCGGCGAACAGCGCCACGGCCGCGCCTTGTCGGGGGCGGGGGCAGCCCTGGCGGCCCGTCTCGGTGGCCGCGCCGGACACGAGGGCCACGCTGGCCACGTCGAGCACGGCGTACCGGGCCAGGCGCTCGGCGAAGAAGGCGCCGTTGGAGACGCCGGCAAGCGACACCGGGCCGGGACGGCACACGCCCTCGGCCACGAGCCGATCGACGAGTGCCACCATGAAAGCGGCGTCGTCGATGTGCCGGCGACGCGGGTAGCGGCGGTCGCCGTCCCACATCTGCATCCAGCCGTCGGGGAACACAGTGGCGAAACCGGCCGCCGGCGCACGGTCGGACAGACCGCTGAACCGGTCGACGTCGGCGCCGGTGATGCCGAGCCCGTGCAGCGCCACGAGCAGGGGCGCACCGGGCCCGGGTGCCGGGGCCACCAGGTACGTGCGCGCCACGCCGCCCACATCGATGTGCCGTCGCTGGAGCGCCGTCGATCCCGGTCGCCTGCCCGTGGCCATCGTCCCCCGATCGTCGGTGCCGGCCACTCCCGGCACAGCCACAAGCCTGGCACCGACGGCGCCCTCTCACAGGACAAGTGACCGTCCGGTAGCGAAGGAGCGCGAACCCGGTGGCACACCGTGCTGCCACCGCGCCGGGGTGTACTGGCACGCTCTGCCTTTCCGCACACGATGGCGCGATAATGGCGACGTATCAACCGAGCGCTGACCGTGCGGGGGTCTCATGGCAATCGGGGTGCAATTGGATTTCGCCGGCGCGACGCTCGATCAGTACGACCAGATCCTCGAGTCGATCGGGCTCCTGCCTCTCGGACCGGCGCCGGAAGCGGAGCTGTTCCACTGGGTCACCAAGACCGACAAGGGCATCCGCGTCGTCGACGTGTGGGAGTCGCGTGACGCGTTCGAGCGATTCGCCGAGGACAAGCTCGCACCGGTGTTCCTGGAGATAGACATGCCCGGGCCCGAGATCCAGTTCTTCGAGGTCCACAACTACTTCTCCGGAGGCCGGTGGGGGCGCTGAGCGCCTGACCCGCGCCAAGGGAAGAGGTCCCGCCCTGGCTTCAGTCCGCCGGCTCGCCGGCCGATGACGATCATGGGGATGCCCGCCGACGGGAGGCAGGCCCATGACACAGCTGATGCGCCGTCACAGAGACGACAGGGGCCTGACGACGGGCGTGAGCCTGTTGGCCATGACGATCAGCCTGGCCATCGTGGCCGTCCTCCTGCTCGTCAGCATGAACGCCTTCGGGGGTGGAACCGCATCGGGTCCGGGCTCGCAACACTCCATCCTGAGCACCTCGAACGCCGAGAGCCAGATCAAGCTGTGCGCCGAGGGCCGGGCCTCGACCTACGGCGACCCACCCACCCCGGCGCAGCAGGCCAAGTGCCTCGACCAGCTGGCGGGACAGATCGGTGGCACCCCCTCGGTGCCGGGCAGCCCCTGAGCCGTCTCCCGTCTCGGAGAACCGGCACCACCGGGCCGGGGCCGATCAGCGCGCTGATCAGAGCTTGGCGAGGATGTTGCTGCACGAGCTGACGTCGACCCCGGGCTTGGGCTCGACCTCGAGCGACGTGATCACGCCGTTCTCGATGACCGCCGCGTAGCGCTGCGAACGGAGCCCGAGCCCCGCCCCCGTGCCGTCCCAGTCGAGACCCATGGCCCGGGTGAACTCCCCGTTGCCGTCGGCGAGCATGACGATCGAGTCGCCCACGCCCTGGGCGTCGGCCCACGCCTGCATCACCCACGGATCGTTGACAGAGACACAGGCGATGGTGGTGACGCCCTTCGCCTTCAGCTCCTCGGCGTTCTGCACGTAGCCGGGGAGGTGGATCTTGGAGCACCCCGGGGTGAACGCCCCCGGCACGGCGAACAGCACGACCTTCGGGCCGCCGAGCACCGCACCCGTGCGCAGGGCGGTCGGGCCCTCGGCGCCCATGGTCTTGACCTCGACGTCAGGGACTCGATCACCGCTGGAGATGGTCATGTCCGCACCCTAGCCAAGGCGCCACCGACCCTCTCGTCGCCATGGGCCACAGAGCCGGGATCGTCCGCCGACGGGAGACGGGGCCCGGGGTCTAGGCTCGCGCCGTCGCCACCTGGAAGGGGAACGGATGGCGGCTCGACCTGGGGGTGGGTGCACGTGACACGGCGGACCAAGGTGCTCGGATCGTTGGGCCTGGTGGCGGCTCTGGTGGGAACGGGCGTGGGTGGTCTCGCCACCGGTGCCTTCGCCCGGGCCAAGAGGCCCGTGCACACGGTGGCGGCGTCCACGCCGGTCAGTACCGCCAGCCTCACCTTCTCGGCCCAGGTGAGCGGGCTCACCAAGCGCGGCGCCACCCTGAGCGTCACAGGGTCAGGCCAAGTCGATTTCGCCAACGACGCCGCCTCGTTGTCGGTGACGTTGCCCGCCGGCCTGTCGTCGTTCCTGCCCGGCGGCTCGAGCTCGCCGGCGGTGATCGACGTCGTGCTGTCGGGTGGCACCGTCTACGCCGAGGTGCCGGGTCTCTCCGCGCTCACCGGAACACCGTGGATCTCCGTCGCCCTTCCCTCCGGGGTGACGTCGAGCCTGTCGGGGGCGTTCGGCACCGCCGCCTCGGCGCTCGGCAACGTGGGCGCCATCCTCGCCTTCGTGCAGTCGCACCACGGCCACGTGGTGTCGCTCGGCTCGAAGACGGTGAACGATGTCTCGGCGTCGGGAGACCGGATCACGGGTCAGGTGGACGGGTTCCGTGTCCAGGCCGACGTGTGGGCCGACTCCTCGAACCGCGTCGTGCAGGCGGGCGGTACCGCCACCCACGGCCGGCTGGCGCTGGCGGCGACCGTCGATCTGGGCCAGTACGGGGCCCCGGTGACGATCACCGTGCCGTCCTCGTCGCAGGTGACCGCCATCCCCTTGTCCACGGTGGAGCAGTTCCTGGGCGGGTTCCTGGGGAAGATGCACCTGGGCAGCATGTTCTCCCACGCCGCCTGACGCTCGCCGCCTCGGTCCTCAGGCCGGCCCGGGAAGAGCCTTGGCCCCGAGGATGTCGCGCAGGTGCACCCGTCCGCCGGTGCGCAGGATGGCGCGCTTGTAGATGACGGCCGCCAGCCGCGCCACCCCCACGATGCAGACGAGCGTGATGGCGCACGACAGGGCGAACTGCCACCACGTGGCGAAGCCCAGGCCGAGCAACACCGGCATGGCGAAGGGGGCGGTGGGGGGGAGGTAGGCGAGCACCGTGATCAGGGTCGAGGGTGAGCCGGCCCCGAGCGAGGTGAGCGACACGATGTAGCCGAACAGGATGGGCAGCTGCAGGGGGAAGGCGAGGCTCTGCACCTGCTCCTGGCGGTCGGCCAGCGATCCCCCGGCGGCGTAGACCCAGCAGTAGAAGCTGTAGCCGAGCACCACCCACACGAGCGACCCCACCACCACCAGGGGGGCGGTGCCGTGGAGGAGGGTGGAGCCGAGCGCGGCGCCCAGTCCGAGGGCCATCCCCACGATGAGGGCGGCCTGCAGCAGGGCCACCGTGCCGATGCCGATCACCTTGCCGGCGAGCAGCTGACCGGGGCGCAGCGTCGACAGCAGGACCTCCACCACGCGTGAGGACTTCTCCTCCACCACACCCATCAGGAGCCACGTGCCGTACTGGGTGAGCAGCACGTAGGTGAGGATGAGCCCGTAGACGGCGGTGGTGCGGGCCGCCTGGTTGTGCACGGGCGGTTGCAGGCTCTGCACCGGCAGGGGACGCGGATGCGCCAGGCGCGCCGCCTGGTCGGGGTGCACGCCCGCCGTGACGAGCCCGTTCTGGAGGCTCACCGTGGCCGACACCTCCTCGGCCAGGAGCGCCGGGGCGGAGGTGTCGCCCGCCGCCAGCGCCTTGTCCACCACGAGCTTCCGGGCATCGACGAGCACCAGGGTGAGGCGCCCGCTGCGCAGGCCGCGGCGCGCCGCGTCGAGCGTGGGTTCGTCCACCAGCACCACCTTGGTCCCGAGCTCGGGTCCGGTGGCGGTGATGCTGATGCGCAGGGGCGCCGACAACGCCCCCACCACGCCCACGCGCTCGACGCTGTGCCCTCCCTTGCGCAACACCGGTATGGCCACAGCCGCCGCCACGGCCAGCAGGATGATCAGCGTGGCGACGCGAAAAGTGCGGCCTCGCACCCGTTCGCGTATCTCGCGTGCCGCCACGAGTCCGACGTCGCCGCCCACGTGCCCGAAGCGCGCCGCCACCTTGCGCAGCCCCACCAGGACCAGGGGCCGGTACGCGGCGCCAGCGCCCTGTCCCGACGGGCGGGCACGGCGTCGCCGCCACAGGACGACGCGCACGCCCACCAGCACCACCAGGACGACGATGATGATGAGGTGGCTCACGCCACGGCCTCCCGGAACACCTCGGACAGCCGGCGTCGCTCGAAGCCGAACTGCTCGACGCTCCCCGCCGCCATGGCGGCCGCCAGGACGGCCTGGGGATCGGTGCTGTCGTCGAGGACGAGCCGCACGGCGCCGGCGTCGACCCGTGACACGGTGGCACCCTCGAGGTGGGTGGCCCAGGTGCCGGCCCAGTCCCCGGCCACCTTCACCACGAGGCGGCGCCGCCCGGCGGTGGTGAGCTCCTCGACCGTCCCCGAGGCCACCAGGTGCCCGTGGTCGATGATGGCGACGGACTGGCACAGGTCCTCCACCAGGTCGAGCTGGTGGCTCGAGAACAGCACGCCCCGCCCCGCGGCAGCCTGCTCTTCGAGCACACCGCTCACGGCGTCGACGCCCACCGGGTCGAGGCCTGACAGCGGCTCGTCCAGCACCACCAGCTCCGGATCGTGCACGAGGGCGGCGGCCAGCTGCACCCGCTGCTGGTTGCCGAGGGACAGGGCCTCGACCTTGCTGGTGGCACGGTCAGCCACGCCCAGCCGCTCGAGCCATTCCAGCGTGGCCGGCCCGGCCTTGTCCGCTTCGACGCCGTGCAGACGAGCCAGGTACTCGATCTGCTCGGCCACCACCATGTTCGGGTACAGGCCGCGCTCTTCGGGCATGTAGCCGAAGCGGCGGCGGTCCGCCGCCGTCACCGTGGCACCGCGCCAGCGCACCGTGCCGGACTCCAACTCGACCAGGTCGAAAACGGCGCGCATGGCGGTCGTCTTCCCCGAACCGTTGGGCCCGAGGAAGCCGAAGACCTCGCCGGGGGGCACGGTGAACGACAGGTGGTCGAGAGCGACGACGTCGCCGTAGTGACGGACGAGGCCGTCCAGCTCGAGCATCAGGAGCGTCCGCCGGCGCCGTCGGCGGCGCTCCAGTCGTCGAAGGCCGACCGCAGCCCGCGCAGGGCGGCCAGGCCCTTCAACAGGCCCACCGCCACGTTGCCGGCCGTGTCGGCCACCACCCGCACCACCACCAGGCGCTGGTCACCGAGGGCGCCCGCCACCCAGGACGACTCCATGTCGACGGCCAGCGCCCCGCTGCGGGCCAGCTCGGCCCGGCGCTCACCGTGCACGAGGGTGGTCGACGACACGACGGGGCCGAGGTGGACCCGGCGCCCGTTCCGGCGCAGGGCGTCCGCCACCGCCTCGGCGTCGCCCCCGTGCAGCGCCAGGTCGTCACCCTCGGGTCCTCGCACGGACGTGGCCACCACCACCTCGCCCGGTTGCAGATCGGCGTGGAGCCCCCCGGAGATGCCGGCCAGCACCACGGGGGCGCCGGCGTCGAGGCGTGCCGCCAAGGCACACGCCGCCGGTTGTGCCCGGCGGTGGCCCATGCCGATGCGCACCACGCCTCCCCCGAGCGCCAGGGCCTCGAGGCGCATGGCGGCGACCACGGTGGTGGACGGCCCGGTGCGCGCCACCGGCTCAGGCGGGCGTGGAGCGCACGGGCCGACCAGCGCCGGCGCGCCCGTCGCCGTGCTCGTCCACCAGTGCCACACCGTCGCGGTAGGTGACCCAGTTGGTGCGCACCGCCGTGACCCGGGGGCCGGGGAGGACGATGCCCACCAGGTTGAGCGGGTCGGCGGCGCTCAACCGGACGGTCTGCCCCGTCCGCTCGGACCGTCGCACGCGGCGCAGCTCGTCGACGGCCTCGGCCAGCGCGTACTGCTCGCCGGCGAGGCCGTGCACGAACCGCCCGCCGCGCGCCACGCCGCGTGCCTCGAGGCGGCGCAGGGCCCAGATGATCTCGCGCCAGGGAAGCGCCAGGCTCTCGCGCGCCATGAGGTCCCAGAACACGACGCCCCAGCGGGCGAGCAGCTGCCCCGCCACCTGCTCGGCCAGGCTGTCGCGGTCGAGCTCCTCGGCGTCCCAGCTGAGCGCGCCGGCGGCGGGCAGGAGGGCCCAGCGCCCCTCGCCCCCCTCGCGCCGGGTCGGCGCCCGTCGCCCCCCGGGACGCAGACGCTGCTCGTGGCGGTGGCGGCGCTTCCACGCGTCGCGCGCCGACAGCAGGGAGCGCACCGCTTGGAAGCCGTCGGCGGTGACCAGACCGCGTGCCACCAGGTCCCACAACCCTTCCTCCACCTCCACCGGCAATCGCCCGGTGGCGCCGCGCAGCTCGGCGTGGAACATGGCCCCGTGGGTGCGCAGGGCGTCGAGCACCTCGCGGGCCGGCCCGTGGGCGGGTTCGGCGGCGGTGGCGTCGCCGCGCGCCGCCCGCAGCAGCCAGGGGAGGTCCTCGCGCAGGGCGAAGGTGACGGGTGTGGCGCGCGACGGCGTGGCCGAGCCCCGCCGCGGCGCGTCGTCGCTGTCGGTGGCACGCGCTGCCAGGCGGCCCCACACCAGGTCGCCGGCCAGGCACAGGTCCTCGAGCCACCGGGGCTGGTAGCCCTCGACGCGGGCCGGGAGCACCGACTCCTCCCATGCGCCGGCCGGGATTTCGAACCCCTGGAGCTGGTCCACCACGGCCAGGACGCCGGCCCGCCCCTGGCGGCGCGCCGAGGGGTCGACGTGCTGCCACTGCAACAGGAAGCGCATGAATTCCTGCGCCGTGACCGGCTCGATCTCGCGCCGCAGGCGGTGCTGGGTGTAGGAGTGGATCCGCGCCAGGAGTCGCCGGGCGCACCACTGCTCGACCTCTTCGTCACCGGCCGGGTCGAAACGGCCCCGCATGGCGAACCCCTCGGCTTCGAGGCGACCCAACCCGACCTGGACCCGCGTGGTCGCCAGGGCGGTGCGCGCCGCCAGCTCGGCCACGGTGACGGGCCCGGTGACGTCGAGGTGGCCGCGCACCGTCTCCGCCGCCACGACGTCGGCGTCGAGGGGCTCGGTCGCCGCGTCACCGCCGGCGCCGTCGGTGACGCCGAGCACGTCGGCGTCCGCCATGCCGAGCACGTCGGCGACCACGGAGGTGGGCGGGTCGTGGCGGGCTGACGGGAAGAGCACCTCGACCCAGGACCGGCGCTCGGTCGCGTACCAGAGCCCGGGAGGAGCGGGGGAGGGATCACCCGGGGTCGGAGGTGACACCGTCCCGGCCCGTCCGGCCGACACCAACTGGGCGAACCACGGGGCGAGGTGCTCCTCGGGCCGCCACACCACGGTCGACAGCAGCAGGTCGTGAAGCTCTTCCGGGCCGCGCAGGTCGGGAGCGGCTTCGGACCGGACTCGGTCGAGGGCGTCGGGATCGAGGCGCCCGAGCGCCTCGGCGTGCAACGGCAGACCGCGGCGCAGCTGCACCGCACGCGTGCGGCGCTCCTCGAGCGGCGCGTCGTCGAGGAAGGTGTAGGGCTTGCCGTTCAGGATCTCGTGGGAGAGCACCGACGGTGTCGACGAGTCCACGAAATGCACGGAGAGATCTCCGGCCTCGAGGCGCTCGAGCACGGCGACGAGCCCGTCGATGTCCATGGCCTCGTGCAGGCAGTCGAGCAGGGTCTGGCGCACGATGACGTGGTCGGGGATGACGATGGGACCGCCCGGGGTGTTCTCCTGGCACGCCGCCAGGGCGGGGAAGACGGCAGCCATGAGGTCGTCGGCCTCCATGCGCTGCACGGGCAGGGGGTTCTTCTTGCCGCCGCGGAAGCGCAGTATGGCGAGCGACCGGTTCAGGTTCCAGCGCCAGCGGGAGGCGAACATGGGAGACGCCAGCACCGCTTGGCGCAACACGCTCTCGGCCGTCTCCGACCGCAGCAGTCGCGGCGCGCTGTCGAGGGGGAAGCTGTGCTGGGGCCCGAGCGACAGGACCACGGCGTCGTCGTTCGCCGCCGCCTGCAGCTCGAAGTCGAAGGTGGCGCAGAAGCGCTTGCGCAACGCCAGACCGAACGCCCGGTTGATGCGCCCGCCCAAGGGGGCGTGCACCACCATCTGCATGCCACCCGCCTCGTCGAAGAAGCGCTCGAACACGATGTGGTCGCGGGTCGGGAGCACGCCCAGCTCCCCGAGCGCGGCCGTCAGGTACTGCGCCAGCTGCTCGGCGGCGTCGGCGTCGATGCCGCACGACTCCTCGAGGTGCCGGGCCGCCGCCGCCACATCCTGCCCATCCTTGTCGCCACCACCCACGATGCCCTCGACCGCCCGGCGCAGCTCCGACACCTCCTCGGAGAGCTCCTCGGTGCGGCTGGGCGCCTCCCCGACCCAGAACGGGATGGTGGGATGCGCACCTTCGGCGTCGGTCACCCGCACCTCGCCCTGGGTGACACGGCGCACACGCCACGAATGGGTGCCGAGGAGGAACACGTCGCCCACCATCGACTCGATGGCGAAGTCCTCGTTGACCGTCCCCACCGGCGTGTCGTCGGGCTCCGCCACCACCCGGTAGTCGCCCACCTCGGCGATGGCGCCGCCGCTCGTGAGAGCGGCGAGGCGGGCGCCGCGTCGGGGCCGCAGCACACCGTTCACGCCGTCGCGGTGCACGTAGGCCATGCGCTTGCCCCGACCGGTGGTGATGCCCTCCGACACGAGCTCGACCACGGCGTCGAAGTCGGTCCGGTCGAGCTCTGCATAGGGGGCGGAGCGGCGCACCAGCTCGAAGAGGCCGTCCTCGTCCCACTCCTCGGCCCCGGCCACCTCGGCCACGATCTGCTGGGCCAGGATGTCGAGCGGCGCCACGGGCGGGCAGGTGGCGTCGAGGCGACCGGCGCGCACCGCCGCCAGCAACCCCGCGCACTCCACCAACTCGTCGCGCGTCATGGGGTAGAGGATCCCCTCCGGCGTGCCGCTGCGCGAGTGGTTGGACCGCCCCACCCTCTGGAGGAACGTGGCGATGGCGCGCGGCGAACCCACCTGGCACACGAGCTCCACCGGACCGACGTCAATCCCCAGCTCGAGCGAGGCCGTCGCCACCAGTGCCCGCAGGTCCCCGGCCCGCAGGCGGTCCTCGACGCGCAGGCGACGGTCCTTGGACAGGCTGCCGTGGTGGGCGGCGACCTGCTCGGGGCCGAGCCGTTCGCCCAACAGGTGTGCCAGGCGCTCGGACATGCGCCTGGTGTTCACGAACACCAGGGTGGTGCGGTGGGCGCGCACGTGGTCGGCGATGCGATCGATGACCTCGCCGAGCTGCTCGGTGGAGGCCACGGCGGCGAGCTCGGTGTCGGGCAGCTCGATGCGGACCTTCAGGGCGCGGGCGTGGCCGCAGTCGACGATGGCGGCGTGGCGTCCCGCACCGGATCCGGTGAGCAGCCGGGCGGTCTGTTCGATGGGGCGCTGTGTGGCGGACAGGCCGATGCGCTGCGGACGCGAACCGTGCTGGAGGTGCTCGAGGCGCTCGAGGGTGAGTGCCAGGTGCGAGCCGCGCTTGTCGCGGGCGAGCGCGTGGATCTCGTCGACGATGAGCGTGCGCACGTCCCCCAGCACGGCCCGGCTTCGCTCGGCGGTCACCAGGAGGTAGAGGCTCTCGGGCGTGGTGACGAGGAACGTGGGGGGATGCTTGACCATGGCCGTGCGCGCCCCGCTGGTGGTGTCGCCGGTGCGCACCGCCACCGTGATGGGCGCCACGGGCAGGCCCATGTCGCGCGCTACAGCGGCGATCTCCTGAAGCGGGCGTTCCAGGTTCTGCTGGATGTCGACGGCCAGGGCCTTGAGCGGCGACACGTACACGACCCGGGTGCCGGCGATGTCCTCACCGGCCTCGTGGGCGCGGTAGGCGGCGTCGATGGCGACGAGGAACCCGGCCAGGGTCTTGCCCGACCCGGTGGGGGCGGCGATGAGGGTGTCGGTGCCGCCGGCGATGAGCGGCCACCCCTGCTCCTGGGGGTCCGAGGGGCCGTCGGGGAAGCGCCGGGCGAACCACGCCGCCACCGCCGGGTGGAAACGGGCCAGGACGCCGGTGGGGGTCATCGGCCCCATTGCAGCATCGGCATGTGACACATTCCGGAGCGTACCGGCGTACACGCAGCGTCATGGAGGGTAGACAGGAGTCGTGCGGATCGGCGTGGTGTTCCCCCAGACCGAGATCGGGCCCGAGGTGGCTGCGGTGCGCCGCTACGCCCAGGGGGTGGAGGAGCTCGGGTTCGGCCACCTGCTCGCCTACGACCACGTGGTGGGGGCCGACCCCGCCGTGCACCAGGGCTGGAACGGCCCCTACGACGTGCACACCACGTTCCACGAGCCCTTCACCCTGTTCGGCTTCCTGGCCGGGGTGTGCGGGCTCGACCTCGTCACCGGCATCATCATCCTGCCCCAGCGCCAGACGGCCCTGGTGGCGAAGCAGGCCGCCGAGGTGGACCTCCTCACCCGCGGGCGCTTCCGCCTGGGCGTCGGCCTGGGGTGGAACGCGGTGGAGTACGAGGCACTGGGCAGGTCCTTCACCGACCGGGGCCGGCGGGTCGAGGAGCAGGTGGAGCTGTTGCGCCGGCTGTGGACCGAGCCCAGCGTCACCTATGCGGGCACCGACGAGCGTGTCACCGGGGCCGGGATCGCCCCCCTGCCGGTGCAGCGGCCCATCCCCATCTGGTTCGGGGCGGCGTCCCCCGCCGCCTACCGGCGGGCCGGACGCCTGGCCGACGGGTGGTTTCCCCAGGTTCCCCCGGGCCACGGGCTCGAAGAGGCCCGCGACACCGTTGACCAGGCGGCACGCGCCGCGGGGCGCGACCCGGCCACGCTGGGCATGGAGGGCAGGGTGAGTTGGGGCGCAGGCGGTCTCGGCAAGCTGCTCGAGCAGATCGAACGCTGGCGCGGCGCCGGCGCCTCCCACCTGTCGGTCAACACCATGGGGGCGGGCTTGGCCTCCCTCGACGACCACCTCACCGCTTTGCAGCAGGTGGCGGAGGCTCTGGACCTGTTCGCCCCCTGAGGTTCGCCGGTTCGCCCCGTGTGGTTCGCCCTCGACGCCATGTCGGGCCCGCCGCTCCCGGGGGATGCCGCCCGGCGCGGTCCGAGGCTGCGACACTGAGGCGATGTCGGCGCCGCGCACAAAGAGACGTCCACTCGGTCTGACCGGAGCAGGAGTGCTGGCGGTGGGCTTCGGCTCGCTGCTGGCGGCCTGCTCCGGATCGGGGGGGACGGGGACGACCACCACCACTCCGGTCGCCTCGACATCGACCGCCTCGACAGCCACCACCGCCGCGGGGTCGTCGTCCACCTCGGCCACGACCACCACGGCGCAGACGACCGGGACCCAGAACCTGGTCGTCACCGCTTCCCTGCGCACCCAACTGGTGGCGGCCGGAGCCAGCCTGAACAGCCTGGCGCCATCGGACTACACGGGTCTGGTGGCGGGGACGACGTACTACGCCTACGACGCCGCCAGCGCCACGTACTGGGCCGCGGGCGGCCTGGTGCCGAGCGAGTCCTCGCAGCAGGCCCAGGTGTCGGTGCAGGACGACGGGTCCTACCTGCTGTTCCAGCGAACGGCGTCGGGGTCGTGGAAGGCGCAGTCCGACGGGCTCGGTGGCGTCGGTGGGACGCCGTGCCCGAGCGACCTTCCCGCCGCCGTCGTCTCGGTGTGGGGCTGGGCCCCCGGGACGTGCCGCCCGCCGCAGTGACGTTCCCCCGACCGTGGTGGCCGGGCAGGGCGGCGCCGGGTACGGTCCACCGGCACATCGGC